>NZ_JBFTPS010000045.1:0-55096 GCF_056398605.1 Variovorax sp. 01T432
GATCACGAAGGCTTCGCGGTTCATGGCCCGCTCGCCCTGCTCGGCACCGCCTTCTATCCGGTTCTTGTCCATCGGCTCGCAGCTTCGCTCCGCGCTTCCTCCCCACACTCGGTCGCCCTGATGCAGTTGCGCTTCGCTTCGTTCGCTGTRATCAACTTACGGGAGGACTTGCACCTCCGGGAGTGCGCCCATGCTGGGCGCACCATGAAAAAAGGCCCCGAGGGGCCTTTCTTGTTCGACGCAGGGGCCGGTCAGCGCACCACGGCGATTTGCGTGCGCACACCGCCCTTGTACGTGTAGAGCGTCAGCGCGCCGTTCTTGATGTCGCCCTTTTCGTCGAAGGCGATCGGGCCGGTCAGACCCTTGTACTGGATCTTGCTGAGCTCGGGCAGATACTTCTCCGGCTCGGCGGAACCGGCCTTCTGCATCGCGGCGGCCAGCACTTCGACGGCGTCGTAGACGTACGGCGCATAGATCTGCACGTCCACGCCGTTCTTTTCCTTGAACTTCGCCTTCCAGGCATCCAGCGGAGCCTTGAAGTCGCCTTCGACACCGCCCGCCTCGGCGCAAACCACCATGTCTTCGCCGATGGCATCGCCGGCCAGCTTGGCCAGTTCGCCGGTGCACAGGCCGTCGCCGCCCATGAACTTGACGTTCATGCCGAGCTGCTTGACCTGCTTGAGCATCGGGCCGCCCACCGCGTCCATGCCGCCGAAGAACAGCACGTCAGGCTTGACGCCCTTGAGCTTGGTCAGGATGGCGTTGAAGTCGGTGGACTTGTCGGTCGTGAACTCGTGGCCGACGATGGTGCCGCCGGCGGCCTTGGCGGCCTTCTCGAACTCTTCGGCGACGCCCTGGCCGTAGGCGGTGCGGTCGTCGATCACGGCGATGTTCTTGCCCTTGAGCGTTTCGACGGCGTACTTGCCCAGCGTGCCGCCGAGCTGCGTGTCGTCAGCCACCACGCGGAACGTGGTCTTGAAGCCCTGGCGCGTGTACTTGGGGTTCGTGGCCGACGGCGAGATCTGGGGAATGCCGGCATCGCTGTAGATCTTCGATGCGGGGATCGTTGTGCCCGAATTCAGGTGACCAACGACGCCGTTGACCTTGCTGTCGACCAGCTTCTGGGCCACCGCGGTGCCCTGCTTCGGATCGGCTGCGTCGTCTTCGGCCAGCAGCTCGAACTTGGCCACCTTGTCGCCGATCTTGAAGTTCGAGGCGTTGAGGTCCTCGATGGCCATGCGTGCGCCGAACTCGTTGTCCTTGCCGAGGTGGGCAATGGCGCCGCTGGTCGGCGCAACGTGACCGATCTTCACCACCAGTGCATCTGCGGGAGGTGCTGCTGCCGGTGCAACGGCTGCCGTGGGTGCGGGAGCCGCAGGAGCCGCAGCTTCTTCTTTCTTGCCGCAGGCCACGAGTGTGAGAGCAGCCAGTGCGACCGCAGTCCATTTCAATTGCATGGGGAACCTCCAGAACATTGAGATAAGTAGAGTTTGAAAACCGGTCTTCCGATCCGGGCGCAAGCACTGAGCAAGTATCGCGCCGAGGATGCATAGCGCCTCCGCGCTTTCGACCCGGGGCGCAGTTTAGCCCAAGCTTTGTGCATCGAAGGGTGGCGTAGACCCTGGGTTTTCCGAAAGCTCGCTGGCCAGCGCCTCGCTCACCAACGCCCGCAAGATGACCTCGATCTCGTGGCGCAAACGAGGGATCATCGAATCGAGGTGATGCTGAACGGCAGCTGACACCGCATCGCTGAGTTTCTCTTCAAGCGACAAGTCGATGCGCTGAAGAACGCGGTGCAGCAACTGCTCTTCGAGCCGGAAGGCCTCGGCTTCCGTGAGCTGGGCCTGGGGGCTCAGCGCGATGGCCTGCGAGGGCTCGATCGCCGCCGCCGCCCCGGCCTCGACGGCCCGCGCCTCGCTTCTCGCTTGCGACGGCACATAGCTCGCGGGCGGAGTGGCCGGCGCGCCGTCGCCGGCTTGCGCCCGCGACGGCATCTCGAGCACCGTCGTCAGGGTGGGGACAAAGCGTGGCGGCGTGCGCGGTGTGGTGGCCATCACTGATGGCCCTGCGCGAAGTCGTGCCGCCGGATCGTATAGCCACGGTCCGCATAGTGCCGCCAGCGCCGGCGGGCGGCGAGCCGGTCGTCATCGTCATTGCTCACGATATCGATGAGGCGCTCGAAGCGCTCGAAACCGGCAGGCAGCTCGGCCCCGAGATTCACGAGCACCTGTTGATGCGGCAGCGGCGTGGCAATGCCTTCGGAGAGCACGACGGGCGAGCGTGCCACCGTGTGCGCCTCGCCGGTGACGCGGCAATGCGCGATGAACTCCACCGGCGAGAAGGTCCAGAGCGAGAGGTCAACCGCATCCAGCGTCGCGGCATCGGCCACCACCACCACGCGCGCCCCCCGGCCGCTGACGGCCTTGCGCAGCAACCGGCAGGCATGGCTCACCTTGTCCGGCGTGTTGAAGTGGAAGTCGATCTCGGTCACTTGGCGGAGGCGGTCTTCCGGGTCGCCTTGTGCGCGGGCGCCCTGGCGACGCCCTTGCCGGCCCGGCCCAGCAGGTAGGTCAGCAGAAGTCCGACCGGCCGGCCCGTCGAGCCCTTGGCCGCCCCGCTCTTCCAGGCCGTGCCCGCGATGTCGAGGTGGGCCCAGGGAAAGTCGGCGGTGAAGCGCTGCAGGAACTTCGCCGCCGTGATGGCCCCGCCGGCGCGGCCCGCGATGTTGGCGACGTCGGCGAAATTCGTCTTCAGGCCTTCGGCATAGTCCTCGTCGAGCGGCATGCGCCAGCAGCGGTCCTGCGCTTCCTCGCCGGCCGCCGCGAGCGCATCCGCCAATGCGTCGTCGCTTGCAAAGAGGCCGCTGCGCACCCCGCCCAGCGCGATCACGCAGGCGCCGGTGAGCGTGGCAATGTCGACCACGGCGGCGGGCGCGAAGCGCTTCGCATAGGTCAGCGCGTCGCACAGGATCAGGCGCCCTTCCGCGTCGGTGTTCAGCACCTCGATGGTCTGGCCGCTCATGCTCGTGACCACGTCGCCCGGCTTGAGGGCACGACCGTCGTTCATGTTCTCGCAGCTCGGGATCAGGCCCACGACGTTCAGGGCAGGCTGGATGTCGCCCAGCGCGCGGAACACGCCCAGTACGCTCGCGGCGCCGCACATGTCGAACTTCATCTCGTCCATTTCGGCCGCCGGCTTGAGCGAAACACCACCGGTGTCGAAAGTGATGCCCTTGCCGACGAGTACCACCGGCGCCTCATCCTTGGGCGCGCCGTGGTAACGCAGCACGATGAAGCGAAGCGGCTGCGCCGACCCTTGGGCGACAGCGGCGAATGCGCCCATGCCAAGCTTCTCCACTTCCTTCGGCCCCAGCACCTCGCACTTGATGCGCGGCAGCTTTTCCAGATCCTTCGCCGCGTCGGCCAGCATCGAGGGCGTGCAGTGGTTGGCCGGGCGGTTGCCCCATTCCTTGGCCAGCTCGATGCCCGCCACCGCGGCTACCGCCTCCTCGAAGGCAGCACGCAGCGGCGTCGCCTCGGTCACGCCGACCGTCAGGTTGCGGATCGTGCGCGGCTCGGGCTTGGACTTGGTGGCGGTGTAGACATAGCTCGCATCCGCGGCCGCGATCACGGCGCAACGAAGAGCCGCGGCGTCCGCCGGCTGCGCGAACACGATGGCGACGCGCTTGGGATCCGTGGACTTGGCCGCATTGACGGCCGCGGTCACGGCCGTGCGGACCGAGGCCGGCTTGGCGTCGCCGACCGACACCAGCAGCACGCGGGGCGCCGTCACGGGTTCGGGCTGGTAAAGCGCGAGCAGCTTGCCCGCCTTGTCGGGCAGGTCCCCGGCCTTGCGGGCCGCGGCGATCAGCGTCGACAGCGGATCCTTGGCGTGGGCGGTTCCGGTGGCCACCAGCACGATCAGCGCATCGGCTTTCTCGGTGACGGCCTGGGCGATGGAGAGTGTCTTGAGTTGGAAGTCCATAATCCTTTTTTTCCCGTTGACGATGTTATTCCATTCCTCTCTACGCAAGGAGCTGTCCCGCAGCTTCGGGGCCACGCTGGTGGTGCTGGCCACGATCGTGATGACGATGATGCTCATCCGCACGCTGGGCTTCGCCGCGCGCGGAGCCGTGAATCCGTCCGAGGTTTTCCTCGTGATGGCGTACACGGTGCTCGGCTACATGCCCTCGATCCTGAGCCTGAGCCTGTTCATCGCCATCGTCGGCACGCTGTCGCGCATGTACGCCGACAGCGAGATGGTGATCTGGTTCTCCAGCGGGCGCGGCCTGGCCGACTTCATCCGGCCGCTGTTCCGCTTCGCCTGGCCGATGCTGGTGCTGATCGCCGTGCTGGCGCTGGTCGGCTGGCCATGGGCCAACTCGCAGATCCAGGGCATGCGCGACCGCTACCAGCAGCGCGGCGACATCGAACGCGTGTCGCCCGGCGAATTCCGCGAGTCGGCCAGGAGCGTTCGCGTCTTCTTCATCGACAAGGACACACCGAACAGCGTCACGGCGTCGAACGTCTTCATCTCGTCGATCGAACGCAACACGCAGATCGTCACCTCGGCGCGCAACGGCCGCATCGAGACCATCGGCGATTCGCGCTACCTGGTGCTGGGCAACGGCCAGCGCCTGGAGCGGCCGCTGCGCAATACCGGACTCAAGATCAGCGAGTTCGAGACCTACGGCACCAAGATCGACAGCGAGGGCGACGTGGTCTCCGAAAACCCCTTGCGCACGCGCACTTCGCTCACGCTCGTGCGGGAGCCCAATGCCCCCAACAAGGGCGAGCTCGGATGGCGCATCGGCATGCTGCTGGCCGCCATCAACTTCGTGATCCTGGCGCTGAACCTCTCCGTCGTGAACCCACGCGTCGGCCGCAGCGGCAGCCTGCTGTTCGCGCTGTTTGCCTTTGTCATCTACTACAACTTGCTCAATCTCGGCGAGAGCTGGGTGGGCGCTGGCAAGTTCAGCCTCGGCGGCTACCTTCTGACGCTGCATGGCGGCGTGATGCTGCTGGGCATCGCCTGGCTGGCGCAGCGCCACTCCAACTGGCACCCCTTCGCGCGCCGCGCCCGCGCCCGGCGCACAACGGAGCCGAACGCGTGAAGACCATCCGACGACTGATCTACGCCGAAGTGCTGAAGGCCATCGCTTTCGTCACTCTCGGGTTCCTGAGCCTGTTCTTCTTCTTCGACTTCGTCGACGAGCTGCAGTCCATCGGCAGGCCCGACAGCCTCGGCTACGGCCCCGCCCAGGCGCTGCTCTATGTCGCGCTGCTGCTGCCCAGCCACCTCTACGAGCTGCTGCCGATCACGGTGCTGATCGGCACCATCTTCGTGATGTCGAGGCTCGCGCAAAGCTCCGAGTACACGATCCTGCGCACGAGCGGTCTCGGGCCCTGGCGCGCGCTGCGAACCCTGCTGCTGCTGGGGCTCGGCTTCGTGGTTCTGACCTTCGCCGTCGGCGACTACATCGCACCGGCCTCCGACCAGACTGCCAACCTGCTCAAGTCACGCTACCAGGGCGCCGTTGCACTGGCCGGCACCACAGGCGCCTGGCTGAAGGAAAAGCAGGGCGAGCAGTCCTATGCGGTCAACGTGAACGCTCTGGATCGCGGCGGCACACTGAAGGATGTGCGCATCTTCGAGTTCGACGACAGGGGCTTCTTGAGCGCGCAGATTACCGCAGCCACCGCGCGCGCAGCGAAGGGCCATTGGACACTCAGCGATGTCGAACGCCAGGAGTACGACACTCGCAGCGCAGCCGGCACGGCCCGCATCACCACGACCCACGCGCCAACCATGGACTGGGCGACCTCGCTCACCAACGAGATGGTGTCGGTCGCGCTTCTGCGCCCCGAGCGGATGCGAACGCTCGACCTGTTCGACTACATCCGCCACCTCGATGCCAACGGCCAGACCGCGCAGCGCTACGAGATCGAGTTCTGGCGCAAGGTGTTCTATCCGCTGTCCTGCCTGGTGATGATCGTGCTCGCCCTGCCCTTCGCGTACCTGCATTTCCGCCAGGCCGGCATCACGACCTATGTGTTCGGCGGCGTCCTGATCGGGATCAGCTTCTTCCTGCTCAACAACGTGTTCGGCTACCTCGGCAACCTGAGCAACTGGTCCCCCTGGATGACGGCTGCCGCGCCCGGCATGATCTATTCGGTGATGTCGCTGGCCGCCTTCAGCTGGCTCGTGCTGCGGCGTTGACGGCCATGGGAGGCATCGTCGGCATTGTGCTGTTCGCCCACGGGTCGCGCGACGAGCGCTGGCGCGCCCCGGTGGAAGCCGTGGCCGCGCGCGTCGCCGCGCTCGATCCAGCGGCCAGGGTCGCCTGCGCCTACCTCGAACTCGTCGCGCCGGACCTGCGTACCGCCGTGGCGCGCCTGATCGACGAAGGGGCGGCCGCGGTGCGCATCGTGCCGCTGTTCCTGGGCATGGGAAAGCACCTGCGCGAAGACCTGCCGCGCCTGCTGGAAGAGTTGCGGGCCCTGCATCCGGCGGTCGATTTTTCGCTCGCCCGGGCCGTTGGGGAGGAGCCCGAAGTGATCGAACTGCTGGCCCGCAAGGCAATGGAATCCTGAGCGCTCGTCAGATTTCATAGACCGGGAAGGCATAATGAACGTCAAATTAAGACGCAATTTGTTATGAATCTTCACCAGTTCAAGTTCGTGCAGGAAGCGGTTCGGCGCAACCTGAACCTGACCGAGGCCGCAAAGGCGCTTCATACCTCGCAGCCAGGAGTCTCCAAGGCCATCATCGAACTCGAGGAGGAACTGGGCGTCGAGATCTTCGCGCGCCACGGCAAGCGCCTCAAGCGGGTGACCGAGCCGGGCCAGCACGTGCTCGCGAGCATCGAGCTGATCATGCGCGAGGTCGGCAACCTCAAGCGCATCGGCGAACAGTTCAGCGCCCAGGACAGCGGCACGCTGTCGATCGCCACCACGCACACGCAGGCCCGCTACGTGCTGCCCGTGCCGGTGGCGAAGCTGCGCGAGGCCTATCCCAAGGTCAACGTCAGCCTGCACCAAGGCTCCCCGGACCAGGTCGCGCGCATGGTGATCGACGAAATCGCCGAAATCGGCATCGCCACGGAGTCGCTTTCCGACTACGCCGAACTCGTGACCATGCCCTGCTACGAATGGCAGCACGTGCTGGTGCTGCCCAAGGATCATCCGCTCGCGGCCAAGGAACGCGTGTCGCTCGAGGACATCGCGGCCGAGCCCATCATTACCTACCACCCCTCGTTCACCGGCCGCACGCGCATCGACCACGCCTTCGCGCAGAAGAAGCTCACGCCGCGCATCGCGCTGGAGGCCATCGATTCGGACGTCATCAAGACCTACGTGCGCCTCGGCCTGGGCGTGGGCATCGTGGCCGAGATGGCCGTGCGCGACGATTCCAACGCCGATCTGGTCGTGCGCCCGATGGGCCACGTGTTCGGCACCAACATCGCGCGCGTGGCCTTCAAGCGCAGCGCCTACCTGCGAAACTTCGTCTTCAAATTCGCCGAGCTGCTGTCGGACCGGCTCGACCGCAACCTGATCGCCAAGGCATTGGCCGGTCACAACCAGGACTACGAACTGTGAGCAACGTTCTCGCACGCACCCCCGTCATCCAGACCAAGCTGCCGACCGTCGGCACGACCATCTTCACCGTCATGTCGGCGCTGGCCGCCGAGAAGAACGCGGTGAACCTCGGCCAGGGCTTTCCGGATTTCAATTGCGACCCCTCGCTGCTCGACGCCGTGACCCGCGCCATGGCCGCGGGCCACAACCAGTACCCGCCGATGCCCGGCATCCTGCCCTTGCGCGAAGCGATCGCCTCCAAGATCGCGACGCTCTACGGCCACGCCTACGACCCGCAGAGCGAGATCACGATCACGGCCGGCGCCACGCAGGCCATCATCACCGCCATCCTTGCCGTCGTGCGCGCGGGGGACGAAGTCATCGTGCTGGAGCCCTGCTACGACAGCTACGCACCCAACATCGACCTGGCCGGCGGCACCGTCGTGCGGGTGCCGCTCACGCCCGGCAGCTTCCGCCCCGATTTCGACAAGATCGCCGCCGCGATCACGCCGCGCACGCGCGCCATCATCGTCAACACGCCGCACAACCCGAGCGCCACCGTGTGGACCGAGGGCGAGATGCGCAAGCTCGAAGAGCTGCTCGCGCCCACCTCGGTGCTGGTGATCAGCGACGAGGTCTACGAGCACATGGTCTATGCCGGCGCGCGCCACGAAAGCGCCGCGCGCTTCCCGGGCCTGGCCGCGCGCAGCTTCATCGTCAGCAGCTTCGGCAAGACCTACCACGTGACCGGCTGGAAGGTCGGCTACGTGGCGGCGCCGGCGCCCCTGTCGGCCGAGTTCCGCAAGGTGCACCAGTTCAACGTCTTCACCGTCAACACGCCGATGCAGCACGCGCTGGCGAGCTACATGGCCGACGCGGCGCCCTATCTCGAACTTCCGGCCTTCTACCAGCGCAAGCGCGATCTGTTTGCGCAGGGCCTGGCGAAGACGCGTCTGAAACTGCTGCCCAGCGGCGGCACCTATTTCCAGTGCGTGGACATCAGCGAAGTCAGCGACCTGGGCGAGGCCGACTTCTGCCAGTGGCTCACGAGCGAGATCGGCGTGGCGGCGATTCCGCTGTCGGCCTTCTACGCGGACGAGTTCGACCAGCGCGTGGTGCGCTTCTGCTTCGCGAAGAAGGACGAAACACTGCAGACGGCGCTCGCCCGGCTGGCGCGACTCTGAGGCGAGCGGTAGGAGAGGCCTGACCGCCGAAGGGCGCCCCTTCCGGCAGGGAAGCGGATATTGGAGGCGCAGCATGGGCACTTCAAATACAACGCCTAGGTGAAGTCCATGTCCCTGTCATTGATCCTGCTGATCGTCCTGATTCTTCTCTTGGTGGGCGCTCTCCCGACCTGGGGCCACAGCCGCTCCTGGGGCTATGGCCCGAGCGGCGGCCTGGGTCTGGTGGTGCTGGTGATCATCGTGCTGCTCCTCATGGGACGCATATAGCCCTGGCGAAAATCGGGGCGGGCCCGACGCCCGTAACCGAAGCATCAAGAAGCCCGCAGCCGCGGGCTTTCTTTTGCCGGCGTCCCGGCCTTCTCTTCAGCTGTCCAACTGGGCCCACAGCTTGTCGAGCCGTTTCACGCTGACCGGCTGAGGCGTGCGCAATTCCTGCGCGAAGAAGCTCACGCGCAACTCCTCCAGCAGCCACCGGAACTCCGTCATGCGCTCGTCGGCCGCGCCCTTGCGCTCGGCCAGCAGGCGCCAGTAGCGCTGCTCCTGCGGCCGCAGCTCCGCCAGCCGCTGGGTGTCGCGCGCGAGATCGGCGCGCAGCTTGTCCAGCCGCAGCGTGATGGCCTTGAGGTAGCGCGCGAAGTGCTGCAGCCGCGCCCAGGGCGTATCGATGATGAAGCGCTTGCCGACCAGCCGCTGCAACTGCTGCGCGGCGTCCTCGGTGGTGGCCGGCTGGATCTTCGTGTCCTTGATCTTGCGCAGCGCCGCCGTGTACTCGACCAGGATCGTGCCCGCCAGCCGCGCGACCTCGTTGGCGATCAGCGTGAGCCGGCCCCGGCCCTCTTCCACCCGCTTCTTGAAGGCAGCCTCGTCGGTCGGCAGCGGCTCCTGCAGGAAGGCGCGGTCCAGCGCCACGTCGATGATCTGCGCGCGCAGTTCCTCGGCCGTGCCGAGCGGCATGTAGGCCACCGCCATCTTCTGCAGATCCGGAAGATTCTTCTCCAGGTACTTGAGCGCGTCCTTCAACTGCAGGGCGAACAGGCGCCGCAGGCCGGCGCGATGCTTCGCCGCCGCCACGGCCGGCTCGTCGAAGACCTCGATCGTCACCGCGTCGCCGCCGTCGAGCAGCGCGGGAAAGCCGATCAGCGATTGCGCGCCGCGCCGCACTTCCATCAGTTCGGGCAGTTCGCCGAAAGCCCAGCTCGTGTAGCGCTGCCCCGCCGGCAATGAGGGGGTGGCGGGCGCCTGCTCGACCGGCCTGGATGCCTGTGGCGCCTGGCCCGACCGCGAGGCCGCGGCGGCTTGCGTCGATGCCTTGACGTTGAGCCCCGCCAAGGCCTGGAAGGCACCGCGCGCCTGCGCGCCGAGTTCCGCCTTCAACGCCCCGAGATTGCGGCCCATGCCCAGCTGACGGCCATGCTCGTCGACCACGCGCAGGTTCATGAACAGATGAGGCGGCAGCATGTCGAGCTTGAAGTCCGCGCGCTTCACGTCCAGGCTGGTGCGGTCGCGCACGCGCTTGAGCAAGGCGTCCGTGAGCGATCCGTGACCGAAGACCTCGGGCGCGGCGAGCAACTCGGCCAACTGCGCCGCCGATTCGGGCAGCGGCACCAGGCGCGAGCGCGGCCGCTGCGGCAGGCTCTTCAGGAGCGCCTGCACCTTGTCCTTCAGCATGCCCGTCACCAGCCATTCGCAGCGCTCGTCGCTCACCTGGTTCAGCACGAAGAGCGGCACCGTGACGGTGAGGCCGTCCTTCGCATCGCCCGGCTCGTGCAGGTAGGTCGCCGCGCAATCCACGCCCCCCAGGCGCAGCGTGGGCGGAAATGACAGCGTCGTGATGCCGGCCGCCTGATGGCGCATCAGCTCATCGCGCGTGAGGAACAGCAGGCGCGGCTGTTCCTTCGAGAGTCGCCGATACCAGCTCTCGAACGTGAGGCCGCTCGACACATCGGCCGGCACCTGGGCGTCATAGAAGGCGTAGATCAGCTCGTCGTCGACCAGCACGTCCTGCCGGCGCGACTTGTGCTCCAGCCCCTCGACCTCGCGCACCAGCTTGCGGTTGGCTTCGAGGACGGGCAGCTTGCTTTCCCACTGCCCGCCAACCAGCGCTTCGCGGATGAAGATCTCGCGCGCGGCCACCGGGTCCACCTTGCTGAAGTCGACGCGCCGCCCGCTGTAGACCACCAGGCCGTAGAGCGTGGCGCGCTCCAGCGCCGCGACCTGCGCGCTCTTCTTTTCCCAGTGCGGGTCCAGCAGCTGCTTCTTGAGCAGGTGGCCCGCGACCTGTTCGAGCCACTGCGGCTCGATGTTCGCGATGCCTCGGCCGAAGAGGCGCGTGGTCTCGACCAGTTCCGCCACCACGATCCAGCGGCCGGGCTTCTTCTTCAGGTGGGCGCCCGGGTGGCGATAGAACTTGATGCCGCGCGCGCCCAGGTAGGCCTCGTCGTCCTCCAGCTTCCAGCCGATGTTGCCCAGCAGGCCGGAGAGCATCGACAGGTGCAGCGGCTCGTAGCCGGCGGGCTCGCTGTTGATGCGCCACTTGTGCTCGGTCACGACCGTGAGCAGCTGCGAATGGATGTCGCGCCATTCGCGCAGTCGACGCACGTTGATGAAGTTCTGGCGCAGCAGCTGCTCGTACTGGCGGTTGCTGAGCTTGTGGCTGTCGCCATGGCCGCCGCGCGCGTCGTGAATCCACTTCCACAGGCGCAGGTAGCCGCTGAACTCGCTTTTCTCGTCGTCGAACTTCGAATGCGCCTGGTCCGCCTGCTGCTGCGCGTCCATGGGCCGGTCGCGCACGTCCTGCACCGAGAGCGCGCTGGCGATGACCAGCACCTCCTCCAGCGCCCCCCGCGTGCGTGCCTCCAGGATCATGCGGCCCACGCGCGGGTCCAGCGGCAGCCTGGCGAGTTCGCTGCCCATCGCCGTCAGCTCGTTCGCGTCGTCAACCGCGCCCAGCTCGTTGAGCAGCTGGTAGCCATCGGCGATCGCCCGCCGCTGCGGCGCCTCCAGGAAGGGAAAGCGCTCCACGTCGCCCAGGTGCAGCGACTTCATCCGCAGGATCACCCCCGCCAGCGACGAGCGCAGGATCTCCGGGTCGGTGAAACGCGGCCGGCCCTCGAAATCCTTCTCGTCGTAGAGCCGGATGCAGATGCCGTCGGCGACCCGGCCGCAGCGCCCTGCGCGCTGATTGGCCGCCGCCTGGCTGATCGGCTCGACCAGCAGTTGCTCCACCTTGCTGCGGAAGCTGTAGCGCTTGACCCGCGCGGTGCCGGCGTCGATCACGTAGCGTGTGCCCGGCACCGTGAGCGAGGTTTCGGCGACATTGGTCGCCAGCACGATGCGCCGGCCGGTGTGGCTGTCGAAGATGCGGTCCTGCTCGGCCGGCGACAGGCGCGCGAACAATGGCAGCACCTCCGCGTCGCGCATCAACGGCTGATGGCTCAGGTGCCGGCGAAGATGGTCCGCCGCCTCGCGGATCTCGCGCTCGCCGGGCAGGAAAACCAGGATGTCGCCCGCGTGGCGAGGGTCGCGCCACAGCTCGTCCACGCCGTCGGCGATGGCGTCATTCAGGTCGTAGTCGCGCGATTCCTCGTAGGGGCGGTAGCGCTGCTCGACGGGGAACATCCGCCCCGACACCATGATCGTCGGCGCCGGCCCCTTCGCCGAAGCGAAGTGCTGCGCGAAGCGCTCCGCATCGATGGTGGCCGAAGTCACGATCACCTTCAGGTCCGGCCGGCGCGGCAGGATCTCGCGCAGGTAGCCCAGCAGGAAGTCGATGTTGAGCGAGCGCTCGTGCGCCTCGTCGATGATGATCGTGTCGTAGGCCTTCAGCAGCGGGTCGGTCTGCGTCTCGGCCAGCAGGATGCCGTCGGTCATCAGCTTGACCGAGGCGTCGCGCGACAGCCGGTCCTGGAAGCGCACCTTGAAGCCGACCACCTCGCCCAGGGGTGTCTTCAGCTCCTCGGCGATGCGCTTGGCCACCGACGAGGCGGCGATGCGGCGCGGCTGGGTGTGGCCGATCAGGCGGCCCTTGCCAGGCGGCGCGTTCATCTTGCCGCGGCCGAGGGCCAGGGCGATCTTGGGCAGCTGCGTCGTCTTGCCCGAACCGGTCTCGCCGCAGACGATCACGACCTGGTTGGCCTCGATGGCGGCCATGATCTCGTCGCGCCGGGCCGACACCGGCAGGGATTCAGGAAACTCGATTCGAAGGGAAGTCAAAGACAAGGCGTGCAGTTCGGGGAAAATCGCCGATTATCTTGCGCCCGGGCTTCCCGGGTCTTTCGCCCCCCAACGTTCGCCCATGTCCACCGTCTTCAACTTCACCTTCGTCCCCTGGTTTCGCTCGGTGGCGCCTTACATCCACATGCACCGCGGCAAGACCTTCGTGGTCGCCATCGCGGGCGAAGCCATCGCCGCGGGCAAGCTGCCCAACATCGCGCAGGACCTGGCGCTGATCCAGAGCATGGGCGTCAAGGTGGTCCTGGTGCACGGCTTCCGGCCGCAGGTCAACGAGCAGCTGCGCGCCAAGGGCCACGAGGCGAAGTACTCGCACGGCATCCGCATCACCGACGAAGTGGCGCTCGACTGCGCGCAGGAGGCCGCCGGCCAGCTGCGCTACGAGATCGAGGCCGCCTTCAGCCAGGGCCTGCCCAACACGCCCATGGCGGGCTCGACCGTGCGCATGATCTCGGGCAACTTCATCACGGCGCGGCCGGTCGGGGTGGTCGACGGGGTGGACTTCCAGCACTCGGGCCTGGTGCGCAAGGTCGATGCCACGGGCATCCGCCGCACCCTCGACTTCGGCGCCATGGTGCTGATGTCGCCCTTCGGCTTCTCGCCCACCGGCGAGGCCTTCAACCTCACGATGGAAGAGGTCGCGACCAGCGTGGCGATCTCGATCCAGGCCGACAAGCTGCTCTTCCTGACCGAGATCCCCGGCATCCCGCTCGACACCAGCCGCCCGATCAGCGAGGACAACCCCATCGACACCGAGCTTCCGCTCGACACCGCAAAGAAGCTGCTGCTGGCGCTGCCGCCGCCGCAACGGCCGACGGACACCGCCTTCTACCTGCAGCACTGCGTGAAGGCCTGCGAGGCCGGGGTCGAGCGCAACCACATCCTGCCCTTCTCGGTGGACGGCTCGCTGCTGCTGGAGGTGTACGTGCACGACGGCATCGGCACCATGGTGATCGACGAGAAGCTCGAGTCGCTGCGCGAAGCCACGGCCGATGACATCGGCGGCATCCTGCAGCTGATCGAACCCTTCGAGCGCGACGGCACGCTGGTCAAGCGCAGCCGCACCGAGATCGAGCGCGACGTCGGCCAGTACTCGGTGATCGAGCACGACGGCGTGATCTTCGGCTGCGCGGCGCTCTACCCCTATCCGGAAGCGAAGACGGCGGAAATGGCGGCGCTCACGGTGTCGCCGCAGTCGCAGTCGCAAGGCGATGGCGAACGCATCCTCAAGCGCATCGAGCAGCGGGCCAAGGCGATGGGGCTGGAGAGCATCTTCGTGCTCACCACGCGAACGATGCACTGGTTCCTGAAGCGGGGCTTCCAGCAGGTCAACCCGGACTGGCTGCCCGACGCGCGCAAGCGCAAGTACAACTGGGACCGCAAGAGCCAGGTGCTGGTCAAGAAGCTGTAGCCGCCTCGCCGAAGTCCAGCAGCACCTTGCAGCTGTAGCGCGGATTGCGCTCGGCGATGTCGAAGGCGCCGGCCACGTCGCGGAAGTCGACCTTGTGGCTGATGATGCGGCCGGGGTCGACCAGCCCGCGCTGGATCCAGTCGATCACGGTCGGGAACATCGCGCAGTTCAGGCGCGAGGCGTAGAGCGTCAGCTCCTTCTTCGTCAGCTCCTGCTGGGGAATCGCGGAAGGCGTCGAGGAAAAGCCGAGCACGCCGATGCGCCCCGCCGGCGCCGCGATGCGCACGGCCTCCTCGAGGATCGAGGGATGGCACACGGCGTCGTAGATCAGGGTGGGCCCGCCTTCGACGCCCCGCGCGAGCAGGGCTTGCGCAAGGGGCTCGCGCGAGGTGTTGATGATCTCGTCTTCCGCCGCGCCGCAGGCAAGCGCCAGCGCCAGCCGCTCGTCGAAGTGGTCGGTGATGAAGGCGCGAATGCCGTGGACGCGCTTGAGCACCTGCATCAGGTTGAGCCCGACCGGTCCGGCACCGTAGATCAGCGCGACGTCGCTCGGGAACACGCCGGTGCGATGGGTGACGTTCGCCGCCACCGCGAAGGGCTCGATCACCGATGCGCTGGCATCGGCCAGTCCCTTGGGCACCACGTAGGCATTGCCGGCGGGCGCGCAGGCGTACTGGCTGAAGCCGCCGTCGCGATGCACGCCGATCACCTGCAGGCGGCTGCACACGTTCTGGCGCCCGATGAGGCAGGCATGGCACTGGCCGCAACTGATGACCGGGTCCACCACCACCGTCTCGCCGATGCGCGAGGCGCTGACGCCGGCGCCGACCGATTCGATGCGGCCGACGAACTCGTGGCCGATGACGCGCGGATACGAGACGAAGGGGTTGTGCCCGTGAAAGATGTGCAGGTCGGAGCCGCAGATGCCCGCATAGCGCACGCGCACGCGCACCTCGCCGGCTTGTGGCTCGGGCATGGGCCGCTCGCGCAAGGCCATGCTGTTGGGTTGATCGACGACGACGCTCAACATGATGAAAGCTTCCTGTTGGTTTGAAATGCGGTGGAGAGGCGGCTCACCAGTTCCACATCGAGCCGTCGCCCAGGCGTGCCACCGGCAGGTAGGCGCGCTCGTACGGATACTTCGCAGCCAGCGCCTCGTCGATGTCGACCCCCAGTCCGGGGACCTCGTCCATCACCAGATAGCCGTCCTCGAAGCGGTAGTTGTGCGGGAAGACCTCGTCCGTGAGCGGCGTGTGCGGCATGAGCTCCTGGATGCCGAAGTTGGGCACCCACAGGCCGAAGTTCACGGCGGCCGCCATGCACACCGGCGAGAGGTCGGTCGCGCCGTGGAATCCGGTGCGCACCTGGTGCATCGCCGCGAAGTCGGCGATCCGGCGCACGTGGGTGATGCCCCCGGCGTGCGTGATGGTCGAGCGGATGTAGTCGATCAGCTGTTCGCTGATCAGGTCCTTGCAATCCCAGATCGAATTGAAGACCTCGCCCACGGCCAGCGGCGTGGTGGTGTGCTGGCGGATCAGGCGAAAGGCCTCCTGGTTCTCGGCCGGCGTGGCGTCCTCGATCCAGAACAGGCTGTAGGGCTCCAGCTCCTTGCCGAGCCGGCCGGCCTCGATGGGCGTCAGGCGATGATGGGCATCGTGGAGCAGATGCGTCTCGAAGCCGACCGCCTCGCGCACCTTGCGGAACAGCTCCGGCGTGTGGCGCAGGTAGAGCGATGTGTCCCACGGCTCCTCGGGCGGCAGGCCCTTCTCGGCCGGCTCGTAGAAGCCCTTGACCTTGCCGACGCCGTAGGTCTTGGCCAGGCCCGGCACGCCCGACTGCACGCGTATCGCCTTGAAGCCCTCCTCGGCGTGTTTCTGCACGGCCTCGATCGCCTCGGCGTGGTCGCGGCCGTTGGCGTGGCCGTACACCATCAGGCCGTCCCGGCTCTTGCCCCCGAGCAATTGATACACGGGCATGCCCGCGAGCTTGCCCTTGATGTCCCACAGCGCCATGTCGATGGCGGCGATGGCCGTCATTGTGACCGGGCCGCGCCGCCAGTAGGCGCCGCGGTACAGGTACTGCCAGATGTCCTCGATGTTGCGCGGGTCGCGGCCGATGAGGCACGGAAAGACGTGTTCGTCGAGATAGGACTTGACGGCCAGTTCGCGGCCGTTGAGCGTGGCGTCGCCCAGGCCGTGGACGCCTTCGTCCGTGACGATCTTCACCGTCACGAAGTTGCGGCCAGGGCAAGTGACGATCGTCTGGATGCGTTCGATCTTCAATTCAGTCTCCAGGAAGGAAGTAGGGGTGGTGGCCGGCCGCTGCTCGTGCCTACAGGAAGCCGACCGAGAACCAGGGCACGAACACCAGCAGCAGAAGCGCGACGAACAACGCCGCCATGTGGGGCCAGACGCGCGGCATCGCGACGTCGGGCGATACCCGGCCGATCGCGCAAGCGGCATAGAAGCCGACGCCGAAGGGCGGCGCGAACAGCCCGAGGCCCATCGCGAAGATCACGACCATCGCGTAGTGCACCTCGTTGACGCCGACGAGCTTGGCGATCGGAAACAGCAGTGGCCCGAACAGCACGATCGCGGGGATGCCTTCGAGCAGGCTGCCCAGCACCACGAACGCCAGGGCGGAAACCAGCAGGAAACCCATCTTGCCGCCCGGCACCGCGGTCATGAACCTGACCAGGTCTTGCGCGAAGCCCGACTGCGTCAGCGCCCAGGCCATGGCGGTGGCGCAACCGACGATCAGCAGGATCGCGCCCGACAGCGATGCCGTGTCGAGCAACATCGGGTAGATGCGGCGCCAGTCGAACTGGCGGTAGATGAAGAGGCCCGCGAGCAAGGTGTAGAAGATGCCGATGGTCGACACCTCGGTGGCGGTCGCCACGCCCTCGACCACGGCGGTGCGGATGATCACCGGCAGCGCGAGCGCCGGCAGCGCCACCAGCAGCAGCTTGCCGATCTGCCCCCGCGTCGCCTTGGTCACGCCCGTCATGTCTTCCCGGCGCGTCTGCCACCAGACGACCAGGGCCATCAGCACCAGGCCGACCACGGCCGGCATCAAGCCGCCGACGAACAGCGAGGTGATCGACACCCCCGTCACCGAGCCGACCGTGATCAGCACGATGCTCGGCGGGATGGTCTCGGACATCGCGCCCGACGCCGAGAGCAGGCCGATCAGGTCGCCCTCCTTGCTGCCGCGCTTCTTCATCTCCGGGAACAGCGCCGGCGCGACCGCGGCCATGTCGGCCGCCTTGGCGCCGGAGATGCCCGACACGATGTACATGGCGCCCAGCAGCACGTACTGCAGGCCGCCGCGCACATGCCCGATCAGGCTGACCAGGAAGTTGATCATGGCGCGGGCCAGGCCGGTCATCTCGATCAGGGAGCCCAGGAAGACGAAGAGCGGCACGGCCAGCAGGATCAGGTGGGACATGCCTTCCTGCATGCGGTTGGGCATGATCGACATCGGCGTGGTGGTCGAGAACGCCAGGTAGGACATGGTCGCCAGGCCGAAGGCGAACGCGATGGGCACGCCGATCACGATGCAGCCCACGAGCATCAGCAGGAAGAAGATCACCAGGTTGAGATTGCCCAGGCCGACCAGCATCGGCGACAGCAGCCACAGCCCCGCGCCACCCAGCGCCACGGCGCCGCCGGCGACCGCGATCTGCTTCCAGCTCGCCAGCTCGACCAGCCGCCCCACGGCGGTCACCATCATCAGCACGGCGCCCGTGAACACCGCGCCCGCGCGCCAGCCTTCGCTGATGCCGAGCACCGGCGTCGAGACCTCGATCTCCTCGTGCCAATGGTCCCAGGCCGGCCCGGCCAGCATGACCAGGAACGCGACCACCAGGCACATCCCCAGCGCGTCGAGCCAGGCGCGCCTCGCGGGCGCCAGGTCCTTGACGAAGGTCGTGAGATGCATGTGGGCGGCACGCCTCAATGCGATGCACGATCCGAGCATTGCCAGCCACAGGAACAGGATGCTCGCGAGCTCGTCCGTCCAGGTGATTGGCGCATGCAGCGCGTAGCGCGAGAAGGCACCGCCTCCCAGGATGAGAATCTCGGCCACCACGATGGCGGCGGCGGGAACTTCGGTGACCCATGCCAGCAACCGGTCGAACCAGCGCGAGGTGGCAGGCGGGACGATATCGAGCGGGTCGACGGTGGACTGCATGGCGCGTTCCTGATCGTTCGTGGCGGGCTGTCAGGCGTCAGACGAGCTTGCCCGAGTACTTCTCGAGCTTGGCCCAGGCCTCGTCGCCGTACTTGCCCTTCCACTCGGCGTAGAAGGCCGCGCTCTTGAGCATCTCGCGGAACGGCGCCGGATCGGGCTTGTTGAAGATCACGCCCAGCTTGGTCAGTTGCGCCTGCGCGTCGGCGTTGAGCCTGGCGATGTCCTCGCGCTGCTTGAGGGCCGCTGCGTTGAGGTTCTTCGAAAGCGACTCCTGGACCTCCTTGGGCAGGGCCTGCAGCTTCTTCGCGTTGCCGAAGATGAAGTGGCCATCCCAGGTATGGGCCGTCAGCGAGCAGTACTTCTGCACTTCGTAGAGCTTGGCGCTCTGGATCAGTGCCAGCGGGTTCTCCTGCCCATCGACCACCTTGGTCTGCAGCGACGAGTAGAGCTCGCCGAAGGGAATCGCGGTGGGAGATGCGCCCAGCGCCTTGAACATCGAGATCCACAGCGGGATGCCCGGCACGCGGATCTTGAAGCCCTTGAGGTCGGCCGGCGTCACGATCGGCTTGCTGGCGGACGTGATATTGCGATAGCCGTTGTCGAGGCACTTCTCGTAGGCATGGAGGTTGACCTTGACCAGCGCGGCTCGCACATAGGCGCCGAGGTCGCCGTCCATCGCGGCCCACACCGCGTCGTAGTCCTTGAACGCGAACGCCACACCGTTGATGCCGGCGGTCGGCACCAGCGTCTGCAGGTTGGTGCCGGCGGTGGACATGATGTCGATGGCGCCGGCGCGCGTCTGCGAGATCATGTCCGGCTCGCTGCCGAGCTGGCTGGTCGGATAGACCTGCAGGTCGACCCGACCGCCGGTCTCCTTGCGGATCGCTTCGGCTGCCTCCTTGATGCGCAAGGTCCCCGGGTGGTCGGCCGGGAAGGCCGTGCCGTACTTGAGCTTGATCTCGCTTTGCGCGAAGGCGAAGCGGGTCGGCAAGGCGGCCGCCGCGCCGGTGGCGGCGATGGCGGCGGCGAACTGGCGGCGAGTGGGCGCGAAAGTCATGACGGTGTCTCCGGTAAGTCTTGTGATGGGGTTGGTCGGAATGTGCGATTCAAGGGGCCAGCAGCGCCGTCATGCCACCCTGGCGCAGGGTGGACAGGTGCCGGGCCAGACGGGCGACGAAAGCCGGCGGCCAGGGCTCGCTGCCGAACACGGCGCCGTGCGCCAATGCGGCGTTCGCCGCGTCGGTGTCGTTGGCGGCCTGCCTCACGCGAGCGGCGAGCGCCGCGGCGCCCGGGTCGCTGATGAGCAAGGCTTCGCCGCTGTCGCCGCGCCCGGTGGCAAGGTAGTGCAACCAGGCCGCCACCGCGCGCTCGAGCTGCGGGCGTTCCACGCCGGCGGCCAGGCTCTCGCGCAAGGCGGGCAGCCAGCGCACGGGCACTTTCTGGGTGCCGTCCATGGCGATCTGCTGCGTGCGATGCGCCAGCGTCGGGTTCTCGAAGCGCCTGAGCAATTCGTGGCAGTAGGCGAGCACGTCGTATCCCGGCGGGGCCGCGACGGTCGCGCGCAGATCCTCCAGCATCAGGCGGCGAGCGAAGCCGCCCACCAGCGGATGCGCCATGGCGTCGGACACGGTCTCCAGTCCACACAGCTGGCCTGCGTAGGCGAGCGCCGAATGCGTGCCGTTGAGCAGGCGCAGCTTCATCGCCTGATACGGGCGGACGTCGCCGGTCAGCAAGGCGCCCGCGTCCTCCCAGGCGGGTCGAATGCCGGCGAAGCGGTCTTCGATCACCCATTGGGTGAAGGGCTCGCAGACGATCGCAGCCTCGTCGCGCAGGCCGAGCCGCGCGGCGGCCGCATCCAGGGAGGCAGGCGTCGCCGCCGGCACGATGCGATCGACCATGCTGTTGGGGAAGCCGATCTCGGCTTCGATCCGGCGAGCGAGCTTCGCATCGACCGCGTCCGCATACTGCACCAGCAGCTTGCGCAAGGTATTGCCGTTGCCGGCCATGTTGTCGCAGCACACCAGCGTCAAGGGTGCGCCCGAGGGGCGGCGCTGAATGCCAGCGGCCAGCACGCCGAGCGTGGTTCGCGGCGTCCGCGGATTCGCGATGTCGTGGCGCACGCCGGCGGCGTCGATGTCGAGCTCGGCGGTCGCCGGGTTCTGGCTGTAACCCTTTTCGGTGACGGTGCTGGTCACGATGGCCGTCGCGGGGTCGGCGATGGCCGCGATGACCTGCTCGAGCTCCCTCGGCGCGCACAGCGCGCCGCGCAGCGCGCCGACGACCCGTGTGCGCGCGTCGCCGCCGTGGCGCTCGGTCACGGAGTAAAGATGGTCTTGCGCCGCGAGGGCCTCGGACACCCTCGGGTCGCGCAGGCTCACGCCGACGATGCCCCAGCGAAGGTCGCCCTGCGCGATCACCGCCTCGGTGTAGAGCGCCTGGTGGGCGCGGTGGAACGCGCCCAGACCGAGATGCACGATGCCGCGCCCCAGGCGGGCACGGTCGTAGGCCGGCCTCGCGACGCCGTCATGGAGGCGACTCAGGTTGCCCTGCGAAAGCCGCGAGTTCTGGTCTGTTGCCGAAGGCATCCGTGTCGTCTCCGATGGTTCACCACAGTACCATGGTGGTATGGCACGATGAGGCGAGTCTAGAAGCCACATGAGGGGCAAAACAGCGGGGAAACCCTGACATTCGGGTCTTTGCCCTGTTCACTACCATGGTGTAGAGTGGTTCATCCCATCAGGAAGTGCCATCCACATGCCCCCCCGCGCCTCAGCCAGTGCCCTCCCCAATGCCGATCAGCCACGCGGCGAAGGTC
The DNA here is from genome assembly GCF_056398605.1 of Variovorax sp. 01T432. NCBI lineage: Bacteria > Pseudomonadati > Pseudomonadota > Betaproteobacteria > Burkholderiales > Comamonadaceae > Variovorax > Variovorax sp. 01T432. The sequence goes on from NZ_JBFTPS010000045.1 coordinate 21,409, forward strand.
CCTTGGTCGCCGCGCTGACCGGCTTCAGCCTCGACCCCACGCGCTCCTACACCGCGCAGGTGCACAACCAATTGAGAGAAGCCATCGTGCGAGGCACCCTGCCCCCGCGCACGGCGCTGTCGGAGGCGACGATCTCCAAGTTGATCGATGTGAGCCGCACGCCGGTGCGCGAAGCCCTGGCGCAACTGGCCGAAGAGCAGATGGTGCTGATCTACCGGCAGGTCGGAACGATCGTGGCGCCGGTGCGCATGTCACTCCTGGAAGAAGGCCGCTTCGTGCGCAGCACCCTGGAATGCGCAAGCCATGTGCAACTCGCACAGACCATCACACCCGCGCAACTCGCCGAGTTCGGCCAGATCGTCGAACGTCAGCGCAACGCGGTCCTGAGCGGCGAGATCGACAGGTTTTCCGAACTGGATGAACTGATGCACCGACGCCTGTTCGAGTTTGCGGGTCGCGAACACATCTGGACCATGCTGGAGCCCATCAAGCGCCAGTTCGACCGTGTGCGCTGGCTGCTGCTCGGCCATGTGGCCGGACACGCCGAGCGCGCGCTGAAGGAGCATGAACAGATGCTGGCGCAGATGGCGTCTCGCGACGTGGCAGGTCTGGGTGCGAGCGTCGCATCCCACATCAATCACATCACGGCACACCTGGCGGCGCTGCGCGAGCAGGCACCCGCCAGCTACTTTGCCGACTGAACGAAAGGCCCGGCGGCCTCAAAGTTCCGCCAGGAATGGCGGGAGAATCTCGGCCGCGTGTTGAAGCAGTTCGAACTCCTCGTCAGGCAGGTGCAGGTTCCTCATGTCGAAGTGACTGAGCGTGCCCCAGAGCTGCCCCGTGTCGCGATCGAGCACCGGCACGCTGTGATACGAGATCACGATTCCCCGAAGCGGATGCCCGACCAGCCGCGGGTCCGCGACGGAATTGTCGGTGCGGAAGGCGCCGTCGCGAACCACGAACTGGCAGAAGCTCCGGCTGAACGGCACGACGGCGAGAAAGTCAGGCCGGATCCGACCCGCCTTGTCGTGCAGAAGCACGTTGTGCAGGATCGGTCCGGAAAGCCGGTAGACAGCGCTGAACCGGTGCGGGACGCCGTCATTGAGGTACGCGAGGGCGGCAGCGGCCCCACCGGCATGCAGTGTCTCGGAAACCGCGTCCAGCGTGCGCACGGAGTTCATATGACTTCATCGTAGTGAGCGGCTGTTAGACAGTAATGAGGTTTTCCCTCGCTGTGTTGCCAAAAGCTTCAAAGACTTTCAAAGGAAGCACCATCGTTTTAGGATGAGGCTCCGATGGGCGGGCGGTCGCGGACACGCAGAATGCGCCGCCTGCTCTCACGGTGGAGGAGCGCTATGCCCACATACCAATATCGTTGCCTGAAGTGCGGTGAGGTTTTCGAGCACATCGAACACGTTGCCGAGCACGAAACCGCTCATTTGCGTTGCCCCGGTTGCGGCAGCGAGGACGTCGAGCACCAGCCGACGCAATTCTTCGCCAAGACGTCCAAGAAGAGCTGATAGCGCCTTCACGCCCGAGCCGCGGCGTCCTCAAGCACCATCCCAACGGAAGACGAGCTTCGCATTCGGCCTGGTCGTTGCGATCAGGCGGGCATTCGGTTCGTCGGTCCCGGCGACCCAATCGAGCGCATCCTCCCGGCTGCGGCCGAACTGCTGGTGGCGGCGGGCGAGACGATCCGTCCGCAGATCGTCGTCGACGTCCACATACCAGACGTCGTCGAGCAGCGATGCAAGCTCCGCCCAGGGCCCGCCGTCGAGCAACAAGTAGTTGCCCTCGGTAATCACCAGTTGCGTCCGCGCCAGCACCGGGATGGCGCCCGCCACCGGCTCTTCGATCTCGCGCCGGAACTCGGGCGCATAGACGATTTCCCCGTCGCGCTGCGATCGCAGCCGCCGCAGCATGGCGGCATAGCCCGCGCTGTCGAAGGTGTCCGGCGCGCCCTTGCGGGCGGAGCGCCCGAGCCGCTGCAATTCCACGTTGGCAAGATGGAAGCCGTCCATCGGGACCACCTGGGACACCCCGGGAAAGGCGTCGTGAAGGGCCGCCGCCAGCGTCGACTTGCCGGAACCGGGCGGGCCGACCAGGCCGAGCAACTTGCGCTCGCCGCTCATCAAGAGCTCACGCACGCGCGCGAGGTAGCGCTCGGGGACAGTGGGAAGAAGCTTCGAGTTCATCATGTCGGTTCGTATCGGCAACATTGGGCAGACAGTCTGACAGGACTTGTCCAGCGTGCTCCCGCGGTTACAGAATCTGTCCGTCACCACCACTGCGCAGCCCATCCCCGACGATGATCGATATCAGACCTGCCGAACTTCCCCGCGACCTCGATGAGGTGCGCAAGCTCTTTCGTGAATACGCCGAAAGCCTGGGCGTCGACCTCGAGTTCCAGGGCTTCGAGGCCGAAGTCGCGGCCCTGCCCGGCAAGTACGAGGCACCTGCCGGCCGGATACTGCTGGCATGGAAAGGCACGCAGGCACTCGGGTGCATCGCGCTTCGCCCGATCGACACCAAGGCCTGCGAGATGAAGCGCCTCTACGTACGCCCTCAGGCACGCGGCGAGCAGCTCGGGCGACGACTCGCGCAGCGGATCTGTCAGGAGGCGCGCGAGGCGGGGTACTTCCGCATCTGCCTCGATACGCTCCCGACAATGGGCGCGGCGCAAAGCCTCTACCAGTCCCTGGGCTTCAGGCCGATCGAGCCCTACGTGTTCAACCCGATTCCGGGCACGAAGTTTCTGGCGCTCGACCTTGTCGACGACGCCACTTCACACCCGCGCGGAGCATGCATCACCATGAACCAGCCGACACCCGCAGTCCAAGGTCTTCGCCCCGATCGCGAAGTCATGACGAAGCAGAAGCTGCCCTACTTCGTCGGTATTTCCGGCCAGACGGTGAACGCGACGGGCCTGTCCATGCACCTGGTCGTCATTCCGCCGGGCGCACGCGCGCAGCCGCATGTTCACGTGGGCTACGAGACCGGTATCTATGTGCTCGAGGGGACAGTCTGCACGCGCTGGGGCGCCGAGCTCGAGCACGAGGTCGTCAGTCAGGCGGGCGACTTTCTTTTCGTGCCTCCCGGCGTGCCCCACGAGGCCATCAACCTGAGTGCAACGCAGCCCGCTCGCGCCGTGGTGGCCAGGAACCATCCCGCGGAGCAGGACCAGGTTGAACCGTATGTGCCAGGGTCACGCCAGCAACGGTCCTGAGGCCTGGGAAGCCTCCATCACATCTGCGTAGCGCGCTCTCGGGCGCATCATGAAGGCCTGTGTCCGCTGCTCCGAGGCATGGGCGATCCAGCCTGCCGCTCTGCCGATCATCCAGATCGCCCCTGCGCAGTCGGGCGTCATCCGCAAGGCGCGCACCACGGCGACGAGGGCCACCGCCAGGCCCGGGTGCGCCCCGGCTTCGACGCGGGCTTTCCGCAGCAGCGTGAGGAAGCGCCGCACGCCGGCGTCCAGGCCACCGAGTTGCTCCACCAGGCCCAGTATGTAGTTCGCCCTGGGGTCGCCATCGGGATACAGCGAGTGGTTGAACCCGAAGGTGCTGGCGCCGCGTGCTCTCACCAGCGCGAGGACTGACGCGGCACTGCGGTTCGATAGCGGAGCAAAGAGCTGCTGGTCGACGAGATCGGCCGCCGCAGCCGCCGACGACCCGGCATGGGCGCAGATGGCGGCAGCCACGCAATTGAAGAGGTCGCTGTGGGTCGACGCCACGACCCGCGACACGAAGGAGGCGGCGGCCAGTTCATGGTCGGCCAGCATGACGAGCGTCTGGTTGACAAGCAGCCGCGCCTCGTCGCTCGCATGGGCGCCCGCCGCGCGAAGCACCAGGCCGGCCATCGACTCGGCCGGCTTGCGCTCCACAAACTTGCGGGGCGAGGCCACCAGGCCCAGACAGCCTGCCAAGGTCTGCACGATGAGTCGCGTCGGCGAGACGGGAGCCGCCCCCGCGAGTTCGTCCTGACCTCGCCCTTCCATCCCGAGGGACAACACGGCCGCGGCGAACAGACGGCCGACATCGGCACTTCCATGCGCCTGGGGCCAGATGCGCAGTTGACGCAGCGTGTCCCTCGGCGTTGCCACCGGTCCCCAGGCGCCGGCAGCCGGCTGCCACAAGCCGGTGGCAAGCAACTGAACCACGGCCTCGAACGACACCTGCGACTGCGCCAGATCCTGCGCCGATCGGTTTCTATAGAACGGTCCTTCCGGCCCGATGCGTGTGATGCTGGTCGACACCACCGGCTCGCCCCAACGCATGGAACCGGCGGCCGCGCCCACGCGGCCCTTTGCGCCGCGCCGCCGGGCGCCGAGCCGCTCGACTTCGTCCCGACGATAGAGGCTGTAGCGTGACTGCGGCGTGCGCACGCTCCTCAGAAGGCCGCGGCTCACATAGGCATAGAGGGTTGCCGCCTTGATGCCCAGGCTCTCGAGGACTTCCTCGCGCGTCAGATAGTCGGTCGTACTGCTCATGCGTTGATTTTAGTGATCAATATTGCGCAATATGTACGTCATTACTAAAGTCCAACCAACGCTTCATTCAGCTCTCCGGAGAAACATATGAGATACCTCGATCGTCCATTGACCGGGCTGCTGCGCCGCTTCACAGGCTGGGTGCTCGCGCTGCTCGTCACCGCCGGGTTGCCGGCATGGGCGGCGACGCCGGACACGGTCTTTCCGTCCAGGCCGGTGACCATCGTGGTGCCCTACACACCAGGTGGAAGCCCCGACGTCCTCGCCAGGGCCATCGCGCAGCAGTTGTCGCAGCGCTGGGCGCAGCCCGTTGTCGTCGAGAACCGCCCGGGCGCCGGCGGGAACATCGCGGCAGCCTATGTGGCCAGAGCCGCGGCCGACGGATACACCCTGCTCATGGGCTCGGACGGTCCACTCGCCATCAATCCCTTCATCTACGGCAGGCTGCCCTTCGACCCGCTGCAGGACTTCGCCCCCGCCGCGCTGCTGGCAAGCGTCGACTTCATGCTGGTGACGCAGCCATCGTCGTCCGCGGCAACCGTCCGCGAGTTCATCGCGCTTGCCCGCAACGAGCGGCCCGCGCTGACCTATGGCTCCAGTGGCGCCGGCAGCCAGCACCATCTCGGGATGGAGATGTTCAAGAGCATGGCGCAGGTCGATCTCGTTCACGTGCCCTACAAGGGCGTCGTTCCGGCACTCTCCGATGTCATGGGCGGCCACGTCGCGGCGATGTTCGTCGCCGTGCCGACCGCCGCGCCCTACGTGCGCTCAGGCAGGCTCAAGGCCATTGCCGTCAGCGGGAAAGAGCGCTCGCCCCTCGTGCCCGGCGTGCCGACGATCGACGAATCCGGCTTGCCCGGCTTCGAACTTCGCGCGTGGTTCGGATTGCTCGCGCCAGCCGCAACGCCGTCGAGGATCGTCTCGCAGATCAACTCGGATGCCAACGCGGTGTCGCAGCGCCCTGAGATGAAAAGCGCCTTGCAGGACCTGGGCTTCCGTACCTTGAGCGAGACGCCGGAAGGTTTCGCCCGATTTCTGAAGGCCGAGCAAGGTCGGTGGAAACAAGTCGTGCGCGACTCGGGCGCGAAGGCCGATTGAGTGCAAAGGCAGGCAGTAAAGGAGCAGACCACCATGAACGACACATCTTTCGCCGGCGACGCGTCGGCTCACCACGCCTCGGGCCGGGCGGACGGCATCACCTGGCACGTCGACGAAGTGCCGTGGACGCCATTGACCGGCCTTTTCATCAAGAAGGCGGGCTACAAGACCGTCGTCGATGCCGCGTTCACCGACAACGCTTACAGCATCGAACTCACCACGGTCGGCCCGGGCGGGTCCTCACCCACCCACGTGGAGCCGCACGCACACGTCTTCTATGTGCTGTCGGGCGTCGGGGAAGTCACGGTGGGCGACGAGATCAGGGAAGTGCGGCCGGGATCTGTCAGCCCCATCGCGGCGGGGGACCCCCACTCCTTCAGGAACACCGGCGGCGAATCGCTGGAGATGCTCGTCATCTACCACCCTCCTCGCAAGCGCGGTGAAGCGACACAGCGCGCCAACGCCCGCATCCACGAGATCACGCGCAAGACCGGCGGGGTGCTCGCGATCGAGCTGCGTCCGCTGGACGGCGCCGGGTTTCCGGGCTACGAAGCCGGGGCGCACATCGACCTTCGCCTGCCGGACGGCATGGTGAGGAGCTACTCGCTCTGCGGCCGCGCGGGCAGCACCGGAAGCTACCTGATCGGCGTGCTGAACGACCGAAACAGCCGAGGCGGCTCGAAATACATCCACGAGCACCTTCGGGTCGGAATGGAGCTTTCGATCTCGCAGCCGCGCAACAACTTCCGGCTCGATCGCCGGGCGGCGCATTCGGTCTTCGTCGCAGGGGGCATCGGCATCACGCCCATCCTCTGCATGCTGCGGCAACTGCGCGAACTCGGGCAATCGGCCGAGTTGCTTTACGCCGCACGCACGCGCGACGACGCCGCCTTCGCCCCCGAACTGGAGGCACTGGGGGTGCCCATCACCTGGCACTTCGACGACGAACGCAATGGTCCGCCAGACCTCCTGGCCTTCATTGGCAGCAAGGCGCCGGATGCCCACTACTACGCTTGCGGCCCCGCGCCCATGCTCGCGGCATTCGAGACGGCATGCGCGAATCTCCGACGAGCGCACGTGCACGTCGAACGCTTCTCGGCAAGCAACACCCGGGCGCCGTCAGAGAGCGACCCGGACTACACCGTGTCGCTTCGAAGGTCCGGCATGACGCTGAAGGTCGCGCGGGGAAGAACGCTACTGCAGACCCTCCTGGACGCGGGAATCCAGAAGGAGCACAGCTGCACCGAGGGAATTTGCGGGGCATGCCGAACGATGGTTCTCGAGGGCGTGCCGGACCATCGCGACTCTGTCCTGAGTCCGTCCGAACGGGCGGCAAACAACGTCATGATGGTGTGTGTCTCGGGCTGCAAGAGCGGGAGACTCGTCATCGACGCCTGATCCCCCCGGGCTGCCGCAGCCCAGTCGATGCGACCGGAAGCTCTTGTTCACCGGCCCGGGCGTCGAATCAGAGCCAATCAGAGCACGCCGTAATTGCTTTCGAGCACCGAGGCGAGAGGGGCTTTCAGGGACTCCCGCCGAAGGCTAGTCACCCAGAGTCGCGCATGGCGTTGCTCGCGGCTCTCGAAGAATTCGGTGAACCGACGGATGAAGGGGCGCTCGATCGCGGCGATCGTCATCCAGTCGGTGGTTCCAAAGGCCTTGGAGCTGCTGCTGCGCTCCACCAGCGCGGGGCGCAAGGTCATGATCCATTCGGCAGGGATGTGCGGGTCGGCATCAATGATTCGTAACGCGATCTTTGCGGCCTGGGGGCCGAGTGTCTGAATCTTGCGGAGGTGAAAGTCCGAGTCCATCGGATGGCTCCTTGACAACTTTTGTAGAGGGAACGCTCATGCGCCAAGGCGGTGAGTCGTCATCAATATACAAGAGTTTGTAAGAAATGTGAACTTTTCCCAACCAGCCTCAGCCTGCCTGGGTTGACTGCGCGACACCCACCGCTACCGGCGCCCGACGAGGCGCCGCAGGACCTTGCTCAACCCGGAATCCTCCGCGTCCCGGGCGCTCGCCTCTTCCTCCCGCCGACAATATGCCGCGCGCTCAGCCCGCAGCACCGATTGGAGGGCCGCGACGCTCAAGCTGCTGTAAGTCCAGATGGCGCTCACTGCAAAGTGGCCGACATATCGGGCGTGGGGCTTCGGAACCGTCGTCACGTGTTCGCAGCCCGCGCTCTGCAGCAGTTCGGCCCGGATCCTTGCCAGCTCTATTCCCTCGCCTCGGAACAGTTCAATGTTGCTGGACAGCGTCACCCGCACCGCCTGCACGGTCGTGAACGTTCCAAAAATGAATTCGAGCACCTCGGCCAGGACCAACCTGCCCACTTGGGCGCGGTGATGCAGCGGCATATTGGCGTAGCGAAAGTTCTCGAGCTCGACTTCATGGCCGCCGAGACTGGCGCGGACCGACTCGACATCTCCGAAATAGGTCTCGCCGTCATACAGGTGCATCGCGTCGCCGAGCCTGTAGCGGCGCCCCTCGGGCCCGGTAACCCGCAGAACAGGCGAATCTGCCTGTCCACCTGGATCGGAGTTGCTGACCATCGAAGCCAACGCCCTCAGGCCAAGAGCCGCTCACACCTCTTCGCGGCGCGTGGTCGAGTGGCAATCTGGCGTGGTGATCCGGTTTTCATGGGGGGCAGCTTTCAGCGATTTTCGCCGGCCCCTTTTTGCCACAACTCCCTCTCAGCAGGTGTCGCCAACACGGTCGGTGTTGCAGCAAGCATGAAAAAGGCCACGAAAGGCGGCCGCCAACTGCCACTCCGGCGCCTCCTGCCTGGCCATTCGCCGGCAGGCTACGATACGGTCCCAATGTTCAGGGGAGAGACAGAGACCCATGTTCGGCTTGTTCAAGTCAAAGCGGCCGGCGCCAGGGCGTGGCTTGTACCTGGTCAACCTCAAGGTTGGCCGAGGCTCGAATGCGGCCATGCCGAAGACGCTTGCGGGCGCCTATGTTTCGGCCTATGTGACGACTGAGAATCACGAGTCCGCGGTGAGGCTCGCAGTGGCGAAGTTGGCGTCGCGGGGCTTCGAATTCCTGGACACCCAAGGGCCCATCACCCGGCTTGATCCGCACCAATGGTCCAGCCACGTCGCGCGATCCTGGCCCGAGTTCATCGACCAACTTCCCAAGCAAAATGAAATGATCGACGGTCTCGAGCGCGACACGGTCTGCTTCGGTCCGTTCGTAGGCTACGAGCGAGGCCCGAATGCCTGAAGAGATCCTCATCCGCCCGGCCGCTGACGGCGACTTCGCCGCCTGGATGCCGCTCTGGGCCGGCTACAACGCGTTCTACGGCCGCAGCGGAGCGACTGCCTTGCCGCTCGACATCACGCGCACGACCTGGGCGCGCTTCCTCGACATCGACGAACCGGTGCATGCGCTGGTCGCCGAAGGCTCTTCGGGTCTCCTCGGGCTCGCGCACTTTCTCTTTCATCGCAGCACCATTCAGATCGGCCCGAGCTGCTATCTGCAGGACCTCTACACCGCCGAAGCAGCCAGGGGCAAGGGAGTCGGACGAGCGCTCATTCAGGAGGTCTATCGGCGGGCGAGCGCGGCCGGCGCGGCGCGCGTCTACTGGCAGACCCACGAGTCCAACAACACGGCGATGACGCTTTACGACAAGCTGGCCGAAAAATCCGGCTTCGTGGTCTATCGAAAGATGCTCTGAGCGGCTCACGCCGATGGCGACGAGTCGATCGCGCAGCGATGACCCGCGAAGTCCAGGCCTTGCGAGCCGCTCACAACTTTGCGCCCGACACGGCCATCCAGGACGTCGCCACGGCCTTGCGGCGAAACATCGATGAAGCGGCGCTCGACAAGGTGCTGTCGACATTTCCAACGGCCGCCGGCCAATACTGGCAATCCCACTGACCACGGCCATGCCTCGATGGCGTGGAACCGAATCGTCGCCGTCATACTCGGGCGCATGAACCGCAACCTCCTGCTTGGCTTGCTTGCTGCGTCTGCCGCCATCGTCATCGGCAGCGGCTGGCAGCTTGTGTCGCGCTATGGGGTGACCACCACGCTGGGGCCTCTCGATCTGGCGCTCATGCGCTATGGAATTCCCACCCTGTTGCTGGGCCCCCTTCATTTCAGGAGAGGGTTCCTCCCGCTGACCGCGTCGCGCCCCGCTCTCGTCGTGATGGTCCTCGGCGGTGGATTGCCGTTCGGTCTTCTCGTGCTGGCAGGCGCCCGATGGGCACCTGCGGCGCACATCGGCGTGGTGCTGGCCGGCGGGGTGCCGCTCTTCACCGTCGTTGCGGCCTGGGCGCTGCGCGGCGAAAGGATCGGCCTCTGGCGCGCCTTCGGCCTTGCGTGCATCACCTGCGGCATGCTCGTCTTCGCCCAAGGCAGTCTGGCCGATGCATCGTCGAGTTGGCGCGGTGACATTCTCTTCGTCCTCGCGGCGGTGCTCTGGGCCGCCTACTCGCTTTCCTTCAAGCGCTGCGACATGACGCCATGGCAAGGCGCGGCATTCGTCAACGGGTGCTCGACCGTTCTCCTGATCCCGCTGCTGATCGGCTACGGCCTGCCGAAGCTCGCCAGCGCACCTTGGCACGACATCGCGATACAAGCCCTGGCACAGGGCCTCATCGCGGGCGTGCTGGGCGTGGTGGTCTACACCGCCACGATCGCGAGACTGGGCGCGTCCAGCGCTTCGTTGACATTGGCGCTGGTCCCGGTGGTGACGACGCTGGGCGCGGCGTGGATGCTTCACGAACCCATCACGAGCGACACCCTGATCGCCCTTGCACTCGTCGTCCCCGGCGTTGCCCTGGCGAGCGGACTGGCGAGACGAACAACGAGAACAACCGACGCCAGGCCCGCCGGTCACTCCGACGTGCGATCCGACGAGATATAGGCCGTGTGTTCGTGGGGTTGAAGTGCCGCGTGCGAGGTGAAATCGTATACTCCGTTCGCATTTGCAACCCGGCAAGCCAATCCCGTATCGACGGTAGCCAGCCTTCCACCCGCGCGACCTGCTCGCGTTTCCATGGAGGCCAGATTGGCTCGAAATCCTCGCCCTCGAAGGGCAACTTCCCACCCCGTTTCCCGTCCTCGTTCCACACGCTCGGCTGAAGCCGCGGCATTCCCCCTGGGCGCGCTGATGCTCGCCGCCTCGGTCAGCAGCTGGGCGCAGGACACGCCCGCGGCCGGCACGGGCCACGGCGCAACCCTGAGCACCGTCACGGTGACCGGGGAAGCCGAGGTCCAGGGCAAGGACCAGCTGCAGACCCGGAAGACCCACATCGGCAAGGGCACGCAGGACATCCGCGATATCCCGCAGTCGATCAACGTCATCACCGAGAAGCTGATCGACGACGCCCGGCTCGACACGCTCAAGGAAGCGCTTCACTACTCGGCCGGCATCACCTTCGCCGCGACCGAGAACGGCACCGACCAGGACATCCGCCTGCGCGGCTTCCCGGTCGCCACCGTGGGCGATCTGCTGATCGACGGCATGCGCGATCCGTCGCAGTACGACCGCGACACCTTCAACCTCGACCGCATCGAGGTGCTGCGCGGGTCGGCCTCGATGATCTTCGGCCGCGGCTCCACGGGCGGCGTGATCAACCAGGTGACGAAGAAGCCGCTGCTCGCGGACCAGACCGACCTGGTCGGCACCGTCGGATCGCAAGGCTTCTACCGCACGACGGTCGACATGAACAAGCGCGTGGGCGAAGACGCCGCCCTGCGCATCAACGGCATGTGGAACAAGGCCGACAACGGCGGCGCGAAGATCGACAAGTACGGCATCGCGCCCTCGTACAGCTGGGGCCTCGGCTCGCGCGACGAGTTCACGGTCGGCGCGTACTACCTCGACGTCGACAACGTCCCGCCGGCGGGCCAGCGCTATCTCGCCAACGGTCGATTCGCCAACGGCATCGCGCAAAGCTCGATCGCCGACATAAAGCCCGGCAACTTCTACGGCGCCGCCAGCGACTACGTGCGCGGCAAGGCGAGCTACGGCACGGGGTCGTGGCTGCACACCTTCGACGACGGCGGCCAGCTGCGCTCGCAACTGCGCAGCGGCACCTTCGAGCGTTCGCAATGGAGCTCGACGGCGAGCTTCTGCAACCTGGCGCCGACCGCCGCGGGCGCCTGCCCGGCCGGCGGCGCGGTCACCGGCGCCAACCTGGGCCCGAACATCTACGTGCTGCGCAACGGCCTCGCGCCGCGCAAGGATGAGTACAACGGCACCTACTTCCAGAGCGACTACAGCAACACCTTCACGCTCGCGGGCATGAAGCACGAGATCATCACGGGCGTCGACGCCTCGCGCGAATCGGCGGATCGCTTCGGCGCCTACGGCCCGGTGGGCACCAACTACTACAAGGGCGCGACGCGCGTCGGCCAGCCCGACGATGGCTACAACGCGCCGCTGTCGCCGCTCTACCGCAAGACCAGCGACTATGCGGCCAACAGCTTCGGCGCCTACATCCAGGACCTGTTCCAGGTGGCGCCTCACTGGAAGCTGCTGGGCGGCCTGCGCTGGGACCGCTTCAGCGGCGACTTCAGCCAGATCGCCTATGCGAACTCGAATGCGACCGTGCCCAGCGCCGTCACGCGCACGAGCCTGTCGGATTCGGTCTTCAGCTACCGCACCGGCCTGCTCTTCCAGCCTTCGCAGACGCAGTCCTACCACCTGTCGTACAGCACCTCCTTCAACACTTCCGCCGACACCTACCAGTACGTGACGCCGCAGAACGCCGGCACCCCGCCCGAGAAGAGCCGCAACATCGAGATCGGCGCCAAGCTCGACTGGCTGGACGGCAGGCTGTCGACCCGCGCGGCCTTGTTCCGCACCGAGAAGTACAACGAGCGCACCACGGATTCCGACTTCGCCGGCACCAGCTATCTGCTCTCGGGCAAGCGCCATTCGCAGGGTCTCGAACTCGAAGTGGTGGGCCGCCTCACGCCGCAGTGGGAGCTCTATGCCTCGTACGCCTACATCCCGGTGGCGAAGATCGACGCCGCCGGCAGCACGCAGCAGGCGATCCTCGGCCAGCGCGTCGGCCTCACGCCGAAGAACAGCGGCGCGGTCTGGCTGAGCTACCAGGCGACGTCGAAGCTGCGCCTGGCGGGCGGCCTGCGCGGCGCGTCGGAGAACCGGCCGCTGCAGGGCGCGACCGGCGCGGCTTCCACCACGGCCTACGTACCGGGCTATGTGGCCGGCGATGTCATGCTCGAATACAAGTTCACCCCGGATGTCTTCGCCCAGCTCAACGTGCTCAACGTGGCCAACAAGCTCTACGGCGACCAGCTCTATCCGGGCTTCGTGATCCCCGGCACCCAGCGCACGGTGCAAGCCACCGTCGGGGTGCGCTTCTGAGAGAAAGACCAACCCATGCTGCTGCACGTGCGTGAAGTGCTCTCGCGCGAAGAAGTCAGGCGCGCCAACGAGATTCTCTCGGGCGCCCCCTGGGAGGACGGACGCCTGACGGCCGGCGAGCAGTCCGCGCGCGCGAAGAACAACCAGCAGCTGCGCGAGGACTGCGAGCAGACCCGCGCTGTCCAGCAACTGCTGCTGGCCGGACTGGAGCGGCACCAGGTCTTCTTCTCGGCGGCGTTGCCCAAGCAGATCTCGCCGCCGCTCTTCAATCGCTATGGCGGCGCCTCGAACGCCTTCGGCAACCACGTCGACAGCGCCGTGCGCTTCCTGCGCAACGGCGCGGGGCGCGTGCGCACCGATGTCTCGTGCACGCTCTTCCTGAGCGAGCCGCAGGACTACGACGGGGGCGAACTGGTGATCGAGGACACGTTCGGCGAACAGCGCGTGAAGCTCGCGGCCGGCGACATGGTGCTCTACCCGGGCACCAGCGTGCATCGGGTGCTGCCGGTGACCCGCGGCTTCCGCGTCGCAAGCTACTTCTGGATCCAGAGCATGGTCCGCAGCGACGAGCAGCGCAGGCTGCTGTTCGACATGGACAACCACCTGCGCCATCTGCGCAGCACCTGTGGCGAGACCGATTCCGGCGTGATCGGCCTCACCAGCACCTATCACAACCTGCTGCGCATGTGGCTCGACGTCTGAGCACCATCGCGGCACTCCACGCATCGAGGAATCTCCCATGTCTGCATCTTCCCTCGCCCGCCCGGTGGCGGCTGTGTTACTGGTTGGATGGGCGGCGGCCGCCGGCGCGCAGATCGTCGCGCACGACGCGGTCCGCTGCGAGCCCGTGCCCAAGGTCGAAATGAAGCCCCAGATGGAGCTCCAGCGCAAGCTGACCGAGGAGGGCTGGAAAGTCCGCCAGATCAAGAACTTCAACGGCTGCTACGAGGTCTACGGCTTCGACGCCGCCGGGCGCCGGACGGAGGCCTTCTTCCACCCGAAGACCCTCGCCAAGGTCGGCGAGGTGAAGCAGCCGGACTGAGCATGCGCGAGACGACACCCGGCACGCGCGATCGTGCGCGCGTGTGGGATCCGGCGCAGCGGCTCCTGCACTGGGGCCTCGTGCTCGCCGTGGCCGGGTCGTGGTGGGCCGGCGAGGAGCGGCTTTCGCTGCACATCGCCAGCGGCTACGCCGCCCTGTCGATCGCTTCGGCGCGCGCTGTCTGGGGCGTCCTCGGGAGGCGTCATGCGCGCTTCGCGAGTTTCGTGCGCGGGCCGCGCGCGGTCCTGGGCTATGCGCGCCGGCTCGTCGAAGGCAGCGAAGCCCGCTACCTCGGCCACAACCCGCTGGGCGGCTGGATGGTGCTGGCGCTTCTGGCCTGTCTGGCGATCGTGTGCATCTCCGGCATCCTCTACACCACCGATCGCTTCTGGGGCCTGGGCTGGCTCGAGCAGACCCACCGCCTCTCGGCCTGGACGCTGGTGGCGCTGGCCGCCCTGCATCTGTCGGGCGTGGCATTCATGAGCTGGCGCCACCGCGAGAACCTGATCGGCGCGATGTGGAGCGGCAGGAAACGCAGATAGCCCTCGCGCCGCTTGCAGGATTCTTGAAGATGTTTGCACGATCGTCCGGCTGATGCTCCGGAGCCGAGACAAGCGGCGACCAGATGCCTAAGCTTCGGGCCATGCTGACATCCACCCACACCGCGCAGCGCGGCGCCCGCCCTGTCGATCAACTCCAGGCCACCGTGATGCGGGCCGAACTCGCCGCGGCCATCGACCGCCTGACGGTCACCGACGGCGCCCACGAGACGGCGCTCCCGCGCCTCGCCCTGGCCCGGGTTTCGCAGATGCAGCATCCCGTCCACGCGATACACGAACCGGCCTTCTGCGTGCTGGCGCAAGGCAGCAAGCGGGTCCTGCTCGGTGAAGAGGTCTACATCTACGACAGCAGCCAGTACCTGGTGGTGGCGCAGAACCTGCCCGTCTCCGGCCAGGTGGTCGACGCGTCGCCGGAAGCACCGTACCTGGGCCTGCGGCTGAGCTTCGACGTCAGGGACATCGCGGCACTCGCTCTGGACCTCAAGCTCGGCGAAGCCCTCCCGAGGCGCGCATCGCAGCGCGGCATCTTCACGGGCGAACTATCCACCGCGCTGCTCGACCCCCTGCTGCGACTGACGCGGCTGCTGGACTCGCCCGAAGACGTGCCGGCCCTGGCGCCGCTCGTTACCCGGGAAATCCTGTATCGCCTGCTGAAGTCGCCCGATGGCTGGCGGCTGGCCCAAATGGCCGTGGTCGACAGCCACAGCCAGCGGGTCGCCCAGGCCATCAGCGTGCTCTCGCAGCGCTTCCAGGAGCCGCTTCGAGTCGAAGAACTGGCGGACGCGGTCCACATGAGCGTGTCTTCGCTGCACCAGCACTTCAAGGCGGTCACCGCGATGAGCCCGCTGCAGTTCCAGAAGCAGCTGCGCCTGCAGGAGTCGCGGCGCATCATGATCAGCGAACACGTGGATGCCGCCACGGCGGGACACCGCGTGGGCTACGAGAGCCAGTCGCAGTTCAACCGCGAATACAGCCGATTCTTCGGTTCGCCCCCCGCGCGCGACGTCAAGCGCCTGCGCGAGCTCCAGCTGGGCCGAATGAGCACATGAACAGACGAGCGATGTCCACCATGAAGATCCAACTGAAACTAAACGGCAGGGTCATTCCGGCCACCCTGGCCGACAACGACACGGCGCGGGAATTCGTCGCCATGCTCCCGCTGACGATCACGATGCACGATCTGTTCAAGAGGGAGAAATTCGGCCCTCTGCCCTGCGCCATTTCGGGCCGGGGGACGCGGACCCAGGCCTATGAGGTCGGCGACATCGTCTGCTGGGCACCCGGGCCCGACCTGGCGATCTTCTACCGCCATGACGGCCAGACGATCAGCGGCGGCATCCACCTGCTGGGGAGGATCGATTCGGGGATGGAGGCGTTCTGCGCGCCGGGCCCCGTCCAGGTGACGATCGAATTGCCCGACTGTCGCTCATCGGCGGCTAACATCGGAGCGCTCGCATCCAACTCACTGGCAATCCCATGCATCAGCAGTTCGCTCCCCGCTATGACCCGCTCAGCCGGGCGCTCCATTGGCTCACGGCCATCGTAGTGACCATCGCCTTCATCCTCGGGCCGGGTGGTTTCGGCCGCCTGATGCGCCAAGGGGTCGACCCCGCCACCCGAAGCGACATCGTCTGGCACGAATCCCTGGGCATCTTCATCCTCGTGCTGACCGTGCTGCGCCTGCTCTGGCTCGCAGTGCGCCCGGCCGCGCCGCGCATCCCGATGGCCGGATGGATGGAACTGACGGCCAGGCTGACGCACGTGGTGCTGTGGGTGCTGCTTCTTGCATTGCCGGCCACCGCCCTCCTCGCCCTGGGCAGCGAGAGCCATCCCCTGACGCTGCTGGGCGGCGTGCGCATCGATCGGATGCCTTTCATTGCGGAATCCGGCATCGCGAAACTGGCGGACTGGGGCGACGTGCACCAATTCCTGGGCGACGCCATCATGTGGCTGGCCGGCCTGCACGCCGTTGCGGCCATCTTCCATCACGTGGTACTCAAGGACGGCGTGCTTCTGACGATGCTGCCAGGGGGGAAGTCTCGCTGAAGACCACCCCATTGACCGTACGCGATCTCCTCGCCCCTTGCCGGTCGATGCTTGCCTAGCACTCGCCCTTGCGCGCGTGCCCGGGCGGGCAGTGCTCGCGACCATGGCGGTAGTCCCTGTCATAGCCTCGGTCGTAGTCGCGGTCACGCCGTTCATAGTGGCGATGGCGTTCTTCCCACTCACGGCGCGCCCAGTAGCGACGACCATCGTAGTAACGGTCCCCGTGCCAGCCGATGACCACGGGGCCCGGCGCCACATAGACTGGCGCCGGCGCCACATACACCGGCGCAGGTACGCCGATATTGATACCGACGCCGACATCGATGGCGTGCGCGGCGCCGGAGAGACCCATTCCCAGGCCGAGGACCGCTGTTGCAAGGGTGGATATTTTCATGTGATCGGAAAGGTTGCGGTTGGGTAACAAAAGACCTACTGAATTGCCGCAACGCATATTGCGCAACCGACGCTGCATGCAGCTTGGGCAAGTTCCAGTGCGAGCGCCCGATTTCATCACGATTCCGTCCCCTGGTTGCGAGGGTCTCCCGCAACATCCGAAACGCGCTCATCCCACCCCACCCCGCCGCAGCGCGCTGTCGCGATCGGCGGCACGCCCGATCGACCTGTCAGGCCGGCGTCGCGCTCATGCCTGACATGACCAGCTTGCGCTCACGCAGCCAAAGCACGAAGCCGCACACGAAGACAACCGCTTGCGTGCCGATCAGCAGCGAGAAGCCGGCGAAGAAGCCCGCCGCCGCGCCGCCCGATGCGCCGGGCCCGGCCGACACCGCGCTGATCACGCTGCCCATCAGTGCCGGCATGAACCCCGCGACCAGGCTGCCCGTGCCGTTGACGACGCCGAAGGCGCTGGCGACGTGCTCGGGGCGCGAGCAATACTGGACCGTGCTGGGGATGGCCGGGCTCTGCAGGCCCCAGAAGAAGTTGGCCGCGATCAGCGCGTAGGCCGCCCAGTAGCGGTCCTGGGCATTGATCGCCAGCAGCACCGACAGCGCCACGCCCGCGCTCGCCGCCATGAAGATGAAGGGGACCCGCTGGCGATCGATCTTGTCGATGATCACGCCTCCCAGCAGCACGGCCAGCACCGTGGCGTACTGGGGCAAGGATGCGAGCCAGCCCATCTCCCTGAGCGAGAAGCCGCGCGCCTCCTTCAGGTAGGCCGGCAGCCAGTTGCTGCCGCCCCAGAGATAGGCCAGGGCCGCCGAGGTCAGCACCGTCACCAGGATCAGGTGGCGCGTGTGCAGCGCGCCCCTGGCGACGCCGGCCACGCGTGCCATGGCCTCGCCGAAGGAGCGCGGCCTGGCCGGGTTGGCAAGGCTGGCCGGCATGCGCACGAATGCGATCACCAGCGGAATGCCCAGGGCGATGTTCAGCAGGCCCAGCACATAGAAGGACATGTCCCAATGGAAGGTGGCGAGCAGGTAGCCGATCAGCGGATAGCCGAGCGCCAGGCCCAGGCCGGTGCCCATGTTCACGAAGGAATTGGGCTTGCCGTTCTCGTGGCTTTCGTAGTGCGCCTTGATGTAGGACGAGGCCAGCGAGAACAAGGGCCCCTCGGACACCCCGAGCAGGATGCGCGACGCGAGCAGCATGCCGTAGCCCGTGAACCAGGGCGTGATGAAGGTAACGACACCCCACACGATCAAGCCGAAGATCAGGCTCTTGCGCACGCCGAACAGCGCCGCGCAGAAGGGCGTGAGAACGAACGCGGAGACGCCATAGCCCACCATGAAGGCGGTGGCCAGCAGCCCCTGGCTGAACCGGTCCGCCTGTGCGATCCCCGCATGCTGGAGAAACGCGGGATCGGTGATCAGAACCGCGATGTTGATCCGGTCGACATAGGAAATGGCCACGATCACGAACAACGTGATGACGCCATACCAACGAAATACTCTGGCTTGCATTGCTTCACTCCTGTGAATGGGTTGCACGGTGCGGCAGATCCATCGGCCTCAGATGTCGAGTACGAGCGGGCCGCGCCTGCACCCCGAGACACAAATCATCATGGTCTTGTTCGACGCCCGCTCCAGCTTGGTGAGGATGCCGTCGTGGTGGTCGATCTCGCCGGCGAGCACCTTGGTCTCGCAGGCCCCGCAGACGCCTTCCTTGCAGCTGTGGTCGGGGTTGAGGCCGGCGTCGATCAGGCTGTCGAGGATCGACTTGCCGGGCGGCACCTCGACGGTCTTGCCGCTCTTCGCGCACTCCACCACGTAGCTCTGCACGGCGCTCGGCGCCTCGACGTGCACGGCCGCGAAGCGTTCGATGTGGGCATGCGCGTAGCCGAGCTTCTCGCAGGTCTTCTCGAAGCCGTCGAGCATCGGCGTCGGCCCGCAGCAGTAGTAGTGGCTGTCGGCGCCCTTGCCCGCCAGCAGCGCGGCGAGATCGGGCGGCCCGCCCTTCTCTTCGTCGAAGTGCCAGGTGAGGCGGACCGACTTCTCCGAGGCCAGCGCCGCGATCGCCTCTCGGAAGGCCGCCTCCTTGCGGGCACGCGCGCAGTAGATCAGCTCGACCGGCTTGCCGATGGCGACCAGGCGCTGCAGCATGCACCAGATCGGCGTCACGCCGATGCCGCCGGCCACCAGCACCGAGCGCTCGGCGCCCTCTTCCAGCCTGAAGTTGTTGCGCGGCACCGAGATCGCCAGCGTCATGCCCACGCGCAGCTGCTGGTGCACGTAGCGCGAGCCGCCACGGCTCTTGCGGTCGTTGAGCACGCCGACCACGTAGCGCTGGCGGTCGGTCGAGGGGTTGCACAGCGAGTAGCTGCGCACCAGGCCATTGGGCAGGTGCAGGTCGATGTGGGAGCCGGCCTCGAAGGCGGGGAACTCCACCTCGGGCGTGGCCGGGCGGAACTCGACGCTGACGATGCCGTCGGCCTCGTAGCGCATCGTGTGCACCAGGGCGTTCAGCGTGGGAGAAGACATGGCGGGAACCTCGAAGAATCGATTCAGTGGGCCGTGCGCGGGTCGATCCCGATGCGTGGCAGCGGCGTCGTGGCTGGCGTGTTCATGGCGCGGTCGCGCCCTCGAGCTGCTGCTGCGCCAGCCCGCGCAGGTGCCGGCGCAGGCGCACGATGCCCAGGTCGTGCTGGTAGAGCTGCTCGTGCCGGTTGGCATCGGGCTCCATGTTCTCGATCAGCACGCGGTCCTGCTCCAGCACGTGCCAGTGGCGCGCCTCGAGGCGGTTCTTGTAGAGAAAGCGCCAGGTGTCGCGTTCCCAGCCGGCCGGCAGCTTGCGAACCCGCCAGTGGAAGGCGCACGAGAGCGTCGGCGAGATCGGCGTGTAGCTGCCGACGATGATGAAGTTGCCGCCGGGGCCGCCGGTCTTCGGATAGGGGATCTCCAGGCGCATCCAGTGCACGCCCGTATCGGCCCATTCCGTCCAGTCGAAGTTGACGTTGCGCTGGCCTTCCTTCTCGAACACGAAACCCTCGTCGGTCGCGCGGATGCCGAACTTGGCGGTGGAATCGCCCTCGGCCATGGAGTGCGACTGCTTGTGCAGGAAGGTGCCGTGCATCGGGTCCATCACGTTGTCCAGCACGTAGCGGTAGTCGCCCTTCCATTCCGCATAGCAGAGGAAGCTGGAGTACTGCGCGTCGTCGGTCAACTGCTCGGGCAGCACCAGCGGCGGCGGCGTCTCCACCGACTCCTTGCCGTTGTAGAGCCACACCGCGCCGGCGCGCTCCTCGACGTGATAGAAGCGCGTGGCCTGCGAGCCCTCCAGCTTGCAGCCCGGGCTGCCCGGCACGCGCGTGACGACGCCGTCGCAACGGACTTCGACGCCGTGGTACGGGCAGGACAGGCGGTCGCCGAGCACCACGCCCTGCGACAGCGGCGCGCCGCGGTGCGGGCAGCGGTCTTCCAGCGCGTGCAGCTTGCCGCCGTGGTCGCGCCAGAACGCGAACTTGCGGCCGAGCCGGCGCAGCGAGACGGGCGACTCCTTGATGAAGTTCGACGGGCAGATCGGATACCAGAGATTCTTCAGGCCGATCTCGAGCAGGTGGTCGACCGGATCATCGTGGGGGGTGTTCATGATGGTTCCTCGTGGGTGGAAGAGAGAATCGTCGCGAAGACTCAGGCGCCGAGGGCGGCCATCTCTTCGCGGTAGATGGCCTCGGTCCAGAGCTGGCCGCTGGGGCTGGCCAGGCCGCTCTGGTTGAGATGCTCGACGAGGCCGGGCAGATCGTGGATGCCGGCCGCGAAGGCGCGCTCGATCGCGTCGCCCAGCAGGTCTTCGTAGGTGGTGGGGGTGCGCTGGCGCGCCTGGTGGGCTTCGAGGTAACGGTCGGTCATGGTTCGCTCCATCGGAAAAGATCGGGTCGTCGGAAAGCGGGGATGGCGTCGCTCAATCGGCGACGATGTGGCGGGCCTTGATGATCCCGGCCCACACGGCTGTCTCGTCGCGAATCGCGGCCGCGAACTCGGCCGGCTTCATCGCGGCGTCGGTCATGCCCTGCGCCTTGAGGTTCTGGCGCACATCGGGCGCGGCCAGGATGTCGGCCGCATCGCCGGCAAGCTGCTCGACGAGGGCCGGCGGCGTTCCGGCCGGCACGAGAAGGCCGTACCAGGAGGTCACGTTCACGCCCGGGATGCCCTGCTCGTCCAGCGTCGGGATGCCGGGTGCGATCGGCGTGCGACGGGCATCGGTCACGCCCAGTGCGACGAGCTTGCCGCTCTGGATGAAGGGCAGCGCGGCGGGCAGGTTGCTGAACATCAGCGGCACGGCGCCGCCGAGCACGTCGTTGATGGCCTGTGGCGTGCCCTTGTAAGGCACGTGCAGCAGATCGACGCCGGCCTGCTGCTTGAACAGCTCGCCCGCCAGGTGCAGGCCGCTGCCCACGCCCGGCGAGGCATAAGACAGGCTGTTGGGCCTGGCCTTCGCCTGTGCCACCAGGTCCTTGGCGCTCCTGATGCCCGACGAAGGCGAGGTCACCAGCACATTGGGCGCCTTCACGAGCATGGTGACCGGCACGAAGTCCTTCCCGATGTTGAACGGGAAGCTCGTCATCAGGCTCGGGTCGATCGTGAGGTTGCCCGCGGGCACCACCAGCAGCGTGTGGCCGTCGGGCTTGGCGCGCTTGACCTTCTCCATGCCGATGTTGCCCGCCGCGCCGGCGAGGTTCTCGACCACGACCGGCTGCCCGTAGCGCTTCGCGAGCCCCTGGGAAAGAATGCGCGCCAGCGTGTCGACCGGGCCGCCGGGCGGGAACGGCGAGACGATGGTGAAGCGGTCGCTCGCGAGCCGCTTCTGCGCATCGCCCTGTGCGTGCGCGGAGCCAAGGGCCGCGGCGGCCAGCAGCGCCGTGCCGAGGATGCGGATGAAGGAGGTGCGTCGGATCATGATGAGGTGGGTCATTTCTTTTCGGTGAGGAACTTGCCTTGGGGGCCTTCGACGTTCTTCTGGCGGCGGGTGTTGCCGTCCAGGCCGCCGTCGACCGCCCATTCGGCGAACACGGTGGGGCCCGGTTCGAATTCGCGCGGCTGCCATTCGCCGGTGAGCTGGTCTTCGTCGGCGTAGTACTCGATCAGGCCGCCGGCCGGATTCTTGAAGTACCAGAAATAAGCCGAGGAGATCGGATGACGGCCCGGACCGAGCTGCGTCTCCCAGCCGCGGCGCGAGAAGTGCAGGCCGCCGCCGAAGACCTCGTGGATGTCGCGCACGGTGAAGGCCACATGGTTCAGCCCGCGCTTGGCCGAAGGCAGTTGCAGCAGGAAGAGGTCATGGTGGCCGCCCTCCGCCGAGCAGCGCATGAAGGCACCGCGGTTGGGGTAGCTGTCCGAGGCCACGAAGCCGAAGCGCTCGCGGTAGAACGCGGCCGTCGTCTTCACGTCGCTGACGAAGAACACCACGTGGCCGACTTCGATCGGCGTCGCGCGCTCGTAGATCGGCGCGGGCTGGTCGATGCGGGGCTTGGCGTTCCAGGTGTTCATCGCGGCGCATTCGACCGCGACCGGGTGCTTGCGGCTGACTTGCAGGCGCACGGCCAGGCCGTTCGGGTCGGTGCAGCCGACGCGGCGCGCGCCATCGACGATGCCGTCGACGAAGCCGGGCTCGCCGGCGATCGCGGCGGCATGGCGATCGAGCTCGGCGTCGCTCTCGACGCCCCACACCACCTCGCGCAGCGTCGGGCCCTCCTCCATCGCCGGCGGCAGCCCGGGCTTGTTCGACGCCGCGACGACGACACGGCAGCCGTTGAGGCATTCGAAGACGAGTTCATCGGCGGCCTCGGACTTGAGCGTCAGGCCCCAGTCGAGGAAGAAGCCGCGGCAGACGGGGAGCTCGTCCGCCCCGTAGGTGATCTGATCGATGCCCAGAACGCTCATGGTGATCTTCCTCCTCAATTCGCCCAGGGCAAGGGCAGCTCGTTGGTGCCCCAGTACATGCTCTTCTGCTCCATGTACTGGAAGATGCCTTCGCGGCCCTTTTCGCGGCCCAGGCCGCTGTCGCGCCAGCCGCCGAAGGGGGTCGAGACCGAGAACTGCTTGTAGGTGTTGACCCAGACGGTCCCGGCCTGCACCGCGCGGCCGAGCCGCCAGGCGCGCTTGAAGTCCCTGCTCCACACGCCGGCGGCGAGCGCGTACACGCTGTCGTTGGCCTGCGCGATCAGATCCTCTTCGCTGTCGAAGGGCATCGCGACCAGCACCGGCCCGAAGATCTCTTCCTGGCTGGTGTGGGCGCTGTTGGTGAGGCCTTCGAGGATGGTCGGCTTGTAGAAATAGCCGCGGTCGAGGCCGCCGCCGTGCGGCCGCACGCCGCCCGTGCGGATGCGACCGCCCTCCGACACCCCGAGCTCCACGTAGCGCTCGATGCCTTCGCGATGCCGCGCCGTGATCAGCGGGCCCATCTGCGTGTTCTCCGAAGCGGGGTCGCCCACGCGCAGCGCGTTGGCGCCCTCGGCCAGGCGCGTCAGGAACTCGTCGTAGATCGACCGCGCCACGAACAGCCGCGAGCCCGCGATGCACGACTCGCCCGACGAGCTGAAGATGCCGTAGAGCACGCCGTTGACCGCATGGTCGAGGTCGGCGTCCTCCAGCACCATGGTGGGCGACTTGCCGCCGAGTTCGAGCGACACCGGCATCATCTTGTCGGCCGCGATGTGGGCGATGTGCTTCCCGGTCGCGGTGCCGCCCGTGAAGGACACGCGCTTGACCAGCGGATGCCGGGTGATCGCATCGCCGATGACCGAGCCCTTGCCCGGCAGCACGCTGACCATGCCCCTGGGCACGCCGGCCTCTTCGCAGATGCGCGCGAGTTCGAGCGCCATCAGCGGCGTGACTTCGGCCGGCTTCACGACCACCGCGTTGCCCGCCGCGAGCGCCGGGGCCAGCTTCTGCGCCTCGCTCGCGATGGGCGAGTTCCAGGGCGTGATGGCGGCCACCACGCCCATCGGCTCGTGCACGCTCATCGTGACGAAGGCGCCGCGCGAGGGCGTGATGGCCTCTTCCAGCGTCTCCAGCGCGGCGGCGAAAAACTGGAAGGTGCCGGCGGCGCTCGCCACCAGGTTGCGCGTCTCGCTGATGGGCTTGCCGTTGTCCAGGCGCTGCTTCTGCGCCAGCGCCTCGCCCCGCTCGCGGATCAGCTGCGCCACGCGGTGCAGCACCGCCGCGCGTTCATGCGGCAGGCGCTGTGCCCAGTCGCTCGTGAGGAAGGCCTGGTGCGCGCGCGTGATGGCTTCGTCGACATCGGCCAGGCTCGCGGCCCCCACGCGCGCGATCGGCTCGCCGGTCGCCGGATAAAGGCTCTCGTAGACGTCGCCGCCGCCCAGGCGCCATTCGCCCGCGATGTCGAGATGAAGAGGCTCGGATGAAATCATGGGAGGTCTCGTTTCAGATCGCGAGCGCCGCCACGCGGTTGCGCAGCGCGCGCACGGCGCTGTAGACGGTCAGCGCGGAGGTCTTGGGGTTGGCCGCGAGCGCCTTGTTGCGCATCGTCAGTTCGAAGCTGCCGAAGGCGCCGTCGGCCTCGACCACGTGGACGTTCTCCGTGACGCCCGGATCGGCCACCAGGCGCACGTGGGTGCGGTCGAGGCCCAGGCCGGCGAGCGACACCGTTGCCGCCACGTTGGCGTTCTTCGGATAGAGCGAGGCGGCCTCGCGGGCGCTGCCCTCGAAGATCACGGTCTCTCGCGTCAGCGCATCGAGGTCGCGGCCTTGCTCGGCCGGCGTGCCCTTCCACGCGCCGGGCGGCTTGCGGCCGGTATAGCGCACGCTGTCCAGCCCGCCGATGCGCGCCGCGGCCAGCGCATCGATCGCGCCGATCGCGCCCGCGATCAGCTGCACCTGCGTCTTGCCGGCGATCGCCGACAACTCGAGTTCTTCCGCCAGGCCGCGCGCCGACAGCGCGCCCACCGAGGCCACCACGCACGGCGTTCCGCGGCGCAGCGCCGGCAGCACGTGCTGCTCGATCGCCGCATGGCCGGCGGCTTCAACCACCAGGTCGATGCCCTCCGCCGGCACGCTGGAAAGGATCTGCGCGCGCGGGGCGAGGCGCAAGGCGGTTGCCCCCGCCGCGGCCGCGGCGTCGGACGCCACGACGATGGCCGCGATCGTCAGGGCCGGATCGTCCTGGAGCAACTCCAGCATCGAGGTGCCGATGGCACCGCAGCCGATGAGCGCGACGCGCAGCGCGGTCACGGGGCCCACACCCGCGCCGCACTCCGCGGCAGTCGTCATGGAAACGGCTTGGCGAGTCATGGCTTACTCGACGGCCGCCGCGGTCTGGCCGAGCGCCGGGATCTGCGTGATGGTGTTGGTCGGCGGGCCCGAGAAGGTGCTCTTGAAGCCCCCGATCGACAGCATGTCGATCTCGAGCAGGAAGGGGCCCGGCGCGGCCAGCGCGTCGCCCAGGCGCGCGGGCAAGGCATCCAGGCTCTGCACGCGGGCATGCGGCAGCGCCAGCGACTTGCAGAGCATCGCGTAGTCGGGCGTGTGCAGGTCGGCATAGCAGCGGCGCCCGCCGTACTGCACGTCCTGGATGTTCTTGATGACGCCGTAGCCCTTGTCGTTCATGAGCACGATCAGCAGGTCCGCCTTCTCCTGCACCACGGTGGCCAGCTCGCCCAGGTTCAGGATGAAGCCGCCGTCGCCGGCCAGGCAGAAGGTCTTGCGGCCCGAGCCGGTCACGGCGGCGCCGACGGCGGCGCCGATCGCCATCGGCATGCCCTGCCCGATGCCGCCACCGGTGGCGTGGACGCCGGCGCCGGGTTCGAAGATGCGCAGCTCGCGGTTGCCCCAGGTGCTGTTGGACACCGTCACGTCGCGCACCCAGTTGAAGTTGCGCCCGGCCGCGGCCTGGAGCTGGCGCACGAGTTCGGCATAGGGGCCGAGGCCATCCGTCAGCGTGGCGACGGCCTGCTGATGCGCGGCGCGCAGGTCGGCCAGCAGCGCCGGGTCGGCCTGGTATTGCGCGGCTTCGAGCCGGTCGGCCAGTCCGTCGAGCGCCAGCGCCGCGTCGCCGCAGACGAAGGCCTCCGTGGCATAGCAGCGCCCCTCCGCGGCCGCATCGGCGTCGATGCGGTAGAGCGGGCGCGGCAGCTTGAGCTCGTACTTGAGCGTCTCGTTGCCGCGCAGGCGCGAGCCGACCACCAGCATCGCGTCGCAGGTCTGGTAGAGCGCCTCCACCGGCTTCTGGATGTTGTAGGCGCCGAGCGAGCCCGCATCGTCTTCGGCCACCGTGCCGCGCCCCTGCGTGGTCGTGACCACGCCGAAGCCGAGCTTCTGCAGGCGCCGGATCGCCGCCGCCGCATGGCGCGCGCCGCCCCCGACCCACAGCATCGGACGCCTGGCGGCGGCGAGCCGCTGCGCCAGCGCATCGAGCGCGGCGGCGGAGGGCACGGCCGCCTCGATCGGCAGCGGCGAGAGGTCGGCCGGCATCGTGACGAGCGCGGACTGGATGTCGATCGGGATCTCGACGCTGACGGGGCCGGTGGGCGCCGTCAGCGCCACCTGCACGGCGCGCTTGAGCGTGCCGAGCACGGTCTCCACGCTGCGCACGCGGAAGGCCGCCTTCGACACCGCCTTGAGCATCGCGAGCTGCTCCGGCGCCTCATGGATGTACGACATGCCCTTGTCGATGTAGGGCGTCTCGATCTGGCCGGTGATGTGCAGCAGCGGCGCACCGGCCGTCAGCGCCTCGACCATGCTGCCCGCGATGTTGCCGGCGGCCGGTCCGGTGCTGGTGAGGCACACGCCGAGGCTGGCGGTCGAGCGCGCATAGGCGTCGGCCATGTTGCCCGCGCCGGCCTCGCCGCGCGCCGGCACGAAGCGGATGGCGCCGCGCTGCGCGAAGGCATCGAGGATCGGCATGTTGTGGATCGAGATCACACCGAACGCCGCCTTGACGCCGCATTGTTCGAGGAAGGCCGCGACGACTGCGCCGACCGTGACTGTGTTTTGAGGGTTATGCATGACGGGAATGGCCTCCAGAGATGTCGATGTGGCTGCCCGTCGTGTAGGACGCGAGGGGCGAAGCGAGGAAAAGAATCGCGCGGGCGGCTTCGATCGGAAGCCCCAGGCGACCCAGCGGAATATGTTTGGCCTGCGCGAGCTGGCGGCTCCAGGCGGGCCAGTCGAGACCGGTCTGCTCGCGGGCCTCGAAGCGCCGGCGCCACTGGCCGGACTCGACCAGGCCGATCAGGATGCCGTTGACGCGCACGCCTTGCGGAGCGAACTCGGTGGCCATCGAGCGCACGAGATTCAGCAGCCCGGCGCGGGCGGCCGAGGTCGCGACCATGTGCGCTTCGGGCTGGCGCGCGAGCAGCGAATTGGCGCAGACGATGGCGGCATCGCCGAGCACGGCGCGCTGGGCGGCGAGCTGCGGCAGGAAGGCGCGCGTGGGGTGGATGACCGAGAAGAACTTCAGTCGCAGCTCCTCGGTCCAGGCCGCATCGTCGGTGTCGGCGAAGGTGGAGACGCGCCCCTGCCCGGCGTTGTTGACCAGCATGGAGGCCGGGCCCAGCGCGGCCTCGCTCGCCGCGGCGAAGGCCTGCACCGAGGCCCCGTCGAGCACGTCGCAGGTGCGAGCGAAGAGCCTGGCTTGCGGACGTGTGGCACGCAGCGCCGAGACGGCGCGGTCGAGCCGATCCGCATCGCGGCCGCACAGCGCCACGGCGGCGCCGCAGTCCAGCAGCAGTTCGACCGTCGCCAGGCCGATGCCGGAGGAGCCGCCGGTGACGACGGCCACGCGACCGGCCAGCGCGTCGGCGGCGAAGAAGGTGGACGAGGGGGAGGTCATGGTCGTGTTGCTCCCGTGCTCAGGCGCGGCCCGCGCCCCGCAGCGGAACCACCTTCGCCCCGGCCGCGGGCGAATAGTTGAGGACGCCGGAGATGGCATCGGCGGTTTCGCGCACGCGCTGCACCATCTCGTCGATCCGGCTCTCGTCGATGTGGCCGGCGTTGATCGTCGCGCCGAGCGCCGCCACGATGTGGCCGCTGTGGTCGCGCACCGGCGACGCGATGGTGGAGATGTTCGATTCGAAGAAGCCTTCGCTCAGCACATAGCCGCGGTTGCGGTCGGCCTGGACCAGGTCGAACAGTTCGTTGACCGTCTTCGGCGTGCTCGGCGAATAGATCTCGAGCTTGTCCTCGGGGTAGAGCGCGCGCAGCTGCGGCAGCGTCAGGTCTTCGAGCAGGACGCGGCCGAGCACCGTGGCATGCGCGGGCAGGCGGGTGCCCACGGTGACCGAGCTGGCAAAGGGCGTGGGCGGAGCGACCTTCGCCACGTAGACGATCGAGCGGCCGTCGCGAACCACGAGGTTGCAGGGCGTGCGCAACTCGTCGCACAGGCGCTGCAGCAGCGGCGTGCCGAGCTGGGTGAGCTCCAGCGAGGCCAGGTATTCGAAGCCGAGGCGGAGCACGGCCAGGCCGAGCCGGTAGTCGCGGCCGCCTTCGGCGCGTTCGAGAAAGCCCATGTTCTCGAGCGTGGTCAGCAGCCGGAACACCGTCGAGCGCGGCAGGTCGAAGCGGCGCGCGAGCTCGGGCGCGGAGAGCGTGCGGCTCTCGCGGCTGAACTCGCACAGCACGCGCAGGCCGCGTTCGAGCGCGGGGACGTTGTAGCGGTCCGTGCCCTCTTCCGATGCGTCGTTGTCTTGTGGGGTCATGGGTCGTCGATGGTTCTTGGTTGTGGGGGCTGTTCAGGCGGACAGCGTCTTGAGCAGCAGCGCGGCGACGGCGGCGGGCCGCTCGACGTAGCTCGCATGGCCGGYGTCGGCCAGCAATTCCAGCGGCACGCCGCACTTCTTCGCGACCTCGGCGCACGCCGCGGGCGGGGTGACGATGTCGAGCGCGCCGCACGCCACGCGCACGGGCATTGCCGGCGGCAGGTCGGCCAGCAGGTCCGCGCCGCACAACAGCTCGATGGCCTGGAGATAGCCCGGCGCGTTCAGGCACGCCATGTTCCAGCGCACCCATTGGCGTGCGCGTTCGTTCGCGCCGCCGGACAGCAGCCGGCCCGAGCGCTGCGCGGCCATGCCGGCGATGCCGAGCTGCTCCAGTGATTCGAGGCGCTGGGAGCGCACGCGCTGGCGGGCCTCGGCCTGGCCGGGGGCGCCATAGCCGCTCGCCGGGCTGATCAGCACCAGCCGCCGGATGCGCGCGGCGAGCGCCGAGCCCGGACGCGCCGCCGACGCGGCGATGAGCGCGCCCAGCGAATGCCCGACCAGCACGCAGGATTCGATGTCCAGCGCATCCAGCAGGGCGTGCAGCCGCGCCGCGTAGTCCGCCGCGTTCGGCACCATGGCCGCGACCGGCGTGGAATCGCCGTAGCCCGGCGCATCCCATGCGATGAGGCGCGCATGGGGCGCGAGCAGGCATGCGGTGTCGAGCCACGAGGCCGCGCCCGAGCCGATGCCGTGCAGGCAGACCACGACCGGCCCCGTGCCGCACGCGCGCACCGAGACCGCCGCGCCCTCGCCCACCGGCACGAGGCGCGCCGGAAAGCGCGCGTCGAGCCGGGCCAGCTCGGAGGGCGGCAGGGTCTGCGCGTTCATGGCGACGGCTTCACTCATCGCGGCCTCTCAGCGCTTGACCTTGGCCAGCGGATGGTCGGCCGGATAGGTCGGCGTCACCGGTGTCCGGGCACCGAGCATCACGCACATCAGCGCGTCCTCGTCGCCGATGTTGATCTCCTCGCGATAGACGCCCGGCGGCACGGAGATCAGGTCGCGGTCGGTCATGATGGTCTCGAAGCGCTCGCCGTCCTTCTCGATCACGACCTTGAGCTTGCCGCGAATGAGGAAGAACACTTCCTCCACGTCGGTGTGCAGGTGCGGCGGGCCCTCATGGCCGGCCGGGATGACCATGGTGGAGAAGGTGAAGTGCTCGGCCGGCACGGTGTTGACGTCCTTGGCGACGCCGGTGCCGCCCGTGCCCACATAGCGCATCTGCGCGCGGCGGAACTTGGGGTCGAGATCGGCCTGGAACTTCAGCGCGTCCCAGTCGTACTTGCGCGTCGAATAGCGCGCGATGCGCGTGTTCATCCACGCTTCGAGACTGGCGCCCTCAGGGCGCCGCAGTGTCGCGCCGGAGGCGTCGATCTTCTGTTGTTCGGACAAATCGCTCACGAGAATCTCCTTCGTCGAAAAAAAATCAGTGCATCACGAAGCCGCCGTTGACGGCGAGCAGCTGGCCGGTCACGAAGCGCGAGAGGCCGGAGAGGGCAAACAGGACCGCGCCGCAGACGTCGACCGCCTGCTGTTCGCGCGGGATGGCCCGGCCCTCCAGGTATTTCTGGTGCCGCGCCATGGGCACGTATTCGGTCGCTTCCACCAGCGTCAGGCCGGGCGCGATGGCGTTGACCGTGATCCCCTCGCCGCCCCACTCGCGCGCCAGCGAGCGCGTCATCGAGATGACGGCGCCCTTGCTCGATGCGTAGGCCAGCAGGTTCGGCGCGCCCCACAGCGCGGTGTCGGAGGCCAGGTTGACGATGGCGCCGCGGCCGCTCTTGGCCAGCGCGGGCTGGCAGGCGCGGCTCATGAGCCAGGTGCCGCGCACGTTAACGTCCATCACGCGGTCCCAGACCTCGATGTCGAGGGCATGCGCATCGCGGCCGCCCGAATTGGTGATGGCGGCGTTGTTCACCAGTCCGTCGAGTCCGCCGAGCAGGCCGGCCGCATCGACAGCGGCGCGGGCGATCGATGCCGGGTCGCACAGGTCGACCGTCACCGCGTGCGCCGTGTGTCCCGCCTCACGCAGGGCCTGCGCCTCGGCCTGGGCGAGTTCGCCGAGGATGTCCGCGAGCACGACAGCGGCGCCCGCCGATGCGATGCACTTCGCGAACGCGAGCCCCAGGCCGCGCGCCGCGCCGGTCACCAGCACGCGCCGGCCCGCGAGCAGGCTCGCGGGCAGTTCGGCAAGCAAGGCTTGCAGGCTGGCGGGATCGGCGGTGGCGCTGATGGAGGTCATGGTGGATGCTGCGGGTTGGCTTCTGTTTTGTTTCACTAATAAAACACTGATTTATTAATGAAACGATGGACGAAGAATAATCCGCGGCTCGGCCCGCGAGATAGGTATTAACCCTAGGCACTTACACTGATTTACGTCTTGGGCGCGGAGGCGCCTGACGGGCCCGCGGGGACCCGAGCCCTGCGAGCTAGGAGTCTGGGCGGCAGAGCGACAGTCCTGTCGTCTTGAGCGGGGCGTAGTTCGTTGATTGGCGATGGCCGCGAACTACCTTCCCTACGAGCCGCAGCAGATGATGCTGCTCCCCGAGACGCTGCAGGAATGGTTGCCCGAAGGGCACCTGGCGCACTTCATCAGCGACGCCGTGGACGGACTCGACCTTGGCGCCTTCCATGCGCGCTACGACAAGGACGGCCCACGCAACCAGCCGTTCCACCCGGCCATGATGGTCAAGGTGCTGGTCTACGGCTACGCCACGGGCGTGTTCAGCTCACGCAAGATCGCGCGCAAGCTGCACGAGGACGTGGCGTTCCGGGTGCTGGCGGCGCGCAACTTCCCTGCGCACCGCACGATCCGCGACTTTCGTGCCCTCCACCTGAAGGAACTCGCAGAGTTGTTCGTGCAGGTGGTGCGCCTGGCGCGCGAGATGGGCTTGGTCAAGCTCGGCACGATCGCGGTGGACGGCACCAAGGTCAAGGCCAACGCGAGCCGCCACAAGGCGATGAGCTACGGTCACATGCTCAAGGCCGAAGCCGAGTTGAAGGCCCAGATCCAGGCTTTGCTGAACAAGGCCCGTGCGGCCGATGAAGCCGAGAAGAACGAGCCGGACTTGGACATCCCGGCGGAGATCGCGCGACGCCAGGACCGGCTCGATGCCATCGCCGCAGCGCGCGCCCGGCTGGAGGCGCGCCAACGCGAAGCCGACCTCGAACGCGGGCGCAGCGACGACGACGACCAGAAGCCGCGCGGCAAGGACGGCAAGCCCAAGGGCGGGCGCTACAGCCGGCCCTTCGGCGTGCCCAAGGACAAGGATCAGGACAACTTCACCGATCCCGACAGCCGCATCATGCAGCGCGCCGGCGGCGGGTTCGACCCGGCCTACAACGCCCAGACCGCCGTGGACGACAGGGCCCACATCATCGTGGCGGCCGAGTTGATCAACAACGCCTCGGACGTGCGCGAACTGCCCACGATGCTGGAGGCCGTCAAGGACACGCTGGGTGCATATCCCGAGCAGACGCTGGCCGATGCGGGCTACCGCAGCGAAGCCGTGTTCACGGCGCTTGCCGGTTGCACAGACCTGGTAGTGGCCATCGGGCGCGAAGGCAAGGAGCACCGAGCGATCAACGAGACATCGCTGCCGCTCACCGCAGCGATGGTGGCGAAGATGAAGACGCCAGAGGCGCGCGACGCGTACCGCCGCCGCAAATGGCTGGCCGAACCACCGAACGGCTGGATCAAGAACGTCTTGGGGTTCCGTCAGTTCAGCATGCGCGGACTGGACCGAGTGCAAGCCGAATGGAAACTCGTGTGCATGGCGTTGAATCTGCGAAGAATGGCGACGATGCAGACGGCTTGAGGGTCTGCGCAGGCTCAGAACGCTCTCTCGGGCCTCGCAATTGCGACCCCTGGCACTCCCACCGCACCAACCCACGACTCGAGTCGCGTCAAGCGCCCATTGCCCGCTGCAAACCGTCTGCCGCCCAGACTCCTCATATGGTCGCCACTGTCAATAGTGTTAGCGCATGGTTTTTGGTTTGGGATCGATCGGGTGATGCGACACGAGCGTTGCAGCGACGATGAATCAGACTCATATCCGCGGATTGGTTACCAGCACTTCATCGATTCGTCGCGGGCCTACCTCGCTCTAGGATCGGGGATCTGCCTTGCGGTGCCCTTGTAGGAGCCTCGAGGGTTGCCCTATCGTTGCTCGTATCGCATCGCCAGATCGATCCGGGTTTCTCCGTTTCTTCAGGTTGCCTCGGCTTTCTCGCGCTGCGCCTGCATGCCGATAGCCCAGACGAAGCCGGCCAGTTCCCTTGCGACCGCGACGCAGGCCTTGTTGGCTTGCAAGCCACGCGCATTCAAAGCGGCAAACCGCTGAGTCAGCCGCAGCTGCGCCGTCCAGGCCATCCTTCGTATCGGTTCGGACAAATCCTGTTGTCGAATCTGTGCCTGTTTGCAGATGCGCGCCTTGAAGCGATAGTTCCAGGCGGCCTCGGTCAGTAGCCGGCGTGCGTGCGCGTTGCCCGTCTTGGTGATGCTGCCGCGGCTCGTGCGCTCGCCGCTGGAATGCTCTGAGGGAACCAGCCC
Organism: Variovorax sp. 01T432; assembly: GCF_056398605.1. NCBI lineage: Bacteria > Pseudomonadati > Pseudomonadota > Betaproteobacteria > Burkholderiales > Comamonadaceae > Variovorax > Variovorax sp. 01T432. The sequence goes on from NZ_JBFTPS010000045.1 coordinate 54,713, forward strand.
GAGGTAGCCCATGAGCTTGCGCGGATGGGCAAAGCGCCCGAGGTCGCCGATCTCGGCCACCAGGCCAATCGCCGTGATCGCGGCGACACCACGCAGTGCCTGCAGCGCACCGACCACCGGCTCGAAGCGCCAGCCAGCGATCGAGGCCTGCAACGCCTTTGTCAGCCGATCGGCGCGATCATCTGCCGCCGTTACGGCTTGCCAGTATTCGGTGAACGCCGTCTGGGCGGCGCCGGCGCCGAAGTTCAGCGTCGCCAGCCAGCGGTAGTAAGCACCGCACCACGAGGTCTTGCCCTTGTAGCGCACGTCGTGGCGCAGCAGGAAGCCCTTGAGCTGATGGCGGGCTTGCATGCGGCTGTGGACTGCGTCTTCGCGCGCTCGCGA
>NZ_JBFTPS010000046.1:0-54438 GCF_056398605.1 Variovorax sp. 01T432
GCCCTACGGGCTCCTTCCAAGCCCTACGGGCTCCTTCCAATGCGCCGGGATCGGGCAAACTGTTCGCTGCGTCCATCGCTGCCTTGGGTTGTGGATTGATCGTCATGCCTACCTCGTTGCTCACTGATCTCTCGGGGGTAGGTGTAGCAGCTCATATTGGCACGGGGGGGCGCTGGACAAAGGGCGGACCCGTGCAGTTGGGTAAACGCAGTGGTGCAGCGCCGCAACAAGAATGTCGCGGCGGTCGCGTTGGCCAACAAGAATGCTCGAATCGTCTGGGCGCTGCTGGCCCATGACCGGCGCTACGAGACGGGTTACAGCAAGGTGGCCGAGGTCGCGTGATCGAAGGCCAATCGCGAAAGTCGCAAAACAACTTCCGGGAGAAATACCACCGATTGCTCAGGCGATCATGAAGTGATGGCAAAACAGGTAAGACCGTGGTTGACCAAGCCCGCGCCGGTCGAGGCACCTAGAGTGCGTGTAAGCGATTGAGGCGTTGACCAGCAAATCCCATCAGGGACCGCAGCCAAAAGCTGCACTCACAGTCCGAATGTACGGGAGCAATCTTCACCTTCGCGTTGTCACGAATTGAGAGGCTGGCATAGGGGGCGTTCATGTACGTCCGGCGATCCCATCTTGAATTCGCGGTAGGAGCAAAGGATGCTCGTATCCACTAACTCTTGGTGGACACGTGCACACTATCTCTCCTCAGGCTTCCGGCGATCGGCGGCGACGCCGGCTGCATAGCGGTATCCGTCCGGCCATCACACTTGACGCCTCCCTTCCTGCCTGAGCCGGCTCAGAGGCGCTCGGACAGCCAGTCGCGGATAGCGCGGTTGGCCGAGTTGATGTCGAAGCTCTTCGGGTCGAACGGACCGCCGCACCATTGCCACATTGCGTCGTGCTGCTCGTGGGAAGGATCGCCGATGGCCTGCAGGAACTCCTCATAGCCACCGAGCCCGCCGACGTCCTCTGGCGGACAGGCGTTCGCACCGGCCAAGCACATCGGCCAGCTGTTGCGCCCTTCGTCAGGGAGCTCGACCGCCTGCACCGTCACGTCGTGGTTCCAGCCATCACCGAGGTCGTATTCGTGCAGGAAGCCTTTGACCGTCGTGCCCACCACCTCGTCGAGAGTGAACTCATCGTCGGGCAGTACGGGTTTGTCGTCGATCCACTCGTCATCAGGGAGGCCGTACAGGTTGCCGTCGATCGCGAACAGGTGCATGTGGCTGTTGGTCCAGCCCATCGCCGCCTGGATGATGCGGTCCAGATCGGCCAGCGTCATGTGGCCGGGCACGCTGATCAGCCGCCAGACCGTCGGCTCGCTGCCCTCGAGCTTCACCAGCAGTCGGTAAGCGTGCTTGGGCTTGGATTTCCTGCGTGCAGCGGTTTTGCGTGTGGCCATCGCCGCAGCGTAGCAGGCGGGATTGGCGCCGCCGGCGCGTTCACCCCTCAGGCGGCGTCCAGCGATGCGGCAGCAACTCGTCGATCCGACTGGCCGAGTGCGTTGGCAGTCGCTCGAGGACGTCCTTGAGGTACGCGTAGGGGTCGTGCCCGTTGATGCGTGCCGAGTGAAGCAAGCTCATGACCGCCGCGGCCCGCTTGCCCGCGCGCAGGCTGCCGGCGAACAACCAGTTCGCCCTGCCAAGGGCAATCGGCCTGATCTGGTTTTCGACCCAGTTGTTGGAGATCGGCACGTCGCCGTCCTCGACGAAGCGAGTGAGCTCCTTCCATCGCTTGAGGCTGTAATCAATGGCCTTGACGGTGGCCGAGCCGGGCGGCACCAATTGCCGCTGCGCGAGCAGCCAGCGATGGAAGACGGCCAGCACCCGGCGTGACTTGCGCTGCCGGATCCGCCGTCGCTCTTCGCCGGGCAGCGCTTCGATCTCCCGCTCGATCCTGAACAGGCACTGGTGGTAGCGCAGCGCCAAGCGGGCGACTTCGCTGCGATGGTTGGCCCACAGGTCGTTGAACTTCCTCCTGGCGTGTGCCATGCATTGTGCTGAGGTCACGCCTTTTTCGACGCAGGCCGAGTAGCCGCTGAACCCGTCAGTCACCAGCGTGGCCTTCCATGCCTGCGGGGTGTCCAGCTGCAGGAACTCGCGCACGTTCTCGCCGCTGCGGGTCTCGCAGAACTCGTACACCACCGCCCTGGTCGGGTTCGTGCTCGGCGTGCAGTACGACCAGATGTAGGCCCGATGCGTCTTGCCGTCTCGCAGCTGCGCGGGCTTGAGCATCGCCACCGGCGTCTCGTCGGCGTGCAGCACCAGGTGGCGCCGCAGTTCGTCGGCCAGGGCCTGCACCAGGGGCTGCAGCTGCGCGCCGCATTCGCCCACCCACTGCGCCAGCGTCGAGCGGGCGATCAGGTGACCGGCACGCGCGAAGACAGCTTCCTGCCGGTACAACGGCAGATGGTCCATGAATTTGCCCACCAGCACCTGCGCCAGCAACCCCGCCGTCGGGATCCCCTTGTCGATGACGTGCGCGGGCACCGGCGCCTGCACCAGCTTCTGGCAGCAGCGGCATACCCATTTGCCGCGCACATGCCGCTCGACCGTGAACACGCCCGGCTGGTAGTCCAGCTTCTCGGCCACATCCTCGCCAATGCGCTGCATCGCCTGCCCGCAGTCGCAGTTCGTGTCGGCCGGCTCGTGCGGCACGTCGCGGCGCGGCAGGTGTGGTGGCAATGGGGCACGCTTGGGGCTCTTCTTGTCGGCCTTGCCTTTGTCATCCCCGTCGCCGCGCTGCTGCTCGATCTCTCGACTCAGTTCGCTCAGGTCCGCGTCCAGCGTCTCTTCCAACAGGCTCTTCTGCTCGGGCGACAGGGTGCTGGCGAAGCGCTCGCTCGTGGCGGCGAACTTCAACCGCTTGAGCACCGCCATCTCGTGCGTGAGCTTATCGATCAGCGCCTGCTTGAAGGCGATCTCGTGATCACGCTGCCGGAGCTGCGCGTCGCGGGCTGCCAGCTCGGCCATCAGCGACAGCATCGCCTGCCGCGTCTGCGGGTCCAAGGCGTCTAGTTGCTGCGCACCGATCATGGAGCGTCATCGTGCCGCAGCGCCGCGCCCGGCGCATCGGCACATACGGCAATTGCCATCGGCCGTGTTCAGATCACTCTGATGATCCCGGCATCGCCCAGCCGCTGCCACGGCAGGCCGAGCACCAGCGCGTCGAACTGCGTGCGCGTCAGTTGCAGTGTGGTGGCCGTGTCGGCGGGCCAGACGAACTTGCCGGCGTTGAGCCGCCGCGCGGCCAGCCACACGCCGATGCCGTCGTGCACCAACACCTTCATGCGGTTGGCGCGTCGGTTGGTGAAGAGGTAGGCATGGTTGGGATGTGCAGCGCCGAAGACGCCGACCACGCGAGCCAACGCGGCTTCAGTGCCCAGGCGCATGTCCAGGGGTTGCACGGCCAGCCACACCGCATCGACGCGGATCAACCCAGCACCTCGCGCAGCCACGCGGCGTTGCGCTCGTCCAGTGGCAGCCTGGCATGCACGGTGGTGCCGCTGCGGTGGATCTCCACTGTGACGTCGGCGGGCTGCTGCGTCGCCGCAGCGTTCATTGCCAGCTGCACCGGGCGAGCGTCAGGCGCGGGGGGAAGCTCGGGCTCGCACATCGGCAACTGCACGAAGCTCGCCAGGGTCGGAGCAACGCTGGGTGCCACGGTCTTCGGTGCACCACCGCCGGGCGCCGCCTCATGAACCCAGCGACGCAGCATGTTGGCGTTCAGGCCGTTGGCCAGCGCCACGGCAGCTACCGAGGTGCCCGGCTGCCGCGCCAGCTCGATCACCCGCGCCTTGAATTCCGCGGAATGCCGCCGCCAACTGCGCCTGGCCGCAGCGGTCACGTCTTCGGGTCCGATCTCGGAAGTGTCCATATGTCCACGCATTTGTTCGTGGACACAAGCATCCTCGTCCGGCTATGCCAATTCAATGTGACTTTGCCGGACGGATACGTTACTCCCGCATTGGAGCGCGGCAATGATGACGACTGGACAATAGGAGCCGGATGAATCGAGAGGTTCACGTCCGGTTCTGGGAGAGCGCGGGGGTGCGATTCCCTCGCGCCACTCACCTACCTCCACGCCTATGACTCTGTCGCCCAAGCCAAGGCAGGGATCGCGCGCTACATCGATTTCTACAATGTCCGGAGACCTCACTCGTCGCTGGACAAGCGCACACCCGACGAGTTCTACTTCCCCACGCTGCCGGCGATGAAGGAGGCTGCCTGATGGGTTGAACCATGAGTACATGGCTCAACCGGGGCGCCTCCGGCGGCCTGGCAGGGGCCTAAAGATTGAAAGATCAAACCCGCAGCCAATCCACTTATCTCAGGTCAAAGCGTGTTCAGACAACCGGAGCCACCTCTCGGACTGCCGATCTTTGCCGGCACAGCCTATGGCGAGGTCGGCTTGGGGCTGGCCGGCTCGATCGGCGGCCTTGTCTTCCTTCATCTCCCCGCCACGAGACTGGCGCACCGCATGGCATGGCTGATGGCGTGCGCGTTCGGGATGATCGCGAGCCATTCACTGGGCATGCTCGGGCATTTCTACCCCAATCTGGTCGTGCCGTTGCTCGCACTCATCACCACGCTCGTCACGATGGTGTGCCGCTTTTACTTGGCGCCTCCGCCTGGCAGCCTTTTCTTCGTCATGGCCGCGGCGATGGCCGCATACACTCCCGTTCAAGGGCGGGCAGCAGTGCTGCAGGTCGGCGCTCTCGCGCTCGGCACGGTGCTCGCAGTGGGCATTGCGTTCCTTTACAGCCTGCGGGTCGTAAGCCGCCACGGTGTGCCCGCGCCCAGCCCGCGCGTCGAGCCGAGCTTCGACTTCGTGGTTGTGGACTCGGTGCTGATCGGCAGCTTCGTGGGATTGTCACTGTTGACGGCACATGCGCTGCAGTTGGACCGGCCATACTGGGTGCCGGTAAGCTGTCTCGCCATCATTCAGGGCGCGTCGCTTCGCGCGGCATGGACGCGACACTTCCATCGCATCATGGGGACTGCGCTGGGACTGCTTGTGTTTCTCGGTATCGCGGAGTTTCCGCTGGGACCTTGGGGTGTGGCCGCAGTGTTGACCGCGTTGACGCTGGTGATCGAAACGCTGGTAGTGCGTCACTACGGCCTGGCCACCGTCTTCATCACGCCGCTGACACTCTTGCTGGCAGAGGCGGGGCAGCAGTCCGTCATGGCGCCGCAGCAGCTCATGCAGGCGCGTCTGGTGGACACGATGGTCGGAGCCGTGCTCGGTCTTGCGGGTGCAGCATGCCTGCACAGCCCCCGCTTGCGCGCGGCGCTGGGTGCCGGATTGCGCAGGGTGTTGCCTGGGAGTGGGTAGGGGCCACCGCGCTGATGAACGTCGTGCTCCTGGCACCGCCGCCGGCTCCCGCACGGCGCAGCCTCGGTTGACCACCATGGCTCAGATGTTGGTTTGTTCGGGCGGCGTGCTCGTGGGCATCCAGGCCGCGTCGCTGCCGGCAGTTGGGCGAACCAGCGGCGGTGTCAGGCCGAGCAGGTAGCTTGTCATGCTCAAAGAACCAAGAGTGCAGCCCTGCGCAAACGGCTGTGCGGTTTCGCCGGCAGCAGAACATAGTCCGGCGAGGTAAGCCAGCGGCAGGAAGTGCTCGGGGGTCGGAACCGCGCTGGAGTAGTCGGGGTGGTGCAGCACCTGCGCCAGTGCTGCTGGGTTGGTGGTCATCACCTCGCGCACGTGCGCATCGAAGCGCTCGCTCCAATCGAATCCGCGCTCGCCATGGGACCAATCAACTCGCCGCAGGTTGTGCACGACATTGCCACTTGCGACGATGAAGACTCTCCGGTCGCGCAATGGCGCCAACTTGGCTCCGAGATCCATGTGATAGTCCAGCGGCGCTGCGGCATGAATGGACAACTGCAGCACGGGGACATCCGCATTCGGAAACACGTGCGCGAGTACCGACCAAGCGCCGTGGTCGATGCCCCAGCTGTCGTGGTCAAGGCCAACGTGGACTGGCTGGAGGAGGTCGGCTAGTTCCTGCGCCACCTCAGGGCTGCCCGGTGCGGGATAGTCGAACGCAAACAGTTCAGGTGGGAAGCCGAAAAAATCGTGAATCACTCGCGGCACGCGCATGGCGGTGACAGCGGACCCGTTGATGAACCAGTGCGCCGAGATGACAACAACCGCGCGCGGCCGTGGCAGGGCGTTGCCGAGATCACGCCATGCTTGGGTGAAGCGATTCGCCTCCAGCGCATTCATCGGGGATCCATGTCCCAGAAAAGCAGCCGGCATGCGGGGTAGGGTCGGTGTGATCATGCGCTATTCCTTCATCAGGGCGTCAGCCAGCGGACAGACCGGCGCGGTCCGTGACTTCTCCCTCAGCAACAACCAGACTCTTGCCTGCTTTTGCAGTGGCACGTACGTTTGTCAGTGGTGTGGACCCGCCCTTGCTCACCAGGACGGCGTCGGAATTCTCGCCGTTAGCCTGCACCCTTCCTTTGATGTCGACGGCGTTGACCATTCCTCCTTCGACCGCATAGGTGGTTACGTTCGCACCATGTGTCGTCAGGTCACCCCCCACCTCCAGCCTCTCGACCACGCCGCCCGGCTTGACGCTGAACGCCTCGGCGGGAAGCACCATGTTGACACCCTTCACCAGGGTGTTGCCGACGGACCCGTGAGTCGTGATGCCCTTCTCAATCACGATGGTGCCTACCGGCTTGCTGACCTGAACGCCGATGGAGCCGTTGCCGAAGGTTTCGATGGAGTGGAAGCGGGCATTGCGGACAGTGCCGTCGTATTGATTGAATCCGCGTGCGCCCAGGCCGTGCGTGACCACCTCCTTCTCCGCCACGAATTTGTCGACGGTTCCAAAGTTCACAAAGCCGATTCCGCTCGGGCCATAGGATACGATGGGGGCGTGTGCCATCCAGTTCTCCACCGTGCCCCAGGTGTCGAGAACCATGTCGTTCACCCCGTAGGTGATGATTTCGCCGAAGTGTTCAACCAGCTTCGCTCGCACGCCGTACACGATGAAGATGCCGGCCTGATGATGTCGGCGGTACCGTAAGGCAACATACCGTTCGAGTAGACGGCCCCGGTGGTGAGCTTCTCCAGTTCGACCCAGCCGCCGTTGTCGCTGAACCCGCTCACAAAGACGCCCGAGCCGATGACGGGCGCGTTCCGGCTCCCCGCCGTGATGTTGGTCAAGGAAGCGCGAATCTTCGAGTCGGGGTCGCCGTTGAAGTTGTAGACGGTCAGGGCCCCTTGGTAGACGTTCACCCCGTACTTCTGCGGCTGTTCGCTGTAGCGACGGCAATCGCACGCCGCAACGTGGAGCTTGTCGACCGTGAGGTTCAGGTTTTTGGTCCCGCCGCGCACAATGATGGACAGCTGTCCCGTGACGCACAAGTCATTGAGCGTGATGCTGCCCATGTCCGCAAGGCCTGTCTGCGTATAAATGGCGCGTGCTGAGGGCGTCGCCATGACCGTCAAGTTCTCGATGCGGTTATCGGCGGTCAATCCGACGCCGTCGCCGTTGCTGAAACTCAGAATGCAGCTGTCCTTGTCCCTACCTGTAAGCAGGAAGCCCGGCGGCAGGGTTATCGAGTACGGACTCAGTACCGACGTCTGCAGCTGCAGGTTGCACGGCTCCGGGTGAGCGAGAGCCTTCGATAGGTCCACCAACGACTCGATGGGGGTTGTTCTGATGCTCATACGTACTCCCTGGCGCTCTGATGAGTAGGACTACGCACCAGAATGACACCTCCTCCCACCGCCGTCAAGAACACCAACGAACAGCAGGTCTGAGCAAAACTGAGGTTCTACCCTGGGCCCGTGGCGCAGGCGCCGGTGTGGCAGGATGCGGGCCAAACGCCGGCGAGTCGACCTTTGCGTCGCCCATCACAACATCGAGCCGAAGGCGTTCATCTGGACGGCACGCGCCTCTGACATCCTCGCCAAGGTCACGCGAGCCAAGGCTGCTCTCGCGGCCACTGCGGGACAGGTACAGAACAGGGTGGCGGACCGCACTAGCTCTCGTGTTCCGCTACACGGCTTGGGCATCAGCCTGTGGCCAACATCTTTCCGGCAGGCATTTCTGAATGGGAGACCGCGGGCGCCTTGATCTCGTTGATGCTCTTGCCTGCCGCCTGATCCCGGCCCTCGAACACGCGTTGAATGCGATCACCGGTCCACCGCACCGGGAAGGATCGCGTTTGGTCGGATGTTGTGCTCGCCGTGCTCCGTCGACCGCGTTTTCCTTGAGCCGATCAGCCCCCACTTGACGGTGGAATAGGGGCTGCGGTTCGGATAGCCAAATCGCCCTGGGCGCGATGACATCACAAACGTCAGATCTTCTGAGTCGACGCGGCCAGCGATCATGACATGCTTCATCGCCCTGCGTGCCTCGACCTTGGTGCCCGTCTGCTGCAGATTTTCTTTTCAGAGCCTGACCGACGTGATCAGGTAGTGGTTCCGTTCCGTCTTAAGCCTCCGACGCGAGCGCGCGAAGCGCGCAGCCTGAGAAGCTGCAATCCCTGCAACCCCATCGACCATGAAGCGCTCCGTTCAGTCGACGAGTTGAGAGGTACCCGATGTTCAACGCCGAGATGCTGAAGTCAAAGGTTGGCAATCTATGGGCCACGCGCCCGTCGGTGCGCTCTTCTCAGCAGATGCCGATGCGCGTATCGTGACCCATCCAGCTTCACAGGATCTGTTCTCCCAAGCTCTGTAGCTGCAAGCCGCAAACCGCAAACCAAACGTCGGCCAGTCGGACGGTGGCATCGGCCTCGGTGTTGAAAGGAAATTCATATGACTACGCACAAAGTTGGCTACCTGATCGGCAGCCTCGCCAAGGCCTCCATCAATCGGCAGCTCGCCAAGGCGCTGGTGAAGCTGGCGCCGCCCGCGCTGGTGTTTTCAGAGATCCCGATCAAGGACTTGCCCCTCTACAGTTACGACTATGACGCCGACTACCCGCCGGTGGCCCGGGCCTTCAAGCAGGCGATCGCCGATGTCGATGCGCTGCTTTTCGTCACACCGGAATACAACCGTTCGATTCCCGGCGGCCTCAAGAATGCCATCGACTGGGCCAGTCGGCCGTGGGGGAAGAACTCCTTCACGCACAAGCCCTCTGCCGTGATTGGCACATCGCCCGGCGCCATTGGCACAGCGGTGGCCCAGCAGAGCCTGCGCAGCGTGCTTGGCTTCTGCAACGCGCCTCAGATGAACGCACCGGAGGCCTACATCCAGTTCACCGCGGGCCTCATCACCGAAGACGGCGACGTGACCAACGAAAGCACGGCGGAGTTCCTGCGCAACTACATGTCGGATTTCCACCAGTTCATCGCACGCGTTCTTGCGGTGCTGCCGCGCGACGCATGACACCGATGCCGGCAGGCCAGCCCAGGGGCTCGGCATGACTTGCGCAGCTGCGCCCACAGGTGGTGGCCAGCGGTCAGCAGCAGGTCAGGCCGCGGAGGTATGACCCGCACAGCACCAGAGAAACGAACAGGTTGTCGATCGATGGTGCTTTCTCGGTAACGCAGCCTTCGAGACAAGCTAGGCGCAGGCGCACTGAAAAAGGGCATGACTATCAGCGTTCAACCCGTGCCGTACAAGGGCAACGATCGGTTGCTTTTCGGCATCATCATGGGCGTCGTCGCGTTCTGGCTGTTTGCCCAGACGACGCTCAACATCGCGCCCGACATGAGCCGCGACCTCGGGATGGATGCGAACATGATGAACGTCGCGGTAGCCATCACCTCGCTGTTCTCGGGGATCTTCATCGTGGTGATGGGCGGCTTGGCCGACCGTGTGGGCCGGATGAAGATCACTCGCATCGGCTTTTACCTGAGCATCGCCGGCTCGCTCCTGGTGGCGATCACGCCGCGGGGACAACTGGCCGCGCCGGTCATGCTGCTTGGCCGTGCGCTGCAAGGCCTGTCGGCCGCCTGCATCATGCCGGCCAGCCTGGCGCTGGTGAAAGCGTTTTGGGACGGCGCCGAACGCCAGCGTGCCATCAGCATGTGGTCGATAGGCTCCTGGGGCGGCTCAGGCCTGTGCTCGCTCGTCGGCGGCCTGATGTCGCAGAACTTTGGCTGGCGATCGATTTTCTGGGTGGCCATCGCCGTCAGCGTGCTCGGCCTGTGGATGATGCGCGGCGCGCCCGAAAGCAAGGCCGAGACCAAAGGCGAGTACAAGTTCGACCTGTCTGGCGTGCTTGCGTTCATGGTCGCCATGGTGGCACTGCAGGTGCTGGTGACGCAGGGCAACAAGTTGGGCTGGACCAGCCTCGTCGGCCTGGGTCTGCTGGCGGCCACGGTGGTGGTCGGCTGGCTGTTCGTCCGCATTGAAGACAAGGCACCCAATGCCTTCTTCGACTTCAGCCTGTTCAAGAACGCGACCTACACCGGCGCGACGATCTCCAACTTCCTGATCAACGGGACCGCCGGTACGCTGATCGTGTCGCTGCAACTGGTGCAGATCGGCGGCAACATGAACGCCCAGCAGGCCGGCTTCCTCACGCTGGGCTACGCAGTCGCCATCATCGCCTTCATCCGCGTGGGCGAAAAACTGCTGCAGCGCTTCGGTCCGCGCAAGCCGATGATTTGGGGCTGCCTGATCACAGGCCTCGCGATCCTGCTGGTGTCGCCCGCCAACCTGCTGCTGTCGAATTACAAGATCTTGGCGAGCCTGGGCTACACCTTGTTTGGCGTCGGCCTGGCGTTCTACGCCACCCCCTCGACTGATGCGGCCCTGTCGAACCTGCCGGCGGCCCAGACGGGATCGGGTTCGGGCATCTACAAGATGGCATCGTCGCTGGGCGCCGCCTTCGGCGTGGCGATTTCTGCCGCCATTTTCACGGCGCTGAGCGCCAATAGTTCGAGCGTGAACTGGCTGGACGGCGTGATCACCTTCAGTGGCCGCCAAGACAACCTTGCCGTGCGGGAGGCCGCCATCGTCGCGCTTGGCTTCAACGTGTTCATGGTCGCCATGGCGATGGTCGCGATCATGCTCACGATTCCAAAGGGAAGGAAGGCACAGGCCTGAGTTCGGCGCTGACGGCAAGCACCCACAAACCGGCCTCGGGCCACACCTCTTCCCACTGGAATTCCTTCAACCTCGCTTCTTCACTCCTGGAGGTGTCATGAATCCCCTCACCCAGGCACTCGCCTCTTCTGAACCCGCCATGATGACCGATCTCGAGACGCTCTACAAGGACATCCATCAGCATCCCGAGTTGTCGATGCAGGAGGTCCGCACCGCGAAGATCGTCGCCGACGAGATGGAGCGTCTGGGCTACGAGGTGACGCGCAACATCGGCGTGACCGGCGTGGTGAGCGTGATGAAGAATGGCGCTGGCCCGACAGTGATGTTGCGCGCCGACATGGATGCGCTGCCGATGGCCGAGAACACCGGGCTGCCGTATGCCAGCACCGTGACGGCGCGCGACGCGGACGGCGACGAGGTCGGCGTTGCGCACTCGTGCGGCCACGACATGCACGTGACCTGGATGATCGGAGCCGCGCGCATCCTGTCCACGAACCGCGCCGCCTGGAGCGGCACGCTGATGATCGTGTTCCAGCCGGGCGAGGAAACGGCCGAAGGCGCCAGCGCCATGGTGCGCGACTGGGGCGACGGCCGCTTCCCGAAGCCTGACATCATCCTCGGCCAGCACGTGATGGTCGGCCCGGCAGGCACCGTGAACTACCGTCCCGGCGTCACGCTGTCGGCCGGGGACAGCCTGAAGATCAAGCTGTTCGGACGCGGCTCGCACGGCTCGCAGCCGCAGACCTCGATCGATCCGGTAATCATGGCCGCGGCGACCACCATGCGCCTGCAGACCATCGTCTCTCGGGAGATCGCGCCGACGGAGCCAGCCGTCCTCACCATCGGCTCGCTGCAGGCGGGCACCAAGGAAAACATCATTCCCGACGACGCCACCATCAAGCTCAACATGCGCACTTTCGACGAAGACACGCGCGAGTACATGCTCAAGTCGATCCGCCGCATCTGCTGCGCCGAATGCGACGCGTCCGGCGCGGAGCGCCCGCCCGAGTTCACCACCATCAACAGTTATCCGCTGACCGAGAACGATCTGGTCGCCACGCAAAAAGTAGCGCAGGCCTTTGGCCAGCAATTCGGCGAGAACGCCTCGCTGGCGCCCAGTCCGGCGTCGGCCAGCGAAGACTTCAGCATCTTCGGTCGCAGCTGGGGCATCCCCTATGTATTCTGGTTCGTCGGCGGCACCGATCCGGCGGTCTACGCCAAGGCCAAGGAGGAAAAGACCGTCAACCAGATCCCCAGCAACCACTCGCCGAAGTTTGCGCCGCGCATCCATCCGACGCTGGAGACCGGCTTGCAAGCCATGCTGACCGCCGCCGGCGCGTGGCTGTGTCCCGGGGCATGAACGTCCACGAACTGGCTCTTGCCGGGCTGAATGACCACCGCCTGTTCACCTTTCTCGACCTGGCCGGTACCTTCGCCTTTGCCATCAGCGGTGCAGTCGCTGCGAGGGACCGTGACCTCGACTGGTTCGGCGTCATCGCCATCGCCTTCGCGGTCGCGTGCGGCGGCGGCGTGCTCCGCGACCTTTGCATCGGCGCCGTGCCACCGGCGGGGCTGACCGATTGGCGCTACCTCGCCGTCGCCCTGGCGGCGGCGCTGATGACGATGGCCACAAGCGCGTTGATCCTGCGCCTCGCGCACCCGGTCATGCTGTTCGACTCTTTGGGCCTCGGACTATTTGCTGTGACCGGCGCACAGAAGGCCATGATCTTTGGCCACAACGCCGAAGTGGCGGTGCTGCTGGGCGTGGTCACCGCCGTGGGCGGCGGTGTCATTCGGGACGTGTTGCTCAATCGAGTGCCGGTGATTCTTCAGCGTGAAATCTATGCCTCGGCCGCGCTGGTCGGCGCCGGCATCGAGGTGGCTGGCGAACGCTTGGGATGGGTGTCGAACGGGCGGACCTGGGTCGCTCTGGCGGCGTGCTTCGCGCTACGGTACCTGTCGCTGCGCTACAAGTGGAACCTGCCGCGTGGTTCCGGACGCGACCGCGAGGGTGACTAAACGTTCTAAAGTCCAAGCGCCAACGGCATACGACCTACACTCCACTCTACGAAGAATTCCGCGGAGTTCCGATGCGCCTTCCGCTTCATTTCCTGCACCTTCCTGCGACCGGACCGGATCCGTGGCTTCTTGTGTTGCTGCACGGCGTTGGCAGCAACGAGGCGGACATGTTCGACCTCGCGCCCACGCTGCCCTCCAACGTTCACGTGCTGAGCCTGCGGGCCCCGTACGAGATCGATCAGGGCGCCTACGGTTGGTTCGGCATTCACCGGACGGCCGACGGCCAGCGCCGGATCGATGCGCTGCAGGAGCGGGAGAGCCGCTTTCTCGTCGGCGACCTGGCGCAGTCCGCTGCCAGGCAGCTGGACGTGCCGCCCGATCGGCTTATCGTCGGCGGATTCAGCCAGGGCGGCATCATGTCGCTTTCCGTGCTGCTGACCCATCCGCAACGGCTGCGCGCGGCGATGGTGTTGCACGGCCGGCTGCTGCCCGAGGTCGCGCCGGACGTGGCGCCGCACGGCGCGTTCGCCGGCAAGGCGCTCTGGGTCAGCCATGGCAGCGCGGACCGGATCATGCCGCCGTCGGATGCCCAGGCCATCCGCGCGATGGCGTCCACGCTTCCGCTGGAACTTGCGGGTGCGGACTTCCCTGGTGGCCACGAGCTTCTTCCCGCGGAATGGGCGCAAGCGGTGCGCTGGCTCGGATCGCTCGGCGTTTGAGACTCGCGCGGAGGCCGCATGCGCATGCTTTCGCCGTCCCCGGTCAGTGCTCGCGCACGATAGTTTCGCGCAAGGCGATTTCCCTGGAGGACCCGCCCACCATGATGTCGACCGGCCCGCGTACCGCGACCCACTCGTGCCTGGCAACGTCCCAAGATGCGAGGTCGCGGCCCTCGATGGGAATGCGGATGTGCCTGCTTTCCCCAGGTCGGAGCTCGACCTTGGAAAATCCGGCCAGCTTCTTCGGCGCCTGAGGCAGATCACGGGTAGTTGGGAGCCCCAGATAGACCTGCGCGACTTCGCCGCCCTGGCGCTTGCCCGTGTTCGTCACATCGAGAGAGACGAAGCAGGCAGGCTCGAACCCGGTGCCCATCGGGGACCTGGTTTGTTCCACCTTGAGATTCGCGAATTTGAAGGTGGTGTACGACAGGCCAAAGCCGAAGGGAAACAACGGCCTGATCCGGTTCTGGTCGAAGTGCCGGTAGCCGATGAAGATTCCTTCCGAGTAGCGCGCCTCCTGGTTCACGCCCGGCCATTGCTGCGGCGTACTGGCAGGGTAGTCCCCGCTGGTGCGGGCAAAGGTGATCGGCAGCTTCCCCGATGGATTGACATCGCCGAAGAGGACGGAGGCGACCGCTGCGCCGTCGCTCTGGCCCGGGTACCATGCTTCCAACAGGGTCGCGGCCTTGTGCTCCCAGGGCATGTACACGGCCGAACCCGTCTTGAGGACCACCACGGTAGCTGGATTGGCGTCCAGCACGGCCTCGACCAGCCGGTTGTCGTCTCTGCTCAGGTCGAGTTCGTGGTCCGAGCCTTCGCTGGTGACTTCCCCCACCATCACGACAGCGACGCTGGCCACGCGAGCCAGTCGAGCCGCGCTGGCGACGTCCTTGCCGTCGTCGAGGAGCACCCGCACGCCGTTGCCCGCGCGCGCCTGGAGGCCTTCGAGGGGACTGACCGTCATCAATGGGACGACCCTCGAACTGCCGCCCCCGCCGGTGATTGCATGCGTTGCCTGGGGGCCGATCAGTGCGATGGTATTCAGGTTCTCGGCTTGGAGCGGGAGCACGTGCTTCTGGTTCTTCAGCAACACGATGCCTTCGGCCGCCAGGGCCTGGGCGGTGCGTTGATGGGATTGCGCGGGAATGGGCCGCTCGACGGGCGGCTGACCAATGAAGCCGTACTCGATCATTTTCTGCAAACGGCGGACCAGCTTCTCGTCGAGCTTCGATTCAGCCAGCGCACCGGACTGGACGGCCTCCTTCAGCTTGTCGCCGAAGAACAGGCCATTCGGCATCTCGAGGTCGACGCCGGCCAAGGCGGTCGCAACGGTGCTGTGCACCGCGAAGAAGTCCGAGGTGACGAAGCCGTCAAAGCCCCACTCGTTGCGAAGGACGCGGTCCAGCAGGGCCTCGTTCTCGCAATTGAATGTGCCGTTGATCTTCGGATAGGCACACATCACTGACGCGGCGTTGCCCAGCTTCACCGCGCGCTCGAAGGCATAGAGATAGATCTCGCGCAGCGTGCGCTCGTCAATGACTTCATTGATCGTGAACCGATCGGTCTCCTGGTTGTTGGCGACGAAATGCTTGACGTTCGCCATCGTCTTCTCGCTCTGCATGCCGAGAATGTTCGCGACCGCCAGTTGGCCCGTGAGATAGGGGTCCTCGCCAAAGGCCTCGAATGTCCGGCCATTCTGCGGCACGCGCGCGATATTGATCGTGGGGGCCTCCAGCAGGGTGTTCCCCAGGGCACGGGATTCCGATCCGCTGAGCTTGCCGAAGGTGTAGGCGGCGCCCGTGTTCCAGGTCGATGCGAGCGAAATCGGCGATGAAAGCGCTGTCGCCGGCTTCTGCGGGTTCGCATCCCCCATCCCCACGCCCGAGGGACCATTCGTGACGTAGAAAGGCGGAATGTCGAGAGCGGCGATGCCATCCGTCCTGCGCGGCATGACAAGCAGATTCTCGATCGGTCCGTCCTTGGGACCCGCGATCTTGGTGGCCAGCGGAGCGGCGCCATGCAGTTGTTGGATCTTCTGGTCCAGCGTCATGCGCGAAACAATGGCTTCGGCCTGCTGCTTCGCTTCCTGCGCGCCGGTGGCGAAGGCATTCACGGTACACAGCGTCGCCGCCAGCAAGGCATGGCGATACGGCCGGCGCCTCGAACGGATAGATTGCATTTCGGAACTCCCGAAGTCGTGAAGATGAATACCAGAGACCGACCATTGCGCGCCGGTCATTGCGCCGTCCCGCGCCTGCGACGCAGGAATGTAACGGCGAGAACGAGGAGGACAACGATCGCCGCGACCATGCCCGCACGGGCCACGAGTGCCAGATGAGAAGCCTCGCCGCCGGCACGCAGCGCTTTCACCTGGTCGACGCTGATCACCGCCTGCGGATTGCCGTAGTGCTTCTGCAGATAGTTGCCCAGCGTCGTGATCTGCTGATCCGACAGGAACGAAAACTGCGGCATCAGCACCTCGACGCCGCCGTCATCGGAAGGATGGCGGACGCCTTCGAGCATCACCATGACGAGATTGTTGGCCCGTGCGTGTCCCAACGCGGTGTTGTGGAAGAGCGGCGGCAATCTCCCGTCGAAACTGCCTTGTCCCTGTGCCTGGTGGCAGGTCGCGCAGTGGGCATCGTAGAGTTGGGGGCCGTTCATGCGATCGCCGTCCGACGGCAGGGCCACGCCGCGCACGCTGCTCAATTCATCGGATGCGGTGCCCCACGCGAATGCCGGCCGGGTCGCTTGCGCGTCGCTCTGGGCGGGTACCGTCTTTAGATAGCCCGCGATCGCGCGCAGGTCACCGTCGTCGAGATGGCGCAAGCTGTTGTCGATCGCCTCGGCCATGGGACCGGCGGCCTGCGCCTTGCCGGCAGCGTGTCCAGAGCGCATGTAGCTCGCCAGTTCTTCCTTGGTCCAGCCGCCGATGCCGGCGACCGTGTCGGACGTGACGTTGGGCGCGAACCAGGGGCCTATCTCTGCGCCGCCCAGGGCGCGAGATGGATCTTCCGCCATCAGGGCGTTTCGAGGCGTGTGGCAGGCGCCGCAATGCGCGAGCCCGCGCACCAGATAGGCACCCCGGTTCCACTCCGCACCCTGCCCTGCATCGGCAACGAATTGTTTGTCATCGAGAAACAGCGCATTCCACACGGCCATGGACAGCCGGACATCGAAAGGAAACGGCAGCGCCGTGGCGGGAGGCGACGTATCCGCGGGCGCGACGCCGTGCATGAAGTAGGTGTAGAGCGCTAGCGCATCGTCGTCCGTGACCTGCGCATAGGCGGTGTAAGGCATCGCGGGATACAGGTGCTGACCGCCGGCGCGAATGCCCCTGCGCAGAGCGTCCGTGAACTGGGCCAACGTGTAGCTACCGATACCGTGGCTTGTCGACGATGTGATGTTGGTCGAGACAATGGCCCCCAGGGGGGTCGGCATCGCCAGTCCGCCCGCGAACGGCTTGCCGCCCGGGGCGGTATGGCAAGCCACGCAATCGCCGGCGAGGGCCAGGTACTTTCCGCGTTCCACCAGAGCGGTGTCGGCATTTGCCGGCGCGGCGACGGCCCCGGTGATCCCGGCGAGGGCCAACAGCAAGGCGCCCAGATCCCGTCCCGGATGAGTCATCCATTTCATGAGGGCGTCCTCTGTCCGCTGCGCGGCCCAGCGGGTCCCGGTCCTGGCACGCCGGAGGCTTCCAGGATGTGCTGCACGGTCCTGAGCGCAACCGCAACCCCTGTCTCTGTGGAATTGCAGGTACCTGCCGTCGGCAGCACGCCGGTGCTGGTGATGAACAGGTTCTCGTGATCGTGGGTGCGTCCGTGGCCATCCACGACCGATCTCGCGGGATCCTTGCCCATGCTCATCGTGCCGGTGATGTGTTGGTTGTTGGCATAGCTGCCGTCCTTGCTGAACCGCAGGTTCGTCCCGCCCATCATTTCGGCGATGCGCGCGAAATCCGCCTTGGCTGCATCGGCTCCCTTGCGCGTGTAGTCGTCGATCGCGTAGTGCGCCTGCGGCTTGGGAATGCCCATGGCGTCCTTCTGATCGCTCAGGGTGATGCGGTTGTCTGCTGCGGGCAGCACTTCCAGCACCGTCTTGACGTTGAATTCGCGCGCCGCGCTGTGGCGAAGGCGTCTTTCGAATTCAGGACCGTACACGCCTTTATCGATCAGGGACTGCGTGGCGCCGGCGACCCGGGAGATGTTGGTGAAGTCAAGGCGATATGGCGCATGCTCGGAGCGGAACGGCCCGTCGCGCAAGGTGTTGATGGAACTGGGGCTTTGCGGGCCACGACCCAGCCACAGGTCCTCATCGACATCGAAGGTCAAAGACGTGCTCGGATGGTCCATCAGGTGGCGCCCGACCATGCCGGAACTGTTGGCCAATCCCTGAGGGTATTTGTCGCTTGCCGACAGGAGAAGCAGCCGCGGACTTTCGATGCCGTTGGCCGCCAGGACGAAGCTCGTTCCGGTCACGCGGTGCGAGACCTTGTCTGGGTCATAGTAGTGCACCGCCACGATGCGGCCCGTCGTGTCGTGCTCGATGCGGTAGACGTTGGCGTTCGAGAGGAGCCTGGCACCCGCGGCCTCGGCATCTGCAGCGGCGATGCCCCCGTGATATTGCGCATCGATCGGGCATATGGGCTGGCAGCTGTTGTTCCCGCAACAGGCGGGCCGACCCCCATAAGAGCGGCTGTTGCGCGCGGTGGTGTTGCTCACGACCGGATAGGCCGACACCAGCCGCTCGCGCAGGCGGCGCATGGCGTACGGTTCTGCCACTGGCTCCATCGGAAAAGGCTTGTTGCGCGGCGAGCCGGTGTTGGGGGCGCCCGAAACCCCCATGATTTCCTCGGCCTCCTGATAGAAGGACTCGAGATCCTCGTAGCTGAAGGGCCAGTCAACCCCCACGCCGTAAAGGCTCTTGATCCGGAAATCGTTGGGGACATTACGCCAGGCATGGGCCGCCCAGTGCCAGGTGGTGCCGCCGACTTGGCGGAGATACTCGGCCGGATAGGGGTAGGGGCCCGCCTGGATCAGGTAGCCGTTGTCCTCGGGCTGGTACACCGGATGCGGCGCCCAGGGTGCCGGCGGGTATGGCGACATCCAGTCGCTCTTGCGCGCCGAGTTCCGGAACCGAGCCACGATCTGATCCCGGGTGACGCGCGGCCCGGCTTCCAGGATGATGACGGAAGCGCCGCGCATCGACAGCTTGCGCGCCGTGAGCGATCCGATGATGCCCGACCCGATGACTATGAAGTCGGCAGACAGTTGTTCGGCCATGGAATGTTCCTCAGGTCGGCTTGCGGGCCCAGCTTCCGTACGCGCCGTAGGCGTAGGTGGGCGGCTTCAGCACATCGGCGACGATCACCGCGTTGAGGGCGGTCTCGTAGGCAAGGCAGCGAGCCGCCTCCGCGCTGCCCACGATGCCCATGAACCACGCGGTGGCGATCTTGCGCGGCAAGGGCGCCAGTTCCGGGTGTTCGGCGTCGAGCACCTTCTGCAAGTCGAGCGGGTCGATCTTTCGCTCGTTGATCAGCGCCAGCAGGCTGCGGGTGGCCGACGGAAAGCCCGCATCGTCAGCCTTCAGCGCGTCGTACAGGCGTGCGGCCTGCGCCCCGTCCAGCGACTGCCGGCCCGCCAGCAGCGCCGACACCGCAGCGAACGCACCGCGATACTCATCGCTCACCGGTTGTGCGAGCGCCCACGGGATCAGCGACGCGGTGTAGGCGGACAGCAGGCCGGCCAACAGGGTTCGCCGCTGGGTGCGAGGGGTGGGAAGAGATTTTGCTGCCTCGGCGTTCATGGGATGGGTCCTTGTCTGTTGCCTGTCAGAACGAATGGCGCATGCCGAACATCAGCACGGTCTGGTTGCCGCCTGATGAAGGTGTCTGGTTTTGCGAGTCGCCTACCATCGCCAGCGCATCGATCGGATGTCCGATCCCGAGGATGCTTAGCGTTCTGCCGCGCGCCAGCTGGCGCGCCTCCAGCAGGTAGAGGGCGGTCCTCTTCGAGGATGAGTAGATTTGCGACGGGGACAACTGACGGTATTGCGCCGGATCGGTGATGCCGTTCGCGGGACGCTCGCGGACATAGGTCAAGGCGGCGCCCAAGGTGAGGGCGGAAGAGGTCTGGTAGGAGGTGATCAAGCCCGCGGTCTCGAAACGCGCCGTCTCCCTGAACAACGAGTCGCTCCTGGGGCTGTAGCTCACCTCGGTCGCATGTGCGCCGAAGACCCATTGATCGAGGGTGTGGCGCATCGCGGCGGCAAGATATTGGACCGAGCCTGCCGAGACGTAGCCGTTGTTGACCGGCGATGTCGAGAAGCTGCCCGACGCCGATGGACTCCAGATCCCTGCCGTGTTGCCGTTGTTCAGCTTCAGATAGCCCAGTCCCAGGTTCCACGGCAGTGCGTCGTATTTGACGGCCGCACTGTATGCCTTGCCGGCCGACCCGGAGTCGGCCCCACGGGGAAGTCCGACCATCGCGCCCCATTGCAGCCCCGACCATTCGGGGGAGGTATAGCTCAGCGAGTCGTTGGCGCGGATCGTGGTGTCGAGCCCGTCGATGTCCCCCGGACGCGCGCCCGTGGCGCCCGTGACGATGTTGGTGGGACCCAGCGGCCCTCCGACGAAAAGGTAGTACGGCGTGTATTGCCGCCCCATGGTCAGCACCCCGACGTGATGGTCGCCCAGGCCGACATAGGATTGCCTGCTGAAGGCATAGCCGGGCGGGCTGGTCGCGCCGGTTTCGATGTCGAGGCCATTCTCCAGGACGAAGACCGCCTGCAGGCCGCCGCCCAGGTCCTCGATGCCCTTGAAGCCCAGCTTGGACGCCGCAAGGTTGCCGCTGCGCGCATAGATCGACGACCTTCCCAGTTGGTTGTTTGCGTAGACCAGGGCCGAGTCCACGCCGCCATAAAGGGTCAGGTTCGATTGCGCAAAGCATTCGCATCCGGCACTCGCAGCCAGTGCGACCGCCGTGGCGATCATCCAGATGCCTCGCGCAGACTTCATGCCGCTTCCCTATTCAGCGCGCGAAGCCGGGGCTTGGCCCGATGCTGGCGCTGGTCTAGCGGCTGCCCGCCCGATCGTCGATGCTGGGCTGGCCGGCCCCGTTTTTCACGAACAGCAGCAGGCCGCCGGCCATCGCGAGGTTCTTCATGAAATTGGTCATCTGTTCCTCATCGGCGAAGTTCCGGTGCGCGATGAACGCGGACCCCACGGCAAAGAGCGCCAGCACAGCAGCGGCCCAGCGGACCTTGAAGCCAAACAGGATGGCCAGTCCGCCGCCCAACTCGACGAGGATGACCAGAGGCACCAGCGCAGTGGCCATTGGCAGGCCTACCGAGGCGAAGTACTGCGCGGTCAGCCCATGGCCATCAACTTGCCGTAGCCCGCGATGATGAAGATTTGCGCCACGAGAATGCGCGCAACGATGGTCAATGATTTCTCCATGAAGACTCCTTCACCTGTCGTGTTGCCACGCCGGTCACGCGCACAAACGATAGAGCAATCCACCCATCAAGGCACGCGTTTTTGTTCGACCCGCTGGTTTCACCTACACCCTACAGGGTACGAAGTAGGGGGATCGGCTCGTTCTTTTTACGAAGCGTCGCGCCCCGGTGGCGGACGCTCAAATTACCCTCGACGCCGCGCGGATGGAAGCGTCCCGCGCATTTGCGCTCCGGCAGCGGCGATCTCCCGCAGCACTGCGTCGCGCCGCGCAGTCAGACGCTCACCGGGAGTGGCCGCGTCTGGGGACGTACTGCCTACCTTCAGTGAGCCTGTGCCTCGGAAGCGACGGAGGAGCACGACCTCGACCTCCCGGGAGGAGGCGAGGGCGTAGTCAAGAACTCCCGCCGCTCTGTTCGAAGCTCTTGCGCGAGACACAGCCACGAGTTCTGGGCCGGGCGGCCCGGAGGCACCGACGATCCGTACCCAATCCCTCTGTCCTCAACCCTAATCAACGCACTTCATGCGCCGCCTCCTTTTGCGCTGCCCGCCGTTGATCGGCGTCGACGCACGGGCGCACCGTCAATGCAGCGGGCCGAAAGGCGGTGAGGCGAGGAGAGTCGCCGCGCCGTCACCGAGCAGAAACACCGCCAGCAGGGCCGCCGTCCAGAACGCCGGATATTCCCAACCACCGTCCTTGTTGCTGAAGAGCCAGCCTTTCTTGCCGTGCACCTTGACGATGGTGCCGATCATCAGTGGCATCAGCAGCAGGGCGACGTAACGCGGATAGAGACCGAGGATCAAGCAGGTCGCCCCTCCCAGTTCTGCCGTGATCGTCACATAGGCGAACCAGCCTGGCAGCCCGAGCGACTGAAAGTAGGCGACGGTACCGGGGATCGTAAAGACGCGCCACTTGAGCAAGGCGTGGGCTATGAACATGGCGCCCAGGCACCAACGCAGCAGCACCACCGCGTAGGGTGAGGTTATTGGATCGATCACGCGACACCTCCTCTTTCGATTGCGTGTGCATTATGCGCGTCGAGGAAGTCAAATTCGACAGGCACACGGCGAGGGCATCACCTTGCATCGACATCCTAGCGAGGCATTCCAAGTCGAGGTTCAGTCGTCGTCCCACTCCGCCCCGCTGAGCGAACTTCGGACTTGGCCCCCGACAAAACGTACTTCGTCTCAGAAGCTGAAAATGCAGTCATGGAGCATGCGAGATGAGTAAGACAGACGAACTTGAAAGTCGCGCGGCGTACATGGGGGCAGTTCGGCCGGTTGACCTGCGCCAGGAGCCGCCGACGCTCGATGCCGAAATCGATCCGCACCTCGCCAGCAAGCTGCCCCTGCTTTTGGGGAAACACAGGCTCGAGCCGCTAGCGACGGTGCGCGAGCAGCGGCGGCCCTCAGGCATGCGGCCCGGGCCTGGGCTTTGAGAGTCGCGCGATGGACACTTTGCGTTTGTGCCTTCTCCTTCTTGCCCTGCTGGCCCTCTCCGGTATCGTCTCGCGGCACCTACCGGTGCCCACGCCTTTCGTACAGATAGGCCTTGGCGCGCTCGCCGGCTGGCCGGCCGGCGGCCTCCACCTCGAATTCGAGCCCGAGCTGTTCCTGCTCCTCTTCATCCCGCCACTGCTGTTCGTCGATGCCTGGCGCATTCCCAAGCGCGACCTCATCCGCAACCGCATGCCGGTGGTCCTGCTCGCGCTCGGTCTGGTGCTTTTCACGATCGTCGGTGTCGGCAGCATGGTGCACTGGCTAGTTCCGTCGATTTCGCTCGCCGCCGCGTTCGCGATGGCTGCGGTATTGTCGCCGACCGATGCGGTCGCCCTTTCGGCAATCACCGCCGGCTCGAAGATGCCGGCGCGGCTGCAAGGCATCCTGCAGGGCGAAGCGCTGCTCAACGACGCCTCGGGCCTGGTCTCATTCAAGTTCGCACTCGCGGCCGCGTTGACAGGTGTGTTCTCGCTCGGCTCGGCCGCGTTCGGCCTGCTTGCCGTCGGCCTGGGCGGCCTGATCATCGGTGCGGCGCTGGCGTTCGTATTCGACTGGACGCTGCGTTTTGTGGGCGGCCGGGCCGACGGCGACACCGCGACCGAGAGCCTGCTGATGCTGTTGCTACCGATCGCCGCCTACATGCTCGCCGAACGCTTCGGCGCGTCCGGCATCCTTTCCGCAGTGGCGGCGGGTCTTGCGATGGACAGTACCAACTTCTCGCGCCGTGGCGGCGCGGTGCAGCGCACGCAGGCTCGCTTCGTCTGGGGCATGGTCGAGTTCGTCTTCAACGGGCTGATCTTTCTTTTGCTCGGCCTGTACGTGCCGATCAGCGTCCGGAGCGCAACGCACGTCGGCTCCGTCTCCCCCGGCGAAGCCGGCAGCTTGCTGCTGCTGATCGGTGCCGTGACGCTCGCGTTGATTGCCCTGCGCTTCGTCTGGGTCTGCGTGACGTTGCCGCTCGAAAGCTGGATCGCACACCGAGCGCGCCTTGAATGGCGTTGGCCTGGGCTGCGCGAGGTATGCGCCGCCTCGCTCGGTGGCCTGCGCGGGGCGATCGCACTCGCCGGCATCCTGTCACTGCCGCGGTTGATGCCCGACGGGTCACCTTTCCCGCAGCGCGACCTGATGTTCGACGTCGTCCTCGGCGTCGTCCTCTGCTCGCTGTTGCTGGGGGCGGTGGGCCTGCCGCCCTTGCTGCGTGGAGTACGCACGAGCCCCGGGGCCGAGCCGAAGCATGCGCGCCGGGCCGCGCTCGTCGCTGCGGCGAAGGCGGCGCTCGCCGCAGTCGAGGCGCGCCAGAGCGAGCTCCTGGCGGCGTGCAACGAACGCCAGTCCGAACTGTGCCGCAAGGAGGCGAGCGGGCTGATTGCGCGCTACCGACACATCATCGACGGTGGCGCGGAGGTTGGTCAGTTGGTGCCGGCCGGCAGCGCGCCGACGGATGCTGAGCTGGCAGCGTCGTTCGGCAGCGAACTGCGGCTGGTCGGCCTGCAGGCGGCGCGCGATGAGTTGTACAAGGCCAAGGCCTCGGCCCGGATCGACGAGCAGACCCTCAAGTCGATCGGCGCCGAACTCGACTTGACCGAGTTGTCCCTTCACAGCGGATCCCGGAGCCGGCGATGAAGGCGAACTCGTCGAAGACCGTGATCTACGCAGCGCTCATCGGCAACCTGCTGGTCGCGGTGACAAAATTCATCGCCGCGGCACTGAGCGGCAGCTCGTCGATGATGAGCGAGGGCGTTCACTCGCTGGTCGACACCGTCAACGAGCTGCTGCTCCTGTACGGGATGCGGCGCTCGAGCCGGACGCCCGATCCGGCTCACCCGCTCGGCTACGGCCGCGAGCTCTACTTCTGGAGCTTCATCGTCGCCGTGCTGCTGTTCGCGCTCGGGGCGGGGGTCTCCTTCTACGAGGGTGTGACGCGCGTCAGGGCACCCACGCCGGTCGGCGATGTGACCGTCGTCTACATCGTGCTCGCGCTTTCGTTGGTATTCGAGGGGGCGTCGTGGCGTGTGTCGCAGCGCGCCTTCCACGCCGCCAAGGGTGATCTCGGCTACTGGGAGGCAGTCCGAAAGAGCAAGGATCCGCCGTCGTTCATCGTCCTGTTCGAGGACTCGGCTGCGCTCAT
This sequence comes from Variovorax sp. 01T432, assembly GCF_056398605.1. Lineage (NCBI taxonomy): Bacteria > Pseudomonadati > Pseudomonadota > Betaproteobacteria > Burkholderiales > Comamonadaceae > Variovorax > Variovorax sp. 01T432. The sequence goes on from NZ_JBFTPS010000046.1 coordinate 24,848, forward strand.
CGGCATCGTGATTGCAGCAGGCGGCACCTACGCGGCGGATTCGTTGCAGATGCCGGTGTTCGACGGCATCGCCTCGATTCTCATCGGCGCGGTGCTCGCTGCGACATCGGCCACGCTGGCACGCGAAGCCAAAGGCCTTCTGATCGGCGAACGCGCCGACCCGCAGATTGCCGCCTCGATCGAGGCGCTGGCACGCGGCGAACGCGGCGTGGCGGCGACCAACGGCGTCATCACCATGCAACTTGCGCCGGACCAAATCGTCGCGGCGCTGAGCATCGAATTCGAAGACGAGCTGCGCACGCCGCAGATCGAAGACGCGGTCGCGCGTCTCGAACAGCGCGTGCGCACGCGCCACCCGCAGGTTGTGGCGCTCTTCGTCAAGCCGCAATCCCGGGGCCGCTACGAGCGAAGCCGCAGGTCACGCTACGGCGGCGACGTGGTCGAGGCCGGGGCAACTCGCAGCGCCACGAAGCACCCCTGATCACCATTCGGGATCCGCCGTTGCGTCAGCGGTTGCGGATGACGTATCCTGAGCGAGGACCGAACTTCGGTTGCGGGGTTGTCTCACGAGTTGACCAAAAAGGACGATGCGATGAAGAAGCCAACTGCCAGCAAGACCCAGGACCTCAAGCGGCGTCAGAAGGCGCCGTTAGCGACACCGAGCGACCTCGAGAAGGGCGCGACCGACGACATCGCCGGCGCGCTCAACGCGATCCTCGCTGACGTCTTCGCGATGTACCTGAAAACCAAGAATTTCCATTGGCACATGAGCGGGCCGCACTTTCGCGATTACCACCTCATGCTCGACGAGCAGGCCAGCCAGCTCTACGCGATGACCGATCCGATCGCCGAGCGAATCCGCAAGCTCGGCGGCACGACCCTGCGCTCGATCGGCCACATCGCCCGCAGCCAGCGCGTGCTCGACAACGATGCCGACTATGTCGAGCCGCTGGACATGCTCGCCGAACTGCGCGATGACAACAAGACGCTCGCCGCCCGCCTGCGCGAAACGCACGACCTGTGCGACGAGCACCGCGACATCGCGAGCGCCAGCCTGATTGAAGTCTGGATCGACGAGACCGAGCGGCGCACGTGGTTTCTGTTCGAAACGAGCCGGGCCGGAGATTCGAGCGGCCACTGATGCCACCGGGCGTCTCACCGCTGAGCCCGTTCCGGCATCGTGCCTTCACGGTGGTGTGGACGGCGACGCTGGTCTCCAACGTCGTCGTCTGGATGCAAAGCGCGGCTGGCGGCTGGCTGATGACGACGCTTGCCCCGGAGCCACGCATGGTCGCGCTGGTGCAGGTGGCCAGCGCCTTGCCGATGTTCCTGCTTGGCTTGCCGGCCGGCGCACTGGCTGACCTTTTCGATCGGCGGCGGCTGCTGCTCAGCATGGAAATCGTCGGCACCGTGCTCACGGCCGGGTTCGCGGTCCTGGTCGCGCAGGGTCTCGTCGCGCCGGCGGTTCTGCTCGCGTTCGTCTTCCTGACCAGTGCCGCCGCGGCGGCGATCGCTCCGGCTTGGCAGGCGATCGTCCCGCAGTTGGTCGAGAGGAAGGAAGACCTTGTGCCGGCGATCGCACTCGACAGCGTCAGCGTCAACATCAGCCGCGCCGTCGGGCCGGCGCTGGCTGGCGTGCTTATCGGCGCATGGGGCATGGCGGCGCCGTTTTCAGCCTACGTTGTGTTCAATTTGGCCTGCATCGCGGCGCTGTTCTGGTGGCGCCCGACCGCCGGCCCGGCGCAGGAGTTGCCGCCCGAGCGTTTCGGCAACGCCATCCTCGTGGGTCTGCGTCATGCCCGCTACAACCGGCCGCTGCGCGCGACGCTGGCCCGGGCCAGCGGCTTCTTCCTGTTCGCGAGCGCCTATTGGGCATTGCTGCCGCTGGTGGCCAGCCAGCAGATCGCGGCAGGCCCTGAGACCTACGGATGGCTGCTTGCGGCGATCGGCATCGGCGCCGTCGCCGGCACCTTCGTCCTGCCGCGACTCAAGGCCTGGTTGGGTGCGAATCGGCTCGTGGATGTCGGCCCGGTCGGCACCGCGCTGGCTATGCTGCTGCTCGCGCTAGCCCGGCAGACGCCGCTTGCGCTCGCGGCGGGCGCGCTCGCTGGGTGTTCATGGATCATGGTGGTTGCCACTCTCAACGTCTCGGCTCAGACAGCATTGCCGGGTTGGGTTCGCGGCCGCGGGCTCGCAGCGTACGCAACCGTCATGTTCGGTGCGATGGCGATCGGCAGCCTCGCGTGGGGGGAAGTCGCCTCTCTCCAGGGGCTGTTCGCTACGCATCTCATCGCCGCGACCGGCGCGTTGCTGACGGTGCCTATGCTGCGACGGCATAAGCTGCAGGCAGGCGCCGGCGCCGATCTGACGCCGTCCATGTACTGGCCGCAGCAGGTGGTCGCCGACGATGTCGACGGCGACCGGGGCCCGGTGCTGGTGACGGTCGAGTACCGGATCGCGGCGGCCAATCGGGATGCCTTCCTTGCCGCGGTCGACCGCCAAGGCGCGGGTCGCCGGCGCAACGGCGCGTACCGCTGGGGCGTGTTCGAAGACACTACCAACGCCGGCCGTTGGATGGAAACCTTCGTCGTCGATTCTTGGCTTGAATATCTGCGCGAGCTCAGGCGCGTCTCCCACGCCGATCGCGCCCTGAACGAAGCGGTATTGCGGTACCAACAGGGCGATCCGCCTCCAGTCAGGTACTTCATTGCACCTTGACGCAAGACCGGTGCGGCAGTGGCGGCGTCGCCGTGCTCTTGGTATGCGGGACGTGCCGACAAGAGCGCTGCGCACAACAGCTGTCTCAAGGAAGCTCTGGCGGCTGAGTTGCGGAACACAGTGTCCACACGGCAAGGAAAGTCGCGGCGATGACCGGGCCGGCGACCACGCCGGCCAAGCCCACGGAAGCGATGCCGCCGACAGTCGAAACCAGTATCAGATAGCCCGGCAGCTCGGCCTCGCGGCCGACGAGAAGCGCGCGCACGATGTTGTCGACGGTCGTCAGAACCACCGCGCCAAAGACGGTCAGCGCCACGCCCTTTCAGACGGCGCCTGTGATCGCGCAGTAGATCGCGATGGGTGCCCACAGGACACCGGGGCCGACCACCGACAACATCGAGAGCAGGCCGAAGATGACGCCACAGAAGACGGGAGCTTCGATGCCCCGCCATCCCAGCACCAGTCCGCCCAGCCTCGACAGCGACGCGCCGCCTCTCAAGAGACAAAAGGGTAGGTACAACATTACCCCCGCGCCGATCGCGAAATCCGAGGCGCCAAGGCCGAGGTCGAAGATGTGCGTCGTAAATATACGAGCCAGGGTTAAGGTGCAGGCTTCCAGTCGGTCCAGCGCTGCGTGGGCCCAGGACGGTAGGGCGTCGGCGACACGTCCGCCGTAGGCGACGAAGTCAATCCGGCGCGCGCCCAAGTCGCCAAAGTCGATGGCTTGTCGCATCAGAGCGGCCGTCAGGAAGACCAGCGGAGTACCTACGGTGGCAACTCCGACGACGATCGTCGCCAGCGCCGCCACACTGCCGCGACCCCAGGTCGAGCGAAGTTTCCTGCGAAATAGCGGCGCAAAGATCGTCGCCAGGACATGCCCTAGAAGATAGCTCCGACGTAGGGCCACATGACCCGCGCAAAGGCGATCGAGGCTGTGCCCACAATGAGGAGTAGCGCGAATTTCCCGCGTCTGGTGGATTTCATATAGCCCTATCGATCAGTAGCCGACAGTGAAGCGCTGGCGCGAATGGGCTGGTTGTTCGAGCTCATCCACAAGAGCGATCGCGAAGTCTTCCATCGAGATCCAGCTCTTGCCGTGGGCGTCGACGAGGAGACGGTCGGCACCGAGTCGGAACTTTCCAGTTCGCTCACCGGGTGCGAACTCCGCCGACGGCGAGAGGAAGGTCCAGTCGAGCGCAGCCTCCGTGCGCATGAAGTCGAGAAAGGCGCGTCCCGCGATAGCCTCTGCCTTGTAGGCGTCTGGAAATCCCGGGCTGTCGACGAGCGCCTTTCCGGGAGCCACCTCGAGGCTGCCGGCGCCGCCGACCACGAGCAGCCGCGGCACGCCAGCCACTTCGACCGCCGCGACGAGCGCCTTCGGATCCGCCGAAACGAAACGCGTCGCGCTGATCGCCGCGTCGTGTCCGGCCAGGAGTGGCGCGAGCTGCGCTCGGTTGGTCGCGTCTGCGACCTGGACCACCAGGCAGGCACGAGCCGCGACTCCGTCCGCAGACCGGGCGATGCCGGTGACCGAATGGCCGCGCGCGAGCAACTCGGCGAGCAGACGTGAGCCGACTCGCCCGCTGACGCCTATCAATGCGATGTTCATAGTCTTCCTTTGCGCGAGATATCCGTGGTGTTCATGCTCGGCCGCGTACATAGGGGCTGAGGCAACGTCTCTATTGGCCGTGAGGCAGTGCGGCCTTCGACGGCCGCTGCTCCAACCGTGTCGCCCGGTCCTAAACGATCACTTTCGGCGGGTCGCTCATCAACTCGTCGTAATCGACGGGCTTATAAATGCGCTCGAGCCTGACGCCGTCGGCCAGTTCAAGGCCCACCTCAAAGTCACCGTTCGGGAGCTTTTGAATGACATGGGCTTTTGTTACTGCGACCAACATATAGTGGTGCAGGTCGGGTTTCTTGAAATACATAGCAACTCCTCACTAGAACGCTGCGGATGCCGCCCGCATGGCACGGATCTCAGGGAAAAGGGCGCCCAACACATAGGCCGGATCCGAAATATGCCAACACGGCGCGATACGGCGTTGTCACGTTGACAGTGAATGGTCGCAACATCGGCAGGAGGTTGCGATTCAGAAGGCGGCAGACGGATTTTGGGTGAGGCCTGTGAAAAGCCGCCAGGCGTCGAAGCGCGCAGCCAGTTGCTTGCGATAGAGCGAGGCACGCAGCAGATGGCGCTTGAGCGCGAAGTGCTGGCGGATGGGGCCGAAGCTTGAGAGAAAAACTTGCGAGCGCCCAGGCTGGCGAAAACCGCGCATGCGCCGCTCGCGCTCACGGGTGGGCTGATGGCTGTTCTCGGCGCGGTTGTTCACGCGGGCGCAGGCGTTCACGAACACGTGCCGCACGTTCGCAAGCTCCGGGATCTCGGCTTTCGCGGCTGGATAGCTGCGCAGTCGGTCGGTGACGATCTTGCGGGGAACCTCCGGGCAAGCCGCGAGCACGCGCTTGAAGAAGCGTTTCGCTGCCGCCTTATCGCGGCGCTTCTGCAGAAGGATGTCGAGTTCGGCACCATGCTGATCGACGGCGCGCCACAGCAGATAGGGCTCGCCGCGCAGCGCCACGAACATCTCGTCCAGATGCCAGGTCGATCCTGGCTTGCGGCGCGCGGCCTTGGCACCATATGCAAAGCTCGCGCCGAATTTGTCGCACCAGCGTCGGATCGTCTCGTAGCTGACAACAACGCCGCGCTCGAACAGTAGCTCCTCGATGTCGCGCAGGCTGAGCTGAAATCGAAAGTACCAGCGTACCGCCTGGCTGATCACCACCGCAGGAAACCGGTGCCCGTGATAGAGCGATCTCGTCTTCTTTTGCATGGCGGAACTTTACGTTACGCCATCGGCAACGTGACAATGCCAAACGATCTACGCGGCTCACCGCGGCCCCTTGAGCAGAACCACTGCCTGCGGTGCGTTCTAGAAGGACGGGGTGCGCGGATCTCATCGAGGCTGCGGGCACGAATGCGACATTGCCCATAAGCAAGCCGTATACATGCGTGCAGACCGTTTCCCATCATCGACGAGAGCTTGCAAAAGGCGCCGGGTCCATACATGCACCAGAGCCGCTTCAGCCGTTCACTTGTGGTCGCCCGAATTGACCGTGAGGCGGGGCTTGCTCAAGTCCAGCTTCTTGCGCACATCGCCCACGGTCGATGCCCCGATGGCGGCCGCCTGGTTGCCCCAGCTGTTGCGGATGTAGGTCGACACATCGGCGATCTCGGCGTCGCTGAGTTTCCACGCAAAGCTCGGCATCGTCAGCGGCGAAGGCGTCGCGTTGCTCGTGCCAATTCGCGAACCGGCCAGGATCACGTGCAGCAGGCCGGTCGGGTCGGTTTGCTGCAGCATCGCGTCGTGGCCCAGCGGGGGAAAGAACTTCGGCTGGCCCACGCCGTTTTCGAGGTGGCATGACGCACAGACATCCGAGTAGACTGCGGCGCCGCGGCGCATCGCAGCGGCATCGGGTGGCGCACGCTGCGCCTCATCGGGCCGGGCCGCCTGGCCTTTCAGGTACTGCGCGACCGCGTGCACGTCGGCATCGGTCATGAGAGAACCGGAGTAGGTGACGACGTCCGCCATGGACCCACCTGCGCCCGCGCGCGCATTGCGGCCGGAATGCAGGTATTGGGCGATGTCCTCGGCGCTCCACATTCCAAGGCCGGTGCGTGCGTTGGAGGTCAAATCGGGCGCCAACCAGTTGTCGAGGTTGCCGCCATGAAAGTCCTGGCCCGACTTGTCGGCGCCGAGCATGTTCTTGGGCGTGTGGCAGGCACCGCAATGGCCGAGGCCCTCCACGATGTAGGCGCCGCGATTCCATTCGGCCGACTGCGCGGCCACAGGCCGGTACGTGTCCGACTTGAGGAACAGCAGGTTCCACCCCTTGACCATCAATCGGACGTTGAGCGGGAAGGGCAGGTCATTGGCCGGAGGCACATAGTGCACAGCCGGCGTGGATTGCAGGAACGCCAACAACGCGTCCGTGTCTTCGCGGCTCACGCGGCGGAACCACGGGTAGGGGAACGCCGGGTAGAGGTTCTCGCCGTGCGCGCCGATGCCGTCGTGCATCGCGCGATAGAACTGGTCGCTGTTCCACGCGCCGATGCCGGTCTCCCGGTCGGACGTGATGTTGGAAGAGTAGATGGTGCCGAACGGCGTCTTCAGGCCGAGACCGCCGGCCAGCGGCTCGCCGCCTGCTCGCACGTGGCACGACATGCAGTCACCCACGGCCGCGAGGTATTGGCCGCGTCGCAGTTGCGCCGCGTTGGGCGTTGCGTCGGCAATGGGCTGGCTCAACAGGCTGGTCGGCGTGACGGCCGTCGACGGGTGCGCGGGCAATGTTGGAACCTGGCTCACGGCCACGCCGGCAAGGCCAAGCGGAACTAGCGAGGCGGCGATGCCTGCCAACGCGATGCGTGAGCGTGCAGCAGGACGTCGCATGGCTCAGGCCTGAACCAGCGGTCCGGGACTCTTCAGGTAGCGCGCGATGATCTCGCGCGCCGAGAAGTAGGTCAGCGCCGCCACCGTGCCGGTCGGGTTGTATCCGGCGTTCTGCGGAAAGGCGCCCGCGCCGAGGGAGAAGACATTCGGAACGTCCCAGCACTGGAGGTACTTGTTGACGACGCTGTTGCCCCGGTTGTCGCCCATGATTGCGCCCCCGGTGTTGTGCGTGGTCTGGTAGGGCGTGACGCTCCACGATCCGGTGCGGCGGTTGAGCTTGATCTCGCGCGGGTTCATCGCCTTCGCGACCTCGGTGGCACGGTCGGTGAGGTAGTCCGACATCTTGTGCTCGTTGTCGCCGAAATCGAAGGTCATGCGCAGCATCGGGCGGCCGTGGATGTCCCGGTACGTCGGGTCCAGGTCGAGGTAGTTGCCGCGGTGACTCATGCAAGAGCCATGCACGCTGATCGAGAAGGAGCGCAGGTAGTTCTTGGCGGCCGCGTGCTTCCATTGCAAGCCCCAATCCGGCGTGTCCTGCGGCGTGTAGATCATCTCGATCGGGCGCCCGCCCGTGACGATGCCGGCGATGTAGGCGCCGCCGATGAACCCCAGCCCCGAGTGGTCGAAGTTGTCGCCGTTGAAGTCGTCGATCACCGTCGCCAGCGCACCGGCGCCGATGAAGGGGTTGAGGATCTTGTCATCGAAGAACACGTTGACCGACGACATGGTCTGGTAGGCGTAGTTCTTGCCGACCACGCCTTCGCCAGTCTTCGGGTCGTAGGGCTGGCCGATGCCCGACAGCAACAGGAGGCGTACGTTCTGCAGGATGTAGGCCGACAGGACGACGATCTCGGCAGGCTGGAAGAATTCCTCGCCGGCACTGTTCACATAAGTGACGCCGGTGGCGCGCTTTTTGTCGGGCGTGAGTTCTATGCGCAGCACTTCGCACTCGGTCTTCAACGTGAAGTTGGGCTTGCGCATCAGGTAGGGAAGCACCGTCGTCTGCGGGCTGGCCTTGGAATAGTTGCCACACCCGAACTTCTCGCAGAAGCCGCAATACGTGCAGGCGCCGAGTTGCGCACCCAGCGGGTTGGTGTAGGGCTGGGACAGGTTGCCCGTCGGGTGCGGAAAGGGATGATGCCCGAGGGTTGCAGCCGCCTGGCCGAACAGCGTGGGCGCATAGGTCTGGGCCATCGGCGGATTCGGATACTCGCTCGATCGCGACCCTTCGAACGGGTTGCCGCCGGGCTGGATCTTCCCGTTCAGGTTGCCCGCCTTGCCGCAGGTGCCGCAGAGCTTGTCGAAGGCGTCGTACGAAGACTCGAGCTCGTCGTAGGTCACGCCCCAGTCCTGCACCGTGAGGTCATCCTTCGACACGGCATCCTTGCCGTAGCGTTGCTCGTTGTGGCTCTTGGTGAGGAAGTCGGATGGCAGGAAGCGCCAGATCTGGCCGTTCCAGTGCACACCACCACTGCCAACGCCGGTGCCCAGCAGGAACGAACCCAGATGACGCATTGGCAATGCATCCTCGCTCACGTTGTTGCGCACGGTGAGCGTGTCGTAGCTCACGTTCTGGAAGAGGTGGTGGCGCCACATGTAGCGCAATTCGTCCTGCGCGAAGCCCGTGGCGAAGTCGGTCGCCGTATCGCGCCATGGGCCGCGCTCCAGCGCCATCACGCTCAGGCCGGCGTCGCAGAGTTGCTGGGCCATGATCGCGCCGGTCCATCCGAAACCGACGAGCACCGCGTCGAGCGGTGGAAGTTGCGTTGCCACGTTCAGGTCTCCCGCCAACCCGGGCGGCCTTTCAAGCCGACCGGCGGATTTGGGAAGGCTTCACCGTGCCGTGCGACCCACTCCTTGTAGTCGTATCGCGCGCCGGGAAAGCCGATCATCTTCCACGCGCCCATGTCCTTGTTGCCGCCATAGATCGGATCGGAGAAGTAACCCTCCTTGGTGTTCTGCAGCAGCATCGTGAAGAAGGACTTGCTGTCGACGCCATCGCCGAGTTGGAGGTCGCCGCTCTCCATGCTCTTGAGGAGCTTGTCCTGGTCGTCGGGGCCGAGCTTGGCGAAAGTCGCGCCGCTGAAGTTCGCGCCCACGTGGCGTTCGATCGCCACGATCGCGGCCCGATAGAGCTGTGCCGGACTGAAGCGGCTCTGGTAGCCCTGTTGGGCCGTCCCTTTGGGCCAGGGGCCGCCGAGAAAATAGTGGTCGCCGCGGCCGTAGGGACCGGCCAGTTGACGGTCTAGGAAGAAAGGCACGTTGGCTTCGACTGCGCCGGGACCGACTTCGTCGTTGGGAATCAGGCGTGCGACGGCGGCTGTGATGAGCGCCACTTCGGCCGGTGTGAAGAAAATGAATCCGCGTTCGGCGTCAGTCACGCCGGGTGGGCTGTCGGCCGCGCCCTCTTGCCACGGTACGGCACCGCGGTACGTGGCGGGTGGCGCGCCGAGTTCGCCGTCATGCAGGTCGGCCGAAGCCTTCGCACCCAACACGCCGGCCACCGCGCCGCCGATCAGGAAGCGACGGCGATCGACTGTCACTTTGGTCATGGGTGTGTTCCCCCGCAGCTTCTTCATCGCTGTGCGTTGGGATCATAAGAACCGGCCCGCATGAGGGGCGTAGGAAGCCGCCTCGTCAGGTTCTGGTCAGACGAGGCCGTGGGGGAGGCGCGCAAGGGAGGCAGTTGCGCGGGCACCTGCCAAGGGACGGGGTGCAGGCCCGCGCGTGCGGCCTTCGAACCTGGTCAGCCCGGCCAGCAGAACGAGCGCGCATGCGGCTGCAAAGCCTGCTGCGCGGCTCCATTCGTGGGCGCGCCGCCAACGCATGAAGACGATCAGCACCAGGGCAATTGACCAACGCAATGCCGAAGCTGGCAACCGTGTTGAAGACGCCCAGGTGCAGGCAGGCGCTGTCCAGGCTCGTCACGAGTAAATGCAGCAATGCAATCCACACGCCCAGAAGGCACCGTGTGGCACGCTTGAAGTCGTTGGCGGCGCGGTCTGGCGAAGGTCATGAATGCCGGCTCACGAGATGCAACGCCGGGTAAGAAGGATCTACACCACGTCGACGAAGCGACGAAGTGCCAGTACAACCCGGCCACGCCACGGCTAAAGGCCGGCCCTGGGATGAGACCTACCTGCCATTCATGGCACAACGTTCGCGTGCTACGGCGTAGTCGATCGGTCTTCAGCGGCCTATTGGGCTAGTAGATCGTGTCCAGCCCAGTGGGCTCACCCAATCGCGGCAGCTGGTGGGCTGGGTCGCCTGAGTCCGGCGTGGCGCCCGTGGCCCGCCACTCCAGCAGGACGCACACGCCGCCGCCGGGTGCTGGCTCGACACGCAGCACCGCACCGATGGTAGCCGCCCGCGCCCGCATGTTGTTCACGCCGCGGCCATGCGCGAGCGCCGCTTGCGCCGGCGCATCCGCGCGCAGGCCGACGCCGTTGTCGGTGATCTGCAGCACCAGGCGCGGCGTCGGCTGCGATTCGCTTTCATCATGCCAGCGCACCCGAACCGTGACCTGCGACGCATGCGCGTGCTTCAGCACATTGGTGAACGACTCCAGCAGGATGCGCTGCACATGCAGCACCACCGCCGGCGAGAGCTGGCGCAGCGGCGGCAACTCGGCAACATCCCACACCACCTCAATGCCGGCCGACTGCAGGCGGGGTTGCAGCCGAAAGCGCAGCGTCGCGAGCAGAGTGGACAAGTCGTCGTGTGAGGGCTGCAGCGAATCGACCGCCATGCGCATCTCGTCCAGCGCCATCTGCACCTGCTCCGTCAAGGCGGTGGGGTCCGCGCCGCTGCGCGTGACCATGTTCAGCAAGCCCACCAGGTGTGAGCCGACGCCATCGTGGATCTCGCGCATGATGCGCTGACGTTCGCGCGCGACCGACTGGTGGTGCTGCTGCACCCGCAGCGATTCGAAGGCCTCGACGAGCTGGCGCTCGCGCTCGTCGACTCGGCGCGTCAGGTCGGCATTGAGCGCCTCGAATTTTTCGACCGTCCGGCTGTAGCGCTCGACGATGAACCAGGCCATGAGCAGCACGAAGGCGAACATCCCGTGCTGCAGGTAGGTGTTGACCAGGCCGCTGGCGCCGGCCACGCGCACCAGCAGCACGTCGTGCACGCCCAGCGCGATGGCCCCTGTCATCAACCCGGCCAGCACCCACGCGCGGGCGCTTCGCCGACTCAACGCGGCGCGCAGGACGAGCACGAACACGGCCAGCGCAAGCACCGGCAAGATCGCAAAGCCGATCGTCATGAGCACCGGCAAGTGGAGCGCGAACGCAAGCGTGTGGAGCAGCACCGAGACGACGATCACCACGTCGATGGCACGGTCGAGCACGCGGTTGACCGGCCCCAGCGCGAGAAGGATGAAGCGGCAGATCAAGGCGATGTGCGCGGCATAGGTTGTGGCCGCGATCACGCCCAGCGCAGGCCAGGGGATCGGCGTGTCGGGCCAGGCTCGGTCGAGCACGCGCACCACGCCAAGGAACGCGGCCAGGCTGAACCAGCCGTAGAACGGGTCGCGCTGCCGCCACCAGAGCACGGCGGTGAGGGAGCCCATGCCGACCAGCCCCGCGGCAAACACCAGCATCGCGAAATCGCGCCAGAGCGTCTGTGCGTCGTACAGGTCCTGGATGGTGTCTTGCGGCCCATAAAGCACCACCGACAGGCCGCCCAGCCGCTGCGCCTGCAGCGTGACCTCCACGCGCAGTTCGTTGGGGCCATCGGCATGCATCAGGCCGGCCGGCAACGTCACCATGCGCATGGTTTTGGTGGCATCGAACTCGGGATCGCCGAGCGTGCCCCAGCGCTGCACCGTGCTGCCGTTGACTTGCACCAGCGCCTGGTTGCCCACGCGCGTGAACAACACCGCCATGGGCTCGGCGCCGGTGTGCGGCGGCAGCATGACCCGGTAGCTCGCGTGTCCGCCAAGTCCGGGGAAGTCGCGATCCCAGCGGCGTGCGAGATCGACGGTGCCCTCGCGCGCCGCGGCGCCGTCGGGCTCGAGGCGGGCCCAGGCGCTGTCGAGCGTGAGAACGTCCGGTGGCATCGCAGCCACCGCTGGCACGAAACACAACAGGGCCGCCATGCCCCACAGCATCGCGGCGATGCGCCGCGCGCGCGTCATGCGTCGGTCCACTGGAAACGCATCAGCGCAGCAGGCCGAGCTGGCGGGCCTCGAACAGCGCCTCGGCCTTGTTGTGCACGTCGAGCTTGCCGTAGATGTTGCGCACGTGGCTTTGCACCGTCGACAGCAGGATGCCCATGCGCGCGGCCGTCTCAGCATAGGTGAAGCCGCGCGACACCAGCGCCAGCACCTCGCTCTCGCGCGGCGACAGCGCCTCGCGCGCAGGCAAGGGTTCCTGCGCCGGCGGCACTGGGCTGCGACCCTGCCAGCGCACCAGCAACTGGCGCGCGATGATTGGCGACATCGGCGAGCCGCCCGCATGCAGGCTTTGCACGTGCGCGGCCAGGTCCGCCTCGGTGCCGTCCTTCAACAGGTAGCCGCCGGCGCCGGCCTCGAACGCCCTGAGCATGTTCTGTTCGTCGCCGAAGATGGTCAACACCATCATGGCGCAGGCGGGCTGCAGGTCGCGGCAACGGCGGATGACGTCCAGCCCCGAGCAATCTGGCAACCCCAGGTCGACCAGCAGCACGTCGACCGCGTTGTCGGCAAACCAGTCGAGCAGTTCGCGGGCCGTCGATGCGCCGAAAGCCAGCCGCAGGCTCGGCTCGGCCGCGATGACGCGCTCGAAGCGCGCGCGCATGCCCGGATCGTCCTCGACGAGGGCGACGCTGATGGGGTTTGCGCGGTTCATGGACACGCGCCGGATCTTCGCACGACCCACCGTGACATCTGCACCACAGACACCCCATGAACTGCGGATGTGAGGGTGCGCGGCGTCCGGTAGCTTCCGGGGGCGTTGAACGTAGCCCTGGCGGTTGCCTCGACCGGACACACAAACACCTCGGAAAATTGGAGCAGGACGCAATGAAATTGAACTCGGCAGCAGGATGGCATTTCAGGTACGCCGCATTGGCATTGGCATTGGCATTGGCAGCTTCGTTGGCCGCGTGCGGCGGCGGTGGCGGCGGCAACGGCGCGAGCCTTGCGGGACTGGGGACGGGCACGTCGAGCGGCACCGGAACGGGCACTGGAACAAGCACCGGGACGGGAACCGGCACGGGGGCAGACGCGGGCACCGGCACCGGCACCGGCACCGACGCCGGCGGCAGCGGCAGCAACGTCGCGGCCGCGGGCGCCTCCATCTCCGGCGTCGCCGCACTCGGCGCACCGCTCGTGGGCACCGTCACCGTGAAGGACGCCCTGGGCGTCACGAAGACCTCCACCATCGGCGGCAACGGCCAGTACACGGTCGACGTCAGCGGCATGACAGCGCCCTTCGTCTTTCGCGCGCAAGGCACAGTGAACGGCATCGTCGCCACGGTGCACTCGGTCGCCACGCAGGCCGACATCGACGGCAAGATCAACATCACGCAACTGACCAACCTGGTCGTCTCCAACATCGCGGGCCAGATCGCCGCCAACTACTTCGACAAGTTCGAGCAGACCGGCAATGCCGCCCTCGCCAACAAGGCGCTGGTCGATGCCGAGGTCAGCAAGCTCAAGGAAAAGCTGTTGCCGGTGCTGGCCGCGCTCGGCGTCGACGCAGCCATAGACCTGCTGCACGGCAGCTTCACGCCGCTGTCGGACCCGATCGACAAGGCGCTCGACGTGATCCGCGTGTCCTACGACACCTCCGCCAACACCGCCACCATCTCCAACATCCTCAACAGCGTGACGGTGGTCGACGACCTCGCCAAGCAGGCCGCCGCCGAGCCCAGCCCGGCCGCCCTGAGCGGCGACAACGTCGCCACCGGACTGACCGACACCGCTCTCGTCAAAAAGGTGCTCGAAGACTTCGCCGCCAAGTACGCCACCGGCCTGCCGAGCACGGCGGACCTCGACCCGCTGCTGACGGCCACTTTCACGTGGAACGACAAGAAACGCGCCGACTGGCTTGCCGATTTCGCGGCGGCCTCGGACTTCATCGGCATCACATTCACCGACGTCGAGATCCTGCAGATCGACTACAGCGATCCGACCAGGATCACGGCGCACGTGTCGGTCACGCCGCGGACCCCGCAAGGCGTGGAACTGGGCCGCATCGACGACTGGAAGATCCGCAAGGGCACCGACGGCATCTGGCGCCTGCATGGCGACCAGCGCGCACTCGACCTCGACTGGTTCGCCTTCACGTCACAGCGCCACGGCACGTCGGGAAGCACCTGCGTGGACACCGGTGTCGAGTTCAACATCGAGGACCACATCACCACCAACAACGGCGGCACGATCCAGTACATCCTGGTGACGGGCGCCGGGCTCCCGGCCGGCGGCCTGCGCTACGAGCCACCGGCGCTCGGCGGGCGCTTCAAGATCGTCGGGCTCGGTTCGGAGCAGTACACGATGGCAACCACCTGTACGGGCGGGCCGGCCACGGTGCTCGGCGACGCGGCCATCGCGGCGATTCCCGACAACTCGGTCTACACGCTCACGGCCTACGACAGCAGTGGCACCAAGGTCGTGATGCCGACCGGGACCAATGACGGTTCGTACCGCATGCCGATCCAGCGCCGTCCGCTGACGCTGGCCGAAGCCGCCGATGGCGGCGCGTTCCCGATCATTGCGCCGGCCACGGTCACGGCCTTCAACGACTTCGCATCAGGCACGCTGAACTTCTCGGCCAGCAATGTCTATCCGAAGAGCCAGGCCTATGTGCAGATGTGGCGCCGCGACGCGAGCCTGGGCATCGTTGACCAGCTCGAGATGTCGGTGCTGCCGACCGCTGCCGGCATGGTGGCCACCGACCTGGCTTTCGGCGTCGATCCGAGCGTCGCGTCGAGCATGATGTGGGTGGAATCGCCCGACCGCTATCGCCGCAACATCCAGACCTCTTACGCGAGGTAGCGGTCACTTCGGCGGCGCCAGCGTGCGCCTCGCCGGGCTCTGGTGCGAATTTCGGCTTCCGGTAGGCTGTGGCTTTTGAACCGGGGGCGGATCGATGGCGCAGAGGCTGCAAAGCATGGACGAACTGTTCAAGGGTCGGCACTTCGAGCATGAGTTCATCGGGCTTTGTCACGTTGGCGATGTCAGGTCGAAAAGCTGGCAGGGGATCAAAGGCGTAGAAGGCGGCGGACGGATTTTGGGCGATGCCCATGAAAAGGCGCCATGCATCAAAGCGTGAGGCCAGTTGTTTGCGGTAGAGCGAGGCGCGCAGCAAATGGCGCTTGAGAGCGAAGTGCTGGCGGATGGGACCGAAGCTCGAGAGGAAGGCCTGCGTGCGCTCGGGCCGGCGAAAGCCTCGCACGCGCCGCTCGCGCTCACGGGTGGGTTGATGGCTGTTCTCGGCGCGGTTGTTCACGCGCGCACAGGCCTTCACGAACACGTGCCGCACGGTCGCAAGCTCAGGGAGCTCAGCCTTGGCAGCTGGATAGCTGCGCTGCTGGTCGGTGACGATCTTGCGTGGCGCCTCTGGGCAGGCGGCGAGCACGCGCTTGAAGAAGCGTTTGGCTGCGATCTTGTCACTCCGCTTCTGCACCAGCACGTCGAGCTCAGTGCCATGCTGATCGACGGCACGCCACAGCACAAAGGGTTCTCCTCGCAGCGATACGAACATCTCGTCCAGATGCCAAGTCGATCCCGGCTTGCGGCGCACGCCCTTGGCGCCGTGCGCAAAGCTCGCGCCGAACTTGTCGCTCCAGCGCCGGATCGTCTCGTAGCTGACGACCACACCGCGCTCGAAGAGAAGTTCCTCGATGTCGCGCAGGCTCAGTTGAAATCGAAAGTACCAGCGCGCCGCCTGGCTGATCACCACCGCAGGATACCGATGACCGTGATACAGCCGATCTCTTCTTTTGCTTCGATCAAGCTTACGCCATCGACAACGTGACAATGCCCTTGGCACGCAGCATGAAGTCGATGGTGTGGCCTTCGCGGTCGACCGCGCGGTACAGGTACTTCCACTGGCCGGCGACCTTGATATAGGTCTCGTCCATGCGCCAACTTGTGCCCACCGGGCGTTTGGGTCGTCGGAACACGGCGGCCAGCACCGGCAAGATCTTCATCGCCCAGCGACGGACCGTGGCGTGATCGACGCACACGCGGCGCTCGGCCATCATCTCTTCGATGTGCCGCAGGCTCAGCGGGTAGGCTGCATACCAGCGCACGCACAGCGACATCACCTCCAGCGGGTAGTGCAGTCGCTTGAGCACCTTGCGCAACGCTTCGTTCATCGTCAACTTCCCTGATTCGCCAACCTCGCAGAGTAGCCGATGTGGTTTATCGACAGAACCCCGTAAACTCATGGCCGCCTATCGATGCTTGCGGGCAAGCGACGCCACGGGAAGTCCGCGGGATCGGCCGCGACAGGACCGGGCGCTCGCGCGACCAGGATGTCTTCGGCGATCGGCGTGAAGTCGGCGCGGAAATGCACCGAACTCTTGACGACCAGAATCTTCATTGACTCGGGCTCGACGCCGGCGAAACGGAACAGTTCGCGATCCATCATCTGGCATTTGCCGCTGACGACTACGACTCGCACGCCGTCGATGGCAAGGCATGCGCTCGCGCCGAGATGCACCGGCGTGCCGCCGAGCACGGGGCCGGCTCCGACGACGCGGCCGTCGCTCAGCGCCAGCACGGTGAACTCGCCTTGCACCGGCGCATCGCTGAATCCGCCGCCCCAGGTCGGTTCGGTGCGTCCCACGCTCAGATACAGACGCGCGCCGACGCCTGCCGCATGCGCGGCGCGCGCGGCGTCGGGGTCGTACATGAGGCCAAGCGCCACCTGCCGCGGATGAAGGCGCCCCGCCCCTGCGGCAAGCAGGGCATGCAGCAGCCCCGTTGTGTTGCTGTTGCCACCAGCGCCCGGATTGTCCTGCGTGTCGGCGATCACGACCGGCCGTCGGGCTCCTTCGGCCAGTGCGAGCGCACGCGCCACGGCCTCGGCCGGCGGTAGCAAGTCGAGACGCCACTGCGACCGGACGGCGACGGCGTACGCGTGGAGCGCCTGCACGGCCGCTTCGGCCTGATCGCCGTAGCCCCAGACGACCGGTCCGCAATGCTCGATGTCGGCGGCCGGAAAGCCCATGGCGAAGCTCAGCAGCGTACCTCGCGCGCCGTCCAGCTCGAGCAATTGGCGGTAGACCGAAGCGGCAGGCTCCGTCATGGTGGACTGCACATTGAGCGACAGCAAAAAGGGGATTCGGCGCGCGTGCATCGGCTCGCGCGTGCCGCGCGCGATGCGCCGCTGCAAAGCCTGGGCTGCGAGACGGCCTGTGGCGGCCATGTCGGTATGGGGATAGGTCCGATAGGCGACCATGGCATCAGCCAGCTCGAGCATGCGCGGGCTGACGTTGGCGTGCAGGTCCAGTGTTGTGACGATCGGTCGATCGGGTCCGATCAATGCGCGCAGTCGAGCCAGCAACTCGCCCTCGGCATCCTCGAAGCGCTCGGTCACCGCAGCGCCGTGCAAGTCGAGGAACACCGCATCGAGCTGGCCGCGTGCCAGCGCTTGGCGCGCGTCTTCCAGCAGCTCGGAGGCGATGCGTTCGAATGCATCGTCCGTCACGTGGGCCGACGGCGTGGCGCCGGCCCACACCGAGGGCACGACCTGCCAGCCGATCTCGCGCGCCACTGCCATGAAGCCGCCGATGCCGAAGTTCAGGGGTTCCATGCGCGCCAGCATCTCGGCGCCGCGCGCATAGGCCGGAAAGCCGTCGCCCCGATTGAAGGCCGGCCAATCCGCCCGGCTGGGTGCAAAGGTGTTCGTTTCGTGCTGAAAGCCGCCGATGAGGATATGCATGTCATTCGCTCCTGGTGCCGACAGGGTTCTTGCGTACGTTCCAGTACACGCCGAGCTGCCCCTTGAGCAGGCCGCTGAGTGCGCCGCGCCGGACGGCGGTAAGAACGTTCATCTCGCCGATCGGGCCGATCACGCCGGCCTCCAGTGCGCGCTGTCCGATCAGCGAGGCCACACGTTGACGTTCCGCCGAATCCGAGGCGGCGAGAAAGCGGGTCTTCAGGTTCTCGAGCTGAGGGTCGCTCGGCCAGCCGAAGTAGCCTTGCTCGCCGTTGCCGGTCAGCGGAGGATAGAACAGCGGGTTGATCGCATCGCTGCCGGACCAGCCGGTGATGAAGACGTTCCAGCCGCCCTTGTCGGTCGGCTCCTTGCGAGCGCGCCGCGAGATCAGCGTGCCCCAGTCCATCGACTGCACCTCGACGTTGAAGCCGGCCTGCTTCAGCAACTGTGCATAGACCAGCGGATACTTGTTCAGCAGCACCTGATCGGTGGGCTGCATCAGCACCACCGGCCTGCCGTCGTAGCCGGCCTCCTTGAGGAGACTGCGGGCCTGCTCGAACTGCGGCTTGCCGGTGAACCATGGCGCATCGCCGGCGGCGGTTGCGGCGCCGCACGGCGCGATGGAGGTGCAGGGCCGGTACAGGTCGCGGTAGGGTGCCTGCGCGCGCAGCATCGCCTCTTGGTTGATGGCCAGCAGCGCCGCCCGAACGACCTTCGGGTTGTTGAATGGCGGCACCAGGTGGTTGAAGTGCACCGTCATCATCTGCGGCGGGAGAACGTCGACCAGCTCGGTCCTGGCATCCGTGCGCAGCGTAGGGTAGTGTTCGGCCGGCGCGTACTCGATGACATCGATCTCGCCGTTGAGCAGCGCGCTGACCTGCGTCTGCGCGTCCTTCAGCGCGACCGACTCGACGCGGTCGACATGGACGCGCTTGCCGCCGGCGGTGCCGGAGGCCGGCTCGGGCCGCGGCTTGTACTTCGCATTGCGAAGGTAGACCACGCGATCGCCGGGTCGAAAGGCGTCCTTGTCCAGCACGAACGGCCCGGACCCGATGGGGTCGTCGATCTGCTTGTCGGCCGGCGTCTGTGCGACCCGCTTGGGCATGATGAACGGCACGTTCGCCGACGTCTTTCCCAGCACCTCCGCGACCAGGCCGAAGGGCTGCCGGAAGGTCATGCGAAAACTGTTGGCGTCGATGGCCTGCAGTTTGTCCATTTCCGCGAACATCCTTTGGCCGATGGCATCGCGCTGGCCCCAGCGGGTGAGCGAGGCGATCACGTCCTGGGAGGTGACCGGCGCGCCGTCGCTGAACGCCAGCCCGGGACGCAGCGTGAATTCCCAGGTCCTGCGGTTGGGGCTGGCACTGTACTTGTCGACCATCTGCGGCTGCGCGTGGCCATCGGCATCCGTGCCGAACAGCGTGTCGTAGACCATGTAGCCATGATTGCGCGTGGCGGACGAGGTGGTCCACACGGGGTCCAGGATCTTCAATTCCGCTGGTGGAACGACGCGCAGCACGGTGCCCGCATCCTGCGCCGGTGCAACGGCAGCGGCCAGTACAAGCAACACTGCGCAGGTAGCGCGCCCAAAGATTCGATATCGCATGGATTTCCTTTTCATGGTCGGGTCACGGGGGTGAAAGCGTCAGCGCCCGCGCCTGCCGGCGGAGCGCTTCAGGTGCCGCTCGACATCCGCCGAGGCGTCCTCGCCGAACTGCGCCAGCTGCTGCAGGCACCCGATCAAGGTGTCGAAGCGATGCTCGCCAAGCAGCCCGCGCGCGGTGGCTTCCAGGCGGCGTCCGATGGGTTCGGCTTGCAGGACGATGGCTTCGCCTTCGTCGGTGAGTTCGAGGCAGATCTGGCGCGCATCCGTCGCGCCGACGGTACGTGACATCAAGCCGCGGCGTACCAGTTCGGTCACTGTCTTGGAGGCCAGTGTCTTCTCCAGGTACACGTGCTCAATCAGGCGCGCTCGAGTCATTCCGGGCTCGTGGGCGGCGGCACGTAGCACCCGCATCTGGCGCACGTTGACGCCACACTCGCGCTCGTAGATCTCCGATCCGGCCGCCTTGACGCGGTCGTTGACGATGTCGAGCAGGACTGACACGTAGTCGAGCTTGACCTTCAATGGCTTGCGCAGCCTGCCAAGTTTCTTCATATGGTGAATATTGAATTAGGTGAATACTCCACCGAAATGAGGCTATCAGCAAAGCCGACGCAGATCAAACAAGGGAAACGTGTCCGACCTCGGTGTTTACCCCTGTTGGTCGGCTCCGTGGCGGCCGCTACCATCCTTTTAGTTGCAAGCATCAATTAATGAATACGTCACTTCATAAGAAGTCCTCCGCGACCTCGCGCAAGCCGTTGAAGCTCAAACTCGACTACGTGACCGTCGCACTTGACGTGGTCAACGAGCGTGTGAAGTCGCAGGCGTCGAGCATCTACGAGCGCGAGTGCGGCGTGACCCTACGAGAGGTGCGTCTGCTGCGCTTCATCGGCAGCGAGCCCGGCCTCACGCTGACGCGCCTGATCGAACGAACTTATCTGGAGAAGACGCTGGCCTCCAAGGCGATTACGGCGCTCGTGCGACGTGGCCTGGTGGTGAGATCGATGGGCGCCGAGGATGCGCGCCAGATCAACTTGGAGCTGACCGATGTGGGCGTGGACACGGTGATGAGCGCCGAGCCCATCGGCCGCTTCGCGGAGTCCACATTCCGCTCGGCGCTGACCGCCGAGGAACAGGCGGTGTTCGAGCGCTGCCTGCAGAAGCTGACCAAGTCCGGCGACGAGATCGTGGCCCGCGTCGAAGAGCACCTCCTGCGCTTGAGAGCGCATCGGGTTGCCTGAGCCGGTGCCGCTGGTTTTCCCTAGTTCGCTTCCTTACTTTTCCCCCTCACCCAAAGGCAGACGCCATGTCACGTTTCTCCTTCGTTCGATTCGTCGGCGCCGCGCTGCTCGCGCTGGCAGCCGTCGCAGCCTCGGCGCAAGACCCGGGCAAGGTCCTGCGCATCGTGCCGCAAACGGATCTGAAGATCCTCGATCCGATCTGGACCACGGCCTTCGTGACCCGGGACCACGGCTACATGATCTACGACACCCTGTTCGGACTGGATGCCTCCGGCAAGGTGCAACCGCAGATGGTCGATACCTACCGGATGTCCGCCGACGCGAAGACTTGGACCTTCACCCTGCGCCGCGGCCTCGCGTTCCACGATGCAGCGCCCGTGACGGCGCAGGATGTGGTGACATCGCTCACGCGCTGGGGCAAGCGCGACAGCCTGGGCCAGAAGATGTTCGCGGTGATGGACAAGCTGGAAGCGGTCGACGAGCACAGCTTCCGCATGGTATTCAATGAGCCTTTCGGCATGGTGCTGGAGGCGCTGGCCAAGCCGTCGGGCAGCCCAGCATTCATCATGCCCCGGCGCGTGGCCGAGACGCCCGCCGACAAGCAGATCGACGACTACACCGGCTCCGGCCCGTACATCTTCAAGAAGGACGAATTCCGCCCGGGTGAGAAGGTCGTTTACGTCAAGAACACGCACTATGTGCCCCGCAGCGAAGCGC
Source organism: Variovorax sp. 01T432 (assembly GCF_056398605.1). Taxonomy (NCBI): domain Bacteria; kingdom Pseudomonadati; phylum Pseudomonadota; class Betaproteobacteria; order Burkholderiales; family Comamonadaceae; genus Variovorax; species Variovorax sp. 01T432. Next base: position 46,455 of record NZ_JBFTPS010000046.1, read on the forward strand.
CGTCAGGCACCGCAGGCGGCAAGCGCGTCTATGTGGACCGTGTTGAGTGGGTGATCCTGAAAGACGCGCAGACCCAAGCGAGCGCGATCACCAACGGCGAGATCGACATGCTGTCCTGGCTTCCGGCCGAGCACTACGCCACCCTGCGCACGAATCCGAAGCTCGACATGGTCGAGGCCACGGTCCCGGGCTCCTACTTCCTGCACCTCAATCACCTGGTGCCCCCGTTCGACAACCCGAAGATCGCCAGGGCAGCGCTGATGGCGATCAACCAGCAGGCGATGCTGCGCGCGCAACTGGTGTTCCGGGACCTGTACCGCGACTGCACGTCGATCTTTCCCTGCGGCTCGCCGCTGGCGTCCGACAAGACCGCGTTCTTCACCGGCAAGCCGCAGTTCGAGGAGGCGAAGAAGCTGCTGAAGGAGGCCGGCTATGACGGCAAGCCAGTGGTGTTGATGTACCCGGCCGACTTCACCCTGCTCAACAAGCTGCCGCCGGTGCTGGCGCAACTGCTGAAGCAGGCGGGCTTCAACGTCGACATGCAGGCGATGGACTGGCCGACGCTACTGATGCGTCGGGCGAAGAAGGAACCGGCCGACAAGGGCGGCTGGAATCTGTTCATGACGGGCTGGGGCGCCAGCGACACCATGAACCCGATGTACTTTGCGCCGCTGACCGGCAACGGCGAGAAGGGCTGGTTCGGCTGGGCGAGCGATGAACGGCTCGAGAAGCTGAAGCGCGAGTTCGTCGCGACCACCGACGTCGCGGCTCGCAAGCATCTCGCCGAGGAGATCCAGCTCGAGGCCTACGAGAGCGGCCTGTTCGCGCCAATCGGCGAATTCAAGACGCTGTCTGTAGTTCGCCGCGGCGTGGTGAGTGGCGTGCTGACGGCCCCGGTCAATGTGTTCTGGAACATCAAGAAGACCGACTGAGTCGTCTGATCTCACAGGAAAGATTCCGCCATGCTGACATTCCTGCTGCGCCGCCTTGCGTCCACCGTGCCGGTGCTCATCGTCGTCGCGCTGATCGTGTTCCTGATGACTCGACTCGCTCCTGGCGATCCGGCGGCCTTGATCGTCGGCGACAACGCCTCCACCAGCGACATCGCGCGCGTGCGCGTCGAACTGGGTCTGGAGCAGCCGCTGCCGGTGCAGTTTTTCAAATGGTCGGCCCAGGTCGTTCGCGGCCATCTGGGCGAATCGCTGTTTCTCAAGCAGAGTGTCGTGTCGCTGATCGGCCAGCGCATTGAGCCGACGCTCTCGCTGGCCGGGCTGACGCTCGTCCTCACCGTTCTCGTGGCCGTGCCGCTGGGCATCCTCGCCGCCTGGCGGCACGGCGGCTGGCTCGACCGCGCGTTGATGAGCTTTTCGGTGCTCGGCTTTTCCATCCCGACCTTCGTGATCGGCTATGTGCTGATCTGGGCGGTCGCGCTGAAGGGCGGACTGCTGCCGGTGCAGGGCTATGCGCGGATCGATGGTGGCCTGTGGCCGTGGCTGCGCCATTTGATCCTGCCGGCCGTGACGTTGTCGATCATCTACGTCGCGCTGATCGCGCGCGTGACGCGCGCGGCGGTCGCAGAGGCAATGACCGAGGACTACATCCGCACCGCTCGTTCCAAGGGAATCTCGGAGCGCCACGTGCTGGTGCGGCACGCGCTTCTCAACGCCGCAGTGCCGATCGTCACGGTGATTGGCATCGGTGTCGCGCTGCTTATCGGGGGCGTCGTCGTCACGGAGACGGTCTTCGCGATTCCCGGCCTCGGTCAATTGACCGTCGACGCCGTGCTGTCGCGCGACTATCCGCTGATCCAGGGCATCACCCTGTTCTTCTCCCTCATCTACGTGCTGATCAACCTGCTGGTCGACCTGAGCTACCTGCTGCTCGATCCGCGCATCCGCTACTGAACGCGACAGCCCATGAACCAGAAATCGCTCGTCACGCCGCCGCTCGTAGTGGACGGTACTTTCGGTGACGCCGATGGCGACCTCGCGCCGCCCCGCGAGCGCAGGCGACTCCCGCTGTGGCGCCGCGCGTTGCGCAATGGCGCCGTGCGGGCCGGCAGCATCGCGCTGGCGCTGCTCGTCGCCGCGGCCGTGGCCGCACCCTGGCTCGGCACCATCGACCCGACACTGATCGATCCGGGCAGCGCGAACCTGTTGCCGGGCACGCACGCCGAGTTCATGAGCCTGGCCGGCGACAGCTTTCCGCACTGGTTCCTGATGGGCAGCGACAGCCTCGGGCGCGATATCTGGAGCCGCGTGCTGTACGGCGCGCGTGTCTCGCTGGCGGTCGGCATCGCGGTCGCCACGCTCGCGATCGTGCTGGGCATGACGGTCGGCCTGGCTGCCGGCTACTTCCGGCGGCTGGACGGTATCGTGATGCGCCTGATGGATGGCGTGATGGCGATCCCCGGCATCCTCTTCGCGATCACGCTGGTTGCCGTCTGGCGCGCCAGCCTGGCGACGATCGTCGTCGCCATCGCCGTGCCCGAGATCCCGCGCGTCGCGCGCCTGGTGCGATCGGTCGTGCTCTCGATCCGCGAGGAGCCATATGTGGAAGCAGCGATCGCGCTCGATACGCCGACCTGGAAGATCATCACGCGCCACATCCTGCCGAACGCGATCGCGCCGCTGATCATCCAGGCCACCTACGTCTGCGCCTCAGCGATCCTGGTCGAGGCGATCCTGTCCTTCCTTGGCGTCGGCATGCCGGCAGACATCCCGAGCTGGGGAAACATCATGGCCGAGGGCCGCATCCAGTTCAACCAGTATCCGCACAACGTGCTGTTCCCTGGCCTGTTCCTCGCGGTCACGGTGCTGGCGGTCAACGTCCTCGGCGACGGGCTGCGCGACACGCTGGACCCGAAGTTCAGCAAGCGGGGAGAGTGAGCATATGTCATCCACTTCGTTTGAAGTGACGCCGGGCCAGCGTCCGGTGCTCTCCGTGCAGAAACTCTGCGTTGCCCTGCCGGGCGGTGCCGACAGGCCGTTCGCGGTCCAGCGCATCAGCTTTGACGTGCGCGCCGGCGAGACGGTCTGCTTGCTCGGCGAATCGGGGTCCGGCAAGTCCGTCATCGCGCATGCGGCGATGGGGCTGCTGCCCAAGGGCCTGAGGGCATCGAGCGGACGCATCCTGCTGCACGACGACGACGTGCTTCAGCTGAGTGAGCCACAGTTGCGAAGCCGACGCGGCGCCGCGATGGCGATGGTGTTCCAGGAGCCGATGACGGCGTTGAACCCGGTGCGTCGCTGCGGTGACCAGGTCGACGAGATGCTGCGCCAGCACACCCGGCTGTCGGCGGCGCAGCGACGCGCGTGGGTGCTGGCGATCTTCGAGCACGTGCAGCTACCCGAGCCGAAGCGGATCTGGGCGTCCTATCCCCATCAGCTGTCCGGTGGGCAGCGTCAGCGCATCGTCATCGCCATGGCGCTGATCCTGAAGCCGGCGCTGCTGATCTGCGATGAACCGACGACCGCGCTTGACGTGACGACGCAGGCAGAGATCCTGAAGCTCATCGCGCAGCTGCAAAGTGAGAACGGCACGGCGGTGCTGTTCATCACGCACGACTTCGGCGTCGTCGCCGAGATCGCGGACCGCGTGGTCGTGCTCCAGCTCGGCCACATGGTGGAACAGGGCGCCAAGCTCGAAGTGCTGCGCGCACCGCGCGAGCCCTACACCCAGATGCTGCTGGCCGCGGTGCCCGAACTCGGCCGCCATGCACGCGCGCCATTGCCCGGCGGCGCTGCGCTGCTCGACGCGCGTGCGGTCAGCAAGACCTATGTCAGCGGCGCGTGGCCCGGCACACGCCGTGTCGTGCATGCGGCGCACGAGGTATCGCTGACCATTCATCCGGGCGAGACGGTTGGAATCGTGGGCGAGTCGGGCTCCGGCAAATCGACCGTGGCGCGCTGCATCGCGCGGCTGATCGAGCCGAGCAGCGGCGACATCGTCGCTGGCGGCATGTCGGTCGCCGGGCTCAGCGGCCGGGCGCTGTCTCCGTTTCGCCGTCGGGTGCAGGTCGTGTTCCAGGACCCGTACCGTTCGCTGAATCCACGCCAGACGGCCGGCGCGTCCATCATCGAAGGGCCGCTGAATTTCGGGATGCCTCGCGCCGAGGCGTGGGCCTGCGCCGAAGACCTGATGCGGCTGGTGCGCATGAAGCCCGATGCACTGCACCGCTACCCGAACGAGTTCTCTGGCGGCCAGCGCCAGCGCATCTCGATCGCGCGCGCACTCGCCTGCGAGCCCCAGGTGCTGATCGCAGACGAGGCGGTGTCGGCGCTCGATGTGTCGGTGCAGGCGCAGATTCTCGACCTGCTGAACGACATCCAGCAGCGCCTGTCGATCGGCATCCTGTTCATCACCCACGACCTGCGCGTCGCGAGCCAGATCTGCGACCGCGTGATCGTGATGCAGCGTGGGCGCATCGTCGAGCAGGGTCCTGTCGGCGACGTGTTCTTCGCGCCGAGCGATCCCTACACTAAGGCCCTGCTCGCGGCCGCGCCAGGGCGCGGCTTCGCGTTCGGCAGCAGCGATGCAACGGCAGCGCCGGGAGCGCCGGGTGTGCGCGCATGACTTGTCACATCGTGATCGGCGGCTTTCTGCACGAGACCAACACCTTCGCGTCCACTCGCGCCGACTGGGCCGCATTCAATCGGGGCGAGACCTTTCCGGCGTTCGTTCAGGGGCAGGCGATGGTCGAGCGGTTGTCCGCCGGCAACATTCCGATCGGGGGCTTCATGAGCGCTGCCCGCGAGCGCGGCTGGACGCTGATTCCCTCGTGCTGGGCCGGCGCGACGCCGTCGGCGCACGTCACGCGTGACGCCTTCGAGCGCCTGGCGGGCGTGATCTGCGACGACGTGCGCGATGCGCGGGACGCGGACACGCTGAATGCCGTCTACCTCGACCTGCACGGCGCCGCGGTCGCCGAGCACCACGACGACGCCGAGGGCGAACTGCTGTCGCGCATCCGAGCGCTGGTCGGCCCGCAGGTCGCCATCGTTGCGAGCCTCGACCTGCACGCCAACGTCACGCGCAGGATGCTCGATGGCGCGGACGCCCTCGTGGCCTACCGCACCTATCCGCATGTGGACATGGCGGACACCGGTCGGCGCGCGGCGAGGCTGCTCGAACAGCGCCTCGCACGCGGCAAACGCGAAACGATGCATACGCTGCGCGTGCCGTTCCTGTTGCCGTTGAATGCGCAGACGACGATGGCCGATCCCGCCGCGGCGATCTATCGTGAGTTGGAGGCGCTGGACGAGGCTCACGACGTCGTGCTGAGCTTTGCGATGGGCTTCCCGGCGGCCGACATCGCGGCCTGCGGACCTGTTGTCTGGGCGCACGGCGAAGGGGCCGAGATCGCCGTCCTGCGACTGCATGCGCGCATCGTGGAGCCGCGCTCGCAATGGCGGCTCGACGTGCTGGCGCCGCGTCCGGCGGTCGCTCGCGCGCTCGCGATCGCCGAAGGCGCGGTGCGCCCGGTCGTCATCGCCGACACCCAAGACAACCCCGGCGCCGGCGCTGACAGCAACACCACCGGCATGCTGCATGCGCTGATCTCCGAAGGCGCGGGACGCCGCTTTCCGCAGCAGGTGGCGCTCGGCCTGCTGTGGGACCCGACGGCTGCCGCGGCCGCTCATGCCGTCGGCGTGGGCGCGACGCTGTCGCTGTCGCTCGGCGCCGCCGTGCCCACGTTCACCGGAGCGCGCAGCGACGCACCGCTGCACGGCGATTTCAGGGTGCATGCGTTGAGCGACGGGCATGTCGCGCTGAAAGGCCCCATGGCGATGGAGCCGAGCGTCGAGCTCGGGCCGACCGCGTGCCTGGAGATCGACGGCGTGTTTGTCGTCGTCGCGAGCGCGAAGACGCAGATGCTCGACCGCGAGCTGTTCCGTTGCGTCGGTGTCGATCCGGAGCGCATGAAGATTCTCGTCAACAAGAGCTCGGTCCATTTCCGTGCCGACTTTGCGCCGATCGCCGAGGCGATCCTCGTCGCCAAGGCGCCCGGTCCTATGGCGGCGGAGCCGGCCGACCTGCCATGGCGCAAGCTGCCCGCGAGCATGGCGCGCCGGCCCTGATCCGTTTCGACGTTCAATGACTCCAACTCAGCCCATGCCGATTACTCCCGCTCAACACCTCAGCGCCTTGCGCGAACAGGCCCATGAATTCATCGGGATCCGTCACCGTATCCATCAGAACCCCGAACTCGCGTTCGAGGAGTTCAGCACCAGTGACCTAGTCGCCGAGAAGCTCCAGCAATGGGGGTATGCGGTCGAGCGCGGTCTGGGCGGTACCGGGGTCGTTGGCCAGCTCAAGCGCGGCCGCGGCGCAAAGCGACTCGGCCTGCGTGCCGACATGGACGCGCTGCCGATCGAGGAAAAGACCGGCCTTCGCTACGCAAGCGGCCGGCCGGGAATCATGCATGCCTGCGGCCACGACGGCCACACGGCGACGCTGCTCGCCGCGGCGCACCATCTGGCCCGGCACGGTGAGTTCAGCGGCACCCTGAACCTGATTTTCCAGCCGGCGGAGGAGAGTGCCGGCGGCGCGCTGCGGATGATCGAGCAGGGCCTTTTCGAGAAGTACCCGTGCGAAGCGGTGTTCGCGATGCACAACGGCCCCGGCGTGCCCCAGGGACGCCTCGTGTTCCGCGAGGGACCGATGATGGCGTCGTCGGACTACGCCACGATCACGCTGCACGGTGTCGGCGGGCACGGCGCCATGCCGCATCAGACGGCCGACCCGATCGTGGCCGCGGCGAGCATCGTGATGGCGCTGCAGACCATCGTCTCGCGCAACGCCGATCCGATGGAGATGGCGATCGTCACCATCGGTTCGCTGCATGCCGGCCAGGCGAATAACGTGATTCCCGATTCGGCGCGGCTCGAGCTCAGCGTGCGCGCCCTGACCCGCGAAATGCGCGCGCTGCTTGAGCAGCGCATCCGGGCACTGATCGCCGCCCAGGCTGGGAGCTTCGGCGTGCGCGCGGAGGTCGACTATCGGCGCGGTTACTCGGTGCTGGTCAATACCCCGAAGGAGACGGCGTTTGCGCGCGAAGTCGCGCTCGATCTGGTCGGCGCCAATCACACCGAGCTGCAGGGGCCGGCGCTCTCGGCGAGCGAGGACTTCTCGTTCATGCTGGAGAAAGTGCCGGGCTGCTATCTCGTCATCGGCAATGGAGACGGCGAGGGCGCTTGCCACGTGCACAACCCGGGCTACGATTTCAACGACAACAACATTGCGATCGGTGCTGCGTACTGGACCTGTCTCGTCGAGCGCTTTCTTGTCGACGCGTGAGACACAAGACCGGCGTGATCGACTCGGCTCTGGTGCATATATGGACCCGGCGCCTTTTGCAAGCTCTCGTCGATGATGGGAAACGGTCTACACGCATGTATACGTACATGGACGCCCCCGGTTTGCCAAGTTTTCATCTTGATGGCTCGAAGGAAAGATTGCACCCGTACATTCGGACTTCAGCGCGACGTTGTCGTCGCAGTCCCTGATGGGATGTGCTGCTTGGCGCCCCTAACGGCTGTGTCGCACTTTGCGTGCTTCGTATGCATCGGGCATTGCCAACCACGGTCTGACCTGTGTTGCCATCACTTGATGATCGCTTGAGATGCTATGGATGCCTCCCTCCCGAAGGGGAAGGAAATTGAAATGCAGAGATGGAGCACCCATTGATCACCAAGAGCCGCGCCCAGGAAACGGGTGGATCCTCTGATGGATACGGCATCGAAGTGCCCAAGGCGTGATAGACCGAGGTCTTCACAAACACCACAGAGGATCCGCTGTGAATCGTAATACAGGCATGAATGCGGGACAAATCATCGGCACCATGAACGGCCAGGTGGTCGTCGGGTTGGACATCGCTAAGCAGGTCTTTCAGCTGCACACGGTGGACATGGGCACGGGTGAGATCGTCAACGTGCAGATCAAGCGAGCCAAGGTCATGGAGCACTTTGCCAATCGCCAGCCC
>NZ_JBFTPS010000047.1:0-53284 GCF_056398605.1 Variovorax sp. 01T432
TCCGGTTCTTGTCCATCGGCTCGCAGCTTCGCTCCGCGCTTCCTCCCCACACTCGGTCGCCCTGATGCAGTTGCGCTTCGCTTCGTTCGCTGTGATCAACTTACGGGAGGACTTGCACCTCCGGGAGTGCGCCCATGCTGGGCGCACCACGAAAAAGCCGCCCGAGGGCGGCTTTCCACTGTGAAGCGTGGCTTGGCTCTTACTTCTTCTGGCGGTACTTGCGCAGCGCAGCGAGCTGCGCTGCCATCACGACGAGTTCGGATTGCGCCAGTGCGATGTCGATGTCGCTCTTGGCGTTCTTCAGCGCTTCCTCCGCAGCCGCCTTTGCGGCGTTGGCTTTTTCTTCGTCGAGGTCCTTGCCGCGGATCGCGGTGTCGGACAGCACGGTCACGGTGGTGGGTTGCACCTCCAGGATGCCGCCAGCCACGAAGACGAATTCCTCGCCGCCATCGGCCGTCTCGATGCGCACCGCACCGGGACGGATGCGCGTGATCAACGGCGTGTGGCGCGGGTAGATGCCGAGCTCGCCGGCTTCGCCCGGCAGCGCGACGAACTTGGCCTCGCCCGAGAAGATGGACTCCTCGGCGCTGACCACATCGACGTGAATGGTGTGTGCCATCTGGGTTCCTTTGACGCCTGATCCTGAGATCAAGCGACCTTCTTGGCCTTCTCGAACGCTTCGTCGATGCCGCCGACCATGTAGAACGCTTGTTCCGGCAGGTGGTCGGCTTCGCCGTTCACGATCATCTTGAAGCCGCGGATGGTTTCGGCCAGCGGCACGTACTTGCCAGGCGAGCCGGTGAACACTTCAGCGACGTGGAAGGGCTGCGACAGGAAACGCTGGATCTTGCGGGCGCGGGCCACGGCCAGCTTGTCGTCGGGGGCCAGTTCGTCCATGCCCAGAATCGCGATGATGTCGCGCAGTTCCTTGTACCGCTGCAGCGTGCCCTGCACCGCGCGGGCCACGTTGTAGTGCTCTTCGCCGACCACGTTCGGGTCGAGCTGGCGCGAGGTCGAGTCCAGCGGGTCCACCGCGGGGTAGATACCGAGCGACGCGATGTCGCGCGACAGCACCACGGTCGAGTCCAGGTGGGCGAAGGTGGTGGCGGGCGACGGGTCGGTCAAGTCATCCGCCGGCACGTACACGGCCTGGATCGAGGTGATCGAGCCGACCTTGGTCGAGGTGATGCGTTCCTGCAGGCGGCCCATTTCTTCGGCCAGCGTCGGCTGGTAGCCCACGGCGGAAGGCATGCGGCCCAGCAGCGCGGACACCTCGGTACCGGCCAGCGTGTAGCGATAGATGTTGTCCACGAAGAAGAGCACGTCGCGGCCTTCGTCACGGAAGGACTCGGCGATGGTCAGGCCGGTCAGCGCCACGCGCAGACGGTTGCCCGGGGGCTCGTTCATCTGGCCGTAGACCATGGCCACCTTCGAGTCTTCGAGCTTCTCGAGGTTCACGACGCCGGAATCGGCCATCTCGTGATAGAAGTCGTTCCCCTCGCGAGTGCGCTCGCCCACGCCGGCGAACACGGACAGGCCCGAGTGCGCCTTGGCGATGTTGTTGATGAGTTCCATCATGTTCACGGTCTTGCCGACGCCGGCGCCGCCGAACAGGCCCACCTTGCCGCCCTTGGCGAACGGGCACACGAGGTCGATCACCTTGATGCCGGTTTCCAGCAGGTCGGTCGACGGCGAGAGTTCGTCATAGGCCGGCGCCTTGCGGTGGATCGAGGCGGTGAGCGCCTGGTCGACATCGCCGCGCTCATCGATCGGGCGACCGAGCACGTCCATGATGCGGCCCAGCGTCGCCTTGCCGACCGGCACGGTGATGGGAGCGCCGGTGTTGGAGACGATCAGACCGCGACGCAAACCGTCCGACGAGCCGAGCGCAATGGTGCGCACGACACCGTCGCCGAGCTGCTGCTGCACCTCGAGGGTCAGGCCGCCGCCTTCGAACTTCAAGGCGTCGTAGATCTTGGGCATCTGGTCGCGCGGGAATTCCACGTCGACCACCGCGCCAATACATTGAACGATCTTGCCTTGTGCTGCAATTGCTTGAGCCATCATCTGCTCCGATAAAAATTTAAATCTTGTTGACGTCGAAAGCGGGCGACTCAGACGCCAGCGGCCGCCGCGGCGCCCGAAACGATTTCCGACAGCTCTTTGGTGATGCCTGCCTGGCGGGTCTTGTTGTAGACCAGCTTCAGCTCATCGATCACGTTGCCGGCGTTGTCGGTCGCCGACTTCATCGCGACCATGCGCGCCGATTGCTCGGAGGCCATGTTCTCGGCCACCGCCTGGTACACCAGCGACTCCACGTAGCGCACCAGCAGTTCGTCGATCACGCTTTGTGCATCGGGCTCGTAGATGTAGTCCCACGAATGCTGGCCCTTCTCGACCTTCAGCGAGTCCGCCGCCAGCGGCAGCAGCTGCTCCACCACCGACTCCTGGCGCATCGTGTTGATGAACTTGGTGTAGCAGAGGTAGACGGCGCCGAGCTTGCCCTCGGCATAGGCGTCGAGCAGCACCTTGACGGGGCCGATCAGCTTCTCGAGGTGCGGCGTGTCGCCCAGCTGGGTGACATGCGATACCACGCGAGCGCCGATGCGGTTCAGAAAGCTGAAGCCCTTGTTGCCGATCGCCACCGCCTCGATCGCGACGCCGCCCGCCTGCTGCTCGCGCAGCTTGGTGGTCAGCGCGCGCAGGACGTTGGTGTTCATGCCGCCGCACAGACCCTTGTCGGTCGTGACGACGATGAAGCCCGCCGCCTTCGCGTCGTGTGTCTTCATGAACGCGTGCGTGTATTCCGGGTTCGCCTGGCCGAGATTGGCCGCGATGTTGCGGATCTTCTCGCTGTAGGGGCGGGCCGCGCGCATGCGTTCCTGCGCCTTGCGCATCTTCGACGCGGCCACCATTTCCATGGCCTTGGTGATCTTCTTGGTGTTCTCCACCGATTTGATCTTGCCGCGGATTTCCTTACCAGCTGCCATTGGGGCTCCTTGCGTGGTCGATCAGGCGAACGACTTCTTGAACGACGTGACGGCTGCCATCAGCTCGGCCTCGGCGTCCTTGTCGAGCGCCTTGGCCTGCTCGATCTTCGCGAGCAGCGGGCCGTGGCTGGACTTCAGGAACTGGTGCAGGCCGTGTTCGAACGGCAGCACCTTCTTGACGTCGAGGTCGTCCATGAAGCCCTTGTTCACCGCGAACAGCGAGGCACCCATCAGCGAGATGGGCAGCGGGCTGTACTGGGCCTGCTTGAGCAGTTCGGTCACGCGGGCACCGCGGTCGAGCTGCTTGCGGGTGGCTTCGTCGAGGTCGGAGGCGAACTGCGCGAAGGCCGCGAGTTCACGGTACTGCGCCAGGTCGGTACGGATACCGCCGGACAGGCCCTTGATGACCTTCGTCTGCGCCGCCGAACCCACGCGCGACACCGAGATACCGGCGTTGATGGCGGGGCGGATGCCGGCGTTGAACAGGTTGGTTTCCAGGAAGATCTGGCCGTCGGTGATCGAGATCACGTTGGTCGGAACGAAGGCGGACACGTCGCCGGCCTGGGTTTCGATGATCGGGAGCGCGGTCAGCGATCCGGTCTTGCCCTTGACTTCGCCCTTGGTGAAGTCTTCGACATACTTGTCGTTCACGCGGGCCGCGCGTTCGAGCAGGCGGCTGTGGAGATAGAACACGTCGCCAGGGTAGGCTTCGCGGCCCGGCGGGCGGCGCAGCAGCAGCGAGACCTGGCGGTAGGCCACGGCCTGCTTGGACAGGTCGTCATAGACGATCAGCGCGTCCTGGCCGCGGTCGCGGAAGTACTCGCCCATCGTGCAGCCCGAATACGCGCTCACGTATTGCATGGCGGCCGATTCCGAAGCGGAGGCGGCGACGACGATGGTGTATTCCATCGCGCCGGCCTGTTCCAGGGCACGCACCACGTTCTTGATCGACGAGGCCTTCTGGCCGATCGCGACGTAGACGCAGGTCATGTTCTGACCCTTCTGGTTGATGATCGCGTCGATCGCCACCGCCGTCTTGCCGGTCTGGCGGTCGCCGATGATCAGTTCGCGCTGGCCGCGGCCGATCGGCACCATCGAGTCGATGGACTTGAGACCGGTCTGCATCGGCTGGTCGACCGACTTGCGGGCGATCACGCCCGGTGCGACCTTCTCGATCACGTCGGTCATCTTGGCATTGATCGGGCCTTTGCCGTCGATCGGCTGGCCGAGGGCGTTCACCACGCGGCCGATGAGCTCTGGGCCGACCGGCACTTCCAGAATGCGGCCCGTGCACTTGACGGTGTCGCCTTCGGAGATGTGTTCGTATTCGCCCAGAATCACGGCGCCGACCGAGTCGCGCTCGAGGTTCAGCGCCAGGCCGAACGAAGGCGTGCCGTCCGCGCTGGGCGGGAACTCGAGCATTTCGCCCTGCATCGCGTCCGACAGGCCATGCACGCGCACGATACCGTCGGTCACCGAAACCACGGTGCCCTCGTTGCGGATGTTCGCGCTGACGCCGAGGCCTTCGATGCGACTCTTGATCAGTTCGGAAATTTCTGCGGGATTGAGTTGCATGACTCTTTCCTTCTTTCTTTAAGGGGGCTGAGGGCCTCAGGCCGCCAGCGCAACTTTCATTTGTTCAAGGCGCGCTTTGACGGAGGTGTCGAGCACCTCGTCACCCACCACCACACGAATGCCGCCGATCAGCGACGGATCCTGTTGGACCGTGACCTGCAGCTTGCGGCCGAAACGCTTCTCGAGCGTCGCGGAGACACCGTCCAGCGCGGCACCTTCGATGGGGAAGGCGCTGTAGACCACGGCATCCGACGTGCCGCTCTGCGCATTGGCCAGCACACGGAATTGCTTCGCGATCTCCGGCAAGGCGGCGAATCGACCGTTTTCCAGCAGGGCGACCAGGAAGTTGCTGGCCGTGGAAGACAGCGCAGAGCCGTAGGCCCCGGCGATCACGCCCAATACCTGCTCAGGCGTGGCCTTGGGGTTGTCCGCGAACTGCTGAAGCTCGGGATTGCCGGCGATGGCGGCAACCTTGTCGAGCCAGGCGCCCGCGCCGGCCAGGTCCGATGAAGACGCCTTGAAGAGCGCTTCAGCGTAGGGGCGTGCAATGGTGGCGAGTTCTGCCATGGCTGATCAGAGTTCGGTCTGCAGGCGGGCCAGCAAATCGGCATGGACGGCCGGATTCACTTCCTTGCGCAGGATCTGCTCGGCGCCCTTGACGGCCAGCGCGGCCACCTGCTCGCGCAGTGCCTCGCGCGCCTTCAGCGCCTGCTGTTCGGCTTCCACTCGGGCTGCCGCAACGATCTTGTTGCCTTCTTCCGTGGCGCGGGCCTTGGCCTCTTCAACGATGGCCTGCGCACGACGTTCGGCATCGGCAAGACGCTGGGCGGTCTCGTTGCGAGCCTGGCCGAGTTCGGCTTCCACGCGCTTGTTCGCGGCGGACAGTTCGGACTTGGCCTTGTCGGCGGCGGCGAGGCCTTCGGCGATCTTCTGGGCACGGTCGTCCAGCGCCTTCGCGATCGGCGGCCACACAAACTTCATCGTGAACCCGACAAGAATCAGGAACACGATCATCTGGACGATCAGGGTACCGGTAATGCTCACTTTTCACCCTCTCTTTGGGATTGAATCCGAAGCCATTCCAAACTGGGAAGGAAGGACGTGGAATCGACGAGAAAGCCTGTATTCGATTACTTCGGCAGGTTGGCGATTTGCGAGAGGAACGGGTTGGCCGTTGCGAACCACAGCGCGATACCGGTACCGATAATGAACGCGGCGTCGATCAGACCAGCCAACAGGAACATCTTGGTTTGCAGCTCGCCCATCAGTTCGGGTTGGCGGGCAGCCGACTCGAGGTACTTGCTGCCCATGATGCCGATACCGATACAGGCACCGACTGCGCCCAGGCCGATGATCAGGCCGGCGGCCAGTGCGACAAAGCTAATAACTTCCATGATGACTCCTAGAGGACTTTGGTTGAAGAGAAAAGGAAAAAAACGAAAACGGATCAGTGGTGGTCGTGCGCCTGACCGACGTAGACGAGCGCAAGCATCATGAACACGAAGGCCTGCAGCGTGATGATCAGGATGTGGAAGATGGCCCAGGCCGTGCCCGCCACGATGTGGCCGAGGGCCAGGAGCACGCCGGTGGTCGACAGCGTCCACGCGCCGCCCATCAGGGCGATCAGCAGGAAGATCAGTTCGCCCGCGTACATGTTGCCGAACAGCCGCATGCCGTGCGAGACCGTCTTGGCGACGAACTCGATGATCTGCATCGCGAAATTGAAGGGGTAGAGCGCCCAGTGGTTGCCGAAGGGGGCGGTGAACAACTCGTGGATCCAGCCTCCCAGGCCCTTGATCTTGACGTTGTAGTACAGGCAGATCAGCAGCACCGAGACCGACATGCCCATGGACACAGAGAGATCGGCCGTGGGAACGACGCGCAGATAGGCATGATGCGGATCACCGCCGGCCGCGCCGAAGATCGAACCCCAGATGGCAGGGAACAGATCGACCGGGAACAGGTCCATCGCGTTGAGCAGGAAGATCCACACGAAGATGGTGAGGGCCAGCGGCGCGACGAACTTGCGGCTGGTCGCGTTGTGGACGATGCCCTTGGCCTGCTGATCGACCACTTCCACGAGGATTTCGACGGCAGCCTGGAAACGGCCTGGCACGCCGGACGTGGCCTTGCGGGCGCCCAGCCACAGGAGCCAGCAGCCGATGACGCCCAGCAGGATCGAGAAGAAGAGCGAGTCGAAATTGAAAACCGTGAAGTCGGCGACACCCGCGGGCTTCGAGCTCTGAAGATGGGTCAAGTGGTGAACGATGTATTCACCAGCGGTCTGACCATGTTCCGCAGCGTTTTCAGCAGCCATCCGTTACTCGTCTCTAAGTTTCTGGCGCCGGGGAGCAAGCATCACTGCCACCCACGCCGCCTTCATTGTCACCACCAAGCCCACCAGCATCGCCGGCCAGCTCAGCGCCGTAATCAGTCTTGGCGCCGCGATCAGCATCGCAAGCGACAAGGCCATCTTGACCATTTCCCACAAGAAAAACCCAAACACCGCAGTGCCTGGATTCAGGGATGAGAACCGCCCGGTCAAACCCCGCGCGAACACCGCAGCGGGAATGACCACTGCCAGCGCGCCGTACCCGGCGGACCACCCCAGATTTCGCCTCCCCGTCAGACCCCAGGCGACCAACGCCACCAGGAGCCCCGCAACGACCTGAACCGCGATCACTCGCCAGGGCGAGAGCTGCGGCTTCTTGTCGCGCAGCCGCTGCGCCTCCTCGGCGCTCAACGGCTTGAAGTCAGCATCCGGGTCGTAAGCGTCCTCCTGGACTTCCCTCTCGGCATCACGGGCAATTGTTTTCATTTCGAATGAAGCCCGAATGACGACCCAAATTTCACAAAGCCATTGATTATAAGTAAAAACCCATCCTGATCCGCCAAGTTCCACCCCCCTGGTCGGAAATGACCTGACCGCCGTTGGCGGCGCCAACGGTTGGAAAGCCGCGGAACGACCCCACCATAATCTCTCATGCACCCCATCCTGGACGCCCTTCCCGACTCGCTTTGCTATCTTGACGGCGGCTACACGCCGCTGCGCGACGCCAAGGTGAGCGTGCTCGATCGCGGCTTCATTTTCGGCGACGGCGTGTATGACGTCGTGCCGGTCTATGGCGGCAATCCCTTCTGTTTCGATGAGCACATGGCGCGGCTCGAGCGTTCACTCGGTGAACTGCGCATCGAGAATCCTCACAGCCGCGCGCAGTGGTTCGCCATTGTCATGCACCTGATCGAGGTCGCCGACCCGGCCGCGAGGGCGGGTGCCCAGTCGGTCTATATCCAGGTGACGCGCGGCGTGGCGCCCCGCGAGCACGCCATGCCGAAGGGCCTCACGCCCACCGTGTTCGCGATGATCAATCCCATGAAGCTCGTGCCCGAGGCGGTGCGGGCCCAGGGCGTCGCCTGCGTGAGCGCACCCGACTTCCGCTGGCAGAAGGCCCATATCAAGACAACCAGTCTGCTCGGGGCGGTGCTCGCGCGGCAGATCAGCATCGAAGCCGGCGCGGCGGAAACCATCATGTTTCGCGGCGATTGGCTCAGCGAGGCGTCGTCGAGCAACGTCTGGACGGTCAAGGCCGGCACCGTCAGCGGGCCGCTCAAGGACGGGCTGGTGCTGCCCGGCATCCGCTACGGCCTGCTCGAACGGATCTGCGCCGACGCCGGGATTCCCTTCACCTTGCGCCGCATCGCGCGCGAGGAGGTCTTCGGCGCCGATGAACTGCTGCTGTCCTCGGCCGGCAAGGAAGTCCTTCCCGTCGTGACGCTCGACGGGCAATCCATCGGTTCGGGCCGGCCAGGCCCGGTCTATCAGGCGCTGTATGCGGGCTACCAGCAAGCCAAGCAGCGCAGCACACAGGAACACGGAGTCAACGCATGAGCACCTCACCAGACGCATCGCCCGACGGATCGCCCGACGCACCCATCGAGGGGCGCCAGGAATCGCTGATCGAGTACCCCTCGCAGTTCCCCATCAAGGTCATGGGAATGAAGGTCGACGGCTTCGTGCACGCGATCACGCAGATCGCCGAACTCTTCGACCCGGCCTTCGATGCCACCACCATCGAACTGCGCAACAGCAAGGCGGGCAACTACCTTGGCGTGACGATCACCGTCACGGCCACGAGTCGGGAGCAGCTCGATTCGATCTACATCGCGCTGTCCAAGCACCCGATGGTGAAGGTGGTGCTCTGAGCATGGCGATCGAGACCGCGCTGCTGGGCCGCGTCGACTACGCCGCGACCTATGCCGCGATGCGCCGGATCACGCTGGAGCGCGGGCCGGACGCGCCCGACGCGCTGTGGATCTGCGAGCACGCGCCGATCTATACGCAGGGTCTGGCGGGCAAGGCCGACCATGTCCTGAATCCTGGCGACATTCCGGTGGTGCAGACGGATCGCGGCGGCCAGGTGACTTACCACGGCCCCGGCCAGGTGGTCGCCTACCCGCTGATCGACCTGCGCCGCGCCGGCTACTATGTCAAGGAATACGTCTACCGCATCGAGGAATCGGTGATCCGCACGCTGGCGCACTTCGGTGTCACCGGCCACCGCGTGGCGGGCGCGCCCGGCATCTACGTCCGGCTGGACGATCCTTTCTCGCATGCGGCGCTGACGGGTCCCGCGCACCCCGCCGACCCGTTCCGCGGCCTCGGCAAGATCGCCGCGCTGGGCATCAAGGTCAGCCGCCATTGCACTTACCACGGACTGGCGCTCAACGTGGCGATGGATCTCGAACCCTTCTCGCGGATCAACCCCTGCGGCTACGCCGGACTCCAGACCGTCGATCTTTCTACAATCGGCGTTCAAACAACCTGGGACGAAGCGGCGCAGGTGCTGGGCAGCAAGCTCAACGTCTACCTCGCACCTTGAGCCCCACCTTAGGGAAGCCATGAGCACACTCGATGTTGTCCCCTCCGTCGTCAGAGAGGCGCAAAGCGCCGAAGACTACAACCCGCTGATCAAGCAGAAGGCCGCGGCCAAGCTCTCGCGCATCCCTGTCAAGGTGATCCAGGGCGAAGTGCTCAAGAAGCCCGACTGGATCCGCGTCAAGGCCGGCTCGCCGACCACCCGCTTCTACGAGATCAAGCAGATCCTGCGCGAAAGCAATCTGCATACCGTTTGCGAAGAGGCCTCGTGCCCCAATATCGGCGAGTGCTTCGGCAACGGGACGGCCACCTTCATGATCATGGGCGACAAGTGCACGCGCCGCTGCCCGTTCTGCGACGTGGGCCATGGCCGGCCCGACCCGCTCGACAAGGACGAGCCGCTCAACCTCGCGAAGACCATCGCCAGGCTGCGCCTCAAGTACGTCGTGATCACGAGCGTGGACCGCGACGACCTGCGCGACGGCGGCAGCCAGCACTTCGTCGACTGTATCCGCAACATCCGCGAGCTCTCCCCGCAGACGCAGATCGAGATCCTCGTGCCCGACTTCCGGGGCCGCGACGACCGGGCGCTGGAAATCCTCAAGGCCGCGCCGCCGGACGTGATGAACCACAACCTCGAAACCGCGCCGCGCCTGTACAAGGAAGCACGCCCCGGCAGCGACTACCAGTTCAGCCTGAGCCTGCTGAAGAAGTTCAAGGCGCTGCACCCCGAGGTGCCGACCAAGAGCGGCATCATGGTCGGCCTCGGCGAGACCGACGAGGAGATCCTGCAGGTGATGCGCGACATGCGCGCGCACGACATCGACATGCTGACCATCGGCCAGTACCTCGCGCCCAGCAGCAGCCACCTCCCGGTGCGCCGCTACGTGCATCCCGACACCTTCAAGATGTTCGAGGAAGAGGCCTACAAGATGGGATTCAGCCACGCTGCCGTCGGCGCGATGGTGCGCAGCAGCTACCACGCGGACCAGCAGGCCCACGCGGCCGGGGTCTGACGCTCGGCATGTTCGAGCGCGACTTCGGCGTCATCGCCGAACTGATCCATGGCCACGCCCTGCGGGCGCCCGAACGTCTCGCGCTGGTCGACGCCGTCGGCCAATTGAGCTATGGCGAGCTCGATGCCCTGATGGACCGCATTGCCGCGAGCCTGCAGCGCGATGGCCTGCGGGCTGGCGACGCGATCGCGGTCTGCGCGTCCTCCAGCGTGAATTACGCGGCAGTGTTCCTCGGCGCGCTGCGCGCCGGCATCGCGGTCGCGCCCCTGGCACCCGGGTCCACGCCTGCCAGCCTCGCCCGGATGATCGAGGACGCCGAGGCCCGCATCCTGTTCGTCGATGCGGCCGCGGCCGACATCATCGGGGCGCCGGCGGAAGGCGCCATCCCGCGCGTCGCTCTCGACGGCTGCGCGGCCGGGCGGGGCTTCGAGGCCTGGCTCGCTCCCGCCGGCGTGCATCCGGCTGCCGTCGAACCGCAGCCCGACTGGGCCTTCAACATCATCTATTCGTCAGGCACCACCGGCGAGCCCAAGGGCATCGTGCAAGGCCATGGCATGCGGTGGTCGCATGTGCGGCGAGGCGCGAAATACGCGTATGGGCCGGACACGGTCACCCTGCTCTCCACGCCGCTCTACTCGAACACCACGCTGGTGGTGTTCTTCCCGACCATCGCCTTCGGCGGCTGTGTCGTCCTGATGCCCAAGTTCGACGCCGCGCTCTACCTGAAGCTGGCCGAGCACCATCGCGTGACGCACACGATGCTGGTGCCGGTGCAATACCAGCGCCTGATGACGCATCCGGATTTCGACCGGCACGACCTGTCGAGCTTCCGGTTCAAGTTCAGCACCAGCGCGCCCTTCAATGCCGCGCTGAAGGCGGATGTGCTCGCGCGCTGGCCCGGCGGCCTGGTGGAGTTCTACGGCATGACCGAAGGCGGCGGCACCTGCATCCTCGAAGCGCACCTCCATCCGGACAAGCTGCACACCGTCGGCCGCCCGGCCGAAGGCAGCGACATCCGGCTGATCGACGAAACCGGCAAGGAGGTCGCGCATGGCGAGGCCGGTGAAGTGGTGGGCCATTCGGCCGGCATGATGGTCGGCTATCACCGGCAGCCGGAGAAGACGCGCGAGGCCGAGTGGTTCGACCCCAGCGGCAAGCGCTTCATTCGCACCGGCGACATCGGCCGCTTCGACGAAGACGGCTTCCTCACGCTGTTCGACCGCAAGAAGGACATGATCATCAGCGGCGGCTTCAACATCTACCCCAGCGACCTCGAGGCCGTGCTGCGCGGCCATGCGGCGGTGGCGGATGCCGCGGTCATCGGCGCGGCGTCCGAGCAGTGGGGCGAGACGCCGGTCGCATTCGTTGTGCGCCAGCCCGGCGACGACACGCCAGCCGAGGGGCTGCTGCAATGGGCCAATGCCCAGCTCGGCAAGACGCAGCGCCTCGCGCGCATCCACTGGATCGACGAACTCCCGCGCAGCGCGATCGGCAAGGTGCTCAAGCGGGAACTCCGTGAGCGCGACGCGCGCTGACTCCGCCTCGGGCGAGGCCGAGCACGGCGGCAGCGGCAACGGGCTGCTGTGGGTGCTGCTGCTGGTCGCCGTGGTCTTCGCCATCGCGCGCCCACGGGCGCCGCTCGACACGCTCAAGCTGGTCGACTGGCAGACCGTCGGCGCGCTGGCTGGCCTGCTGGTCATCACGCAAGGCGTGGAGCGCAGCGGCATGCTGCAGGCCGCCGCGGCGCGCCTGCTGTCGCGCACCAGCGACCTGCGAGGCCTCGTCATGCTGCTCACGGCCAGCGCGGCGCTGCTCTCGGCGCTGGTGACCAACGACGTGAGCCTCTTCCTGCTGGTGCCGCTGACGCGCGTCCTCGCGGCGCAGGCGCACCTGCCATTGGCCAGGCTGGTGGTGCTGGAGGCGCTCGCGGTCAACGCGGGTTCGGCCCTCACGCCGATCGGGAATCCGCAGAATCTCTATCTCTGGCACCGCTCGGGCGAAAGCTTCGCGGGCTTCGTGACGATGATGGCGCCCACCGTGGCGATCATGCTGTTCTGGCTCTTCGCCGCGGTCTGGCTGCTGGTGCCGCGCATCCCCGTCGCGCTCAAGCCGGCCGGCGACACCACGCCCGTCCAGCCGCGCCTGCTGGCGCTGGCGGGCGCGCTGTTCGTCGGCTTCGTGATCGCACTCGACCGGCACTGGCTGCTCGCGGGCCTGGGCGTGGTGTTCGGCGCCTTCCTGCTGCTCTACCCGCGCGTGCTGCTGCGCGTGGACTGGGCGCTGCTCGCCATCATCGCGCTGATGTTCGTCGACCTGCGGCAGTTGGCCGCGCTGCCCGCCGTCGCCACGCTTGTCGGCCAATGGCCGATCGGCGAGGGATGGCGCGCCTATCTCGCGGCGATCGTGAGCTCGCAATTCATCAGCAACGTGCCCGCCACCATCCTGCTCGACGGCTACGTGCGCGACCTGCCCGCGCTGGCGGCGGGCGTGAGCGTGGGCGGTTTCGGCTGCGTGCTGGGCTCGCTGGCCAACCTGATCGCGTTGCGGCTGGCGAAGGTGCCGAACGGCCTGCGCGAATTCCATCGGTTGAGCATTCCCTTCCTGCTGGTCTGCACCGCATCGGCGCTGCTGCTGCGCCTGGGGTGACAACGCGTCGGCGTTGCGAGGCGCCCGCGCGGCTTAAGCTCGGCGCCCATGTCTTCCACGCTCTATGCCCTCGCCGCCATTGCGCTCTGGGCAACGCTCGCCACGCTCGGCACCGCCTTGTCCCACCTGCCGCCCTTTCTGCTGACCGGCCTGGCCCTGATGATCGGCAGCGTCATGAGCTGGCCGCTGGTGCTGCGCAACCGGCAGGCCTGGGCGGTGCCGCCGGGCACGCTGGCCCTCGGGGTCTACGGCCTGTTCGGCTTTCACTTCCTGCTTTTCATTGCGCTGCGGCACGCGCCGCCCGTCGAGGCCAACCTGGTCAACTACCTCTGGCCGCTGTTGATGGTGGTGCTCGCGCCCGTGCTGTTGCCGGGCATGTCGCTGCGTCCGCTGCACGTGGCGGCCGCATTGCTGGGCTTCGCCGGCGCGGCGATCGCGATCCTGGGCGCGGCGCGCGGTGCGGGCGGCGCGAGCGCGGCGGCAGGCAGCGGCGAGGTCTGGGGCTTCCTGCCGGCACTGGGCTCGGCGCTCATCTGGGCCAGCTACTCGTTGTGGACGAAGCGCGTGGCCGCGTTTCCCACCGCGGCCATCGGACTGTTCGGCCTGGTGTCCGGCGGGCTGTCGCTGTTCTGCCACGTGCTGCTCGAACCCTCCGCGGCGCTCTCCTCACGCGACTGGCTGCTGGTCACGCTGTGCGGCCTGGGCCCGCTGGGCGCCGCCTTCTACTTCTGGGACATGGCGCTCAAGCGCGGCGACGCGCGGCAGATCGGCATCCTGAGCTACATCACGCCGCTGGCCTCGACGGCGCTGCTGCTGACCGCGACGCAGCGCCCGCTCAGCTGGACCATCGCGCTCGCCGCGGCCCTGATCATCTCCGCGGCGGTCATGGGCACGCGCGCGCGCTGAGCGGCTTCAGTCCGCGACCTTGAGCACCAGCTTGCCGAAGTTCTCGCCGGTGAAGAGCCGGGTCAGCGCCTCGGGGAAGGTGTCGATCCCCTCGACCACGTCCTCCCGGCTCTTCATGCGGCCGTCCTTCAGGTAGCCGGCCAGCTCGGCCACGGCCAGGGGAAAGCGCTCGGCATAGTCGAAGACGACGATGCCCTGCATCCTTGCCCGGTTCACGAGCAGGCTGAGATAGTTCTTGGGGCCCTGCACCGGCGTCGTGTTGTTGTACTGGCTGATCGCGCCGCAGATGATGATGCGGGCGCCACGCGCAAGGCGCGCCAGCACAGCGTCGAGGATGTCGCCGCCGACGTTGTCGAAATAGATGTCCACGCCCTTGGGGCAATGTGTCTTCAATCCCTCGCGCACGGCCGAGGGGCCGGCCTTGTAGTCGATGCAGGCGTCGAAACCCAGCTCCTTGACCACCCAGTCGCATTTGGCCTGGCCGCCGGCGATGCCGACCACTCGGCAGCCCTTGATCTTCGCGAGCTGGCCGACGGTCTGGCCCACCGCGCCGGCCGCGCCGGACACCACCACCGTGTCCCCAGGCTTCGGCTGCCCCACGTCCATCAGGCCGAAGTAGCCCGTCATGCCCGGCATTCCGAGCACATTGAGCCATTGGGTGATCGAACCCACGGCCAGATCGATCTTCGCCAGGCCGCTGCGCTTGATCTCCTCCTGCGGCACCACGATGTACTCCTGGACGCCGAGCGTGCCGTAGACGGTGTCGCCGACCGCGAAGGCCGCGTTGCGCGAGGCGAGCACGCGGCCCACTCCGCCGGCCCGCATCACCGCGCCGATTTCCACCGGCGCGATATAGCTCTTGCCCTCGTTCATCCAGCCGCGCATGGCGGGGTCGAGCGACAGCGAGAGGGTCTTGACGAGGACGCCGCCTTCGGGCGGCTCGCCCACAGGCTCGCTGGTGAACAACCAGTTGTCGCGCGTGGCCAACCCTTCGGGTCGCTTGGCGAGGCGAACCTGGCGATTGGTGAGGGTGTTGCTCATGCTCTTTTCTCCTTGGGGTGGATCTGCCGGGGGCGCATCGTAGTCCCGCCGGGCGCCAGGATCGGTAGCGCAGGCGACAACCACGCCGACGGCAGGGAGGACGAGTTCAGGCGGCAGGCAGCACGACGCTGACAGCCAGGCCGGGCCGCGCGTTGCGCGCGGTGAGCGTGCCGCCGTGCGCTTCGGCCACCAGGCGGCAGAGGTACATGCCCAGCCCGACGCCGCCCGTGGCGCGCTGGCGCGCGCTGTCGGTCCGGTAGAAGGGCTCGGTCAGCCGCCCGAGTTGCGCGGGGTCGACGCCCGGTCCGAAATCGCGCACCTCCAGTTCGACACCCTGGGCCGTCCTGCGCAATGCGACACGCGGCGCCTGCTCGGCGCCGCCGCCGTGGCGCAGCGCGTTGTCCAGCAGATTGCGCACCAGGAGCCGGATGCGCGCGCGATCGAGGGGGAGCATGAGCAGCTCAGGATCGATGGCCAGCCCGACGCGCTGGCCCTCGGGATGCTCCCGCACCAGTTCCCGCACCAGGGCCGCGAGATCGACCGCCTCGCGGTGCAGCGCCGCATGCGGGCTGGCGAGCCGCTCGCTCTCGAGCAGGTCGCTGATCAGGTCGCGCATCTCCGCCAGATCGCGCAGGAGCGCCTCGCGCTCCGTCTGGCCTTCGGGCGTCGCCGGCAGAAGCTCGGCGTTGAGCCGGGCGCGGGTCAAGGGGGAGCGCAACTCGTGGCTCAGCGCCAGCAGCAGCGCACGCTTGGCATCGAGCATGCCCTGGATGTCGTGCGCCATGGTGTTGATGCGATGGGCGAGCTCGCCCAGTTCGTCGTGACGGCGCAGCGGAATCGGCACGTCGAAGGCACCGCGGCCGAAACGCTCGGCGCCGGCGCGGATGTCGTCGAGCGGGCGCAGCAGGCGCCGGACATAGGCATAGGCCAGCCCGATGAGGCCGAGCAGCAGAGCCAGCGTGATCCAGCCGATGCCATGCGGCTCGCGCTGCCACGGCAAGGTGCCGAGGCCGAAGCTCACGCGGTGGCCGTCGGCGGTGGTCCGGCTCAACCACTCGCTTCCGCGCGAGCCGAAGTTCTGCCCCGCGCGGCGATCGGGATGCGAGTCCCAGTTCACGACGGGCCCCTCGATGCGGATCGAGATCGGCAGCCGCGTCACCAGCGCCTGCGCGCGGGCCACATCGGGCGGCACGCCGAGTTCGGCGACCAATCGGTCGATGTAGTCGCTCACGATCGGCCGCGCCGCGTCTCGCCAGCCGCCGGAGAAGGCGCGCTGCATGCCGCCCAGGAAGACGCCCGTCATCGCCAGCGCCAGCAGCACGAACACCGTGATCAGCCGCATCCGCAGCGAATGCCGCCAGCGGTGGCGCCAGCGCCGCTCTGCTCTTGCCATCGTCAGCTCTTTCCGACCGCCAGGGTATAGCCCGCGTTGCGCAGCGTCTTGATGCAATCGAGCGGCTCCAGCTTCTTGCGCAACCGGCTGACAACGATGTCGACGGCGCGCGTGTAGAGCTCCGCCTCGTGGCCACGCAGGCGGTTGAGGATGTCGTCGCGGCTCCACACCTTGCCGGGCTGGTCCGCCAGCAGGGCCAGCAGGTCGAACTCGGTGCTGGTCAGGTCCACGCGCTCGCCCTGGCGCAAGACCTCTCGCTTGTCGAGGTCGATGGCAAGGCCCTCGAACACGCGCCGCTGCGTCGGCGCGGTCGGCGCCGCCACCGGCGCGGCGCGCTGGCGCCGCAGGATGGTCTGCACCCGCGCCACGAGCTCGCGCGGCTCGAAGGGCTTGGGGAGGTAGTCGTCGGCGCCGAGCTCGAGGCCGACCACGCGATCCATCACATCGCCGCGCGCGGTCAGCATCACGATGGGAATATCGCTCTCCCTGCGGATCTCCCGGCACAGTGCGAAGCCGTCCATCTCGGGCAGCATGACATCCAGGATCGCGGCGTCGTAGGTCCCGGCGCGAAGCTTGGCGAGCCCTTCGCTCGGCCGGGCGGCGCTTTCCAGCACGCAGTCGAAGCGGGCGAAGTAGCTCGCCAGCGGCGCTGCCAGTTGCTCGTCGTCATCGATCAGCAGGATGCGTGGCATGGCGCGATTGTGCATACCGGCAAATAGGAGGCTCACGACCAGACCCGCCGGCATCAGATCGCGAGCCCGGCCATGAGGCTCACCACGAAGCGGCAAGCCCGGGGTTCCGCTTCAACTTCTTCCCCAGCGGCGGCCACGCTCCATGAACTCGCGCACCTTCTGCTGCTGCGTCGGGTTCAGGTTGTCGAAGAAGTCGGCCGCGGCCGCGATCACTTCGGGGCTCATGGATTGCACCGCGGCCATCTTGGCGTCGATCAGCTTCCTGGCGCGCTCCTGGTCGAGCTTCGCGCCCGCGAACAGCGAACGGAACTCGGCGCGCGGGTCGCCGCCGCCACGCAGCGCTTCGCGCTGTGCCTGCAGCTTCTCGGTCAGTACGTTGAGCTTCTCCTTTTGCGATGCATCGAGTTCGAGCTTGCTGCCGACGCGCTCGACCATCTTCGCGCGGAACTCGGCGGAGTCGCCGCCCCAGCCATGGCGGTGGCCGGCGCAGCCCGCGAGGCTGCCGGCGAGCAGGGCGGCACCCGCAATGCCGAAGAGCGAACGTTTGAACCAGGGTTTCATGAGAGTCTTCCTTCCAGAGAGATCGGAATCGATCAGGGAGACTCGATGGTGCGGCCGGGCCGTCGCGATGTCCTTTCGCGGCGGTTTCGGCGTGTTTCGTTTTATTTCGGCGCGGACGCGCCGGGGGTGCGGAGGCGGGCCGATGTCAGGCCTGGTCGAAGGACACCACCTGTCGAATCGCCTCTCCCCCGTGCAGGAGATCGAAGCCTTCGTTGATGTCTTCCAGACGCAGACGACCCGTCAGCAGTTTGTCGACCGGCAGCCGCCCCTGCTTGTAGAGCTCGATGTAGCGGGGAATATCGCGCGAAGGCACGCAGGTCCCGATGTAGCTGCCCTTGAGCGTGCGTTCCTCGGCCACCAGGCTGACGGCAGGCAATCCGAAACTGGCGGTCGATGACGGCAAGCCCGCCGTCACCGTCATGCCGCCGCGGCGCGTGACGGCATAGGCCAGGTCGAGCGCGCGGATGGCGCCCGCAAACTCGAAGGCGTACTCCACGCCCCCGCCGCCGATGGCGCGGATCTTCTCCCTGGCATCGGGATCTCCGGCATTGACCGCATGGGTCGCGCCGAGGGCCTTCGCCTGCTCGAGCTTGGCGTCCGACAGGTCGACGGCCACGATGTGGCGCGCCCCGGCCGCTTGCGCGCCGATCAGCGCGGCGAGGCCCACGCCGCCCAGCCCGATCACCGCGACGGACGCGCCGACACGCACCTGCGCCGTGTTCACCACGGCGCCGACACCGGTCAGCACGGCACAGCCGAACAGCGCGGCCTCGTCCAGGGGAACCCTCGGATCGATCTTGACGACCGAGCGCCGCGACACCGTGGCGTACTCGGCGAACACGGAACACCCCAGATGATGGTTCAGCGGCACGCCGTCCTGGCTCAGGCGCCGCTCGCCGGACAGCAGCGTGCCGGCGCCATTGGCGGCGGCGCCCGGCTCGCAGAGCGCGGGCCGGCCCTCCGCGCAGGGCGCGCAGTGCCCGCAACTCGGCACGAAGACGATCACGACATGGTCGCCGCGCTGCAGGTCGCGCACACCCGGCCCGAGCGCCTCGACCACGCCGGCCGCCTCATGGCCCAGCGCCATCGGCATCGGGCGCGGCCTGTCGCCGTTGATGACCGACAGGTCCGAGTGACAAAGACCGGCCGCGGCGATCTTCACCAGGACCTCGTCGGGCCCGGGCGGGTCCAGCTCGACGGTACGGATGGCCAGGGGGCGGCTCCGCGCGTAGGGCGGTGCGGCCCCCATCCTGTCGAGCACTGCTGCCTTGATCTTCATGCCTGCATTCCTTTCCGGGCGCTCACAGCGCGATGCCGATCGACTTGAGCTCGGTGTACTGCCCGATGGCCTCGTAGCCCATCTCGCGGCCCCAGCCCGATTGCTTGAAGCCGCCGAAGGGCAGGCCGACGTCGACGACGTGGTGGGTGTTGATGCCGATCGTCCCGGCCTTCAGGCGCTTGGCGACACGGTGGGCCACGCTCACGTCGCGCGTGTACAGGCTGGCCGCCAGGCCGTAGATCGAATCGTTCGCCTGGCGCACCACGCCCTCGATGTCATCGTCGTCGAAGACCATGGCGCACAGCACCGGGCCGAAGATTTCCTCGCGCACCACGCTCATGCCGGCGTGCGTGTTGGCCAGCACGGTGGGCTGGAGGAAGTAGCCCGCCTGGCCCACGCTGCCGCCGCCGGTCAGCAGCTCGGCGCCGGCCTTGCGGCCCTGGTCGATGTAGTCCGCCACGCGATCGCGCTGCTCGGCCGAGATCAGCGGGCCGATGCGCGTGGCCGGGTCGAGCCCGTGCCCGATGGTCAGCGACGCGGCTTCGCGCACGATGCCTTCCATCACCTTGTCGTAGACCTTGCGATGCACATAGAGGCGAGAACCCGCCGTGCAGGTCTGCCCATTGTTGTAGAAGATCGCGCTCGACGCGCCGGCCACGGCCTGCCCGATGTCCGCGTCGCCGAAGACGATCACGGGCGACTTGCCGCCGAGCTCCAGCGAGACCTTCTTCAGGTTGCCGGTGGCGGCACGCAGGATCAGCCGCCCCACTTCGGTCGAGCCGGTGAAGGCGACCTTGTCGATGTCGGGGTGCGCGGCGATGGCGGCACCCGCGCTTTCGCCGAAGCCGGTGATGACGTTGAACACGCCCGGCGGAAAGCCCGCTTCTTCTACCAGCTCGGCCAGGCGCAGGGCCGACAGCGGCGTCTGCTCCGCCGGCTTGAGGATGATCGTGCAACCGGCTGCCAGTGCCGGCGCCACCTTCCACACCGCCATCATCAGCGGGAAGTTCCACGGCACGATCTGGCCGACCACGCCCACCGGCTCTCGCAGCGTGTAGGCATGGAACTCGGCCGGGTTCGACAGCGGAATGGTCTGGCCCAGGATCTTGTTGGACCAGCCGGCCATGTAGCGCAGCAGCTCGACGGAAAACGCTACGTCCACGGCGCGCGCGTCCGTCACCGGCTTGCCGTTGTCCAGCGCCTCCAGCTGCGCGAGTTCGTCGGCATGGGCTTCCATCAGGTCTGCGAGACGCCACACGAGCTTGCCGCGCTCCGAGGGGTTGAGGCTGGTCCACGGGCCGTTGTCGAAAGCCTCGCGCGCGGCGGCGACGGCCAGGTCGACGTCCTTCGCGTCCCCCGCGGGGACCGTGCAGACCCGCGTGCCGAGCGCCGGGTCGAACACGTCCAGCGTCTTGCCGTTGACGGGGTCGCGCCACTGGCCGCCGATGAAGAGCTTCTTCGGGCGGGCGACGAAGGCGCGCACGTCGTCGCGCAGCAGGTTCCAGGGGTTGGTGATTGCGTTCATCGGGATCTCCTTGGGTAAGAACTGAATGTGTGAGGGACCAAGGGCTTCAGGCCACGCCGACGCAGACGTACTTGCGCTCGGTGTAGTCGTCCATGCCGTACTTCGAACCTTCGCGGCCGGTGCCCGATTGCTTGACTCCGCCGAACGGCGCTTCGGCCGTCGAGATCAGCCCGGTGTTGACGCCGACCATGCCGGCCTCCAGCCGTTCGGCCACGCGCCAGGAGCGCTGGAGATCCTTCGTGTAGAAATAGGAAGCGAGTCCGAACTCGGTGTCGTTGGCCAGGCGGACGACCTCGTCTTCGGTCTCGAAGCGGATCAGCGGCGCAAGCGGGCCGAAAGTTTCTTCCTCGCTCACGCGCATGGCACGGGTGACTCCCGTCAGCACGGCCGGCGAGATGAAATTGCCGCCCAGGCGCCGACCGCCGGTGCGCAGTTGCGCGCCCTTGCCGATCGCGTCGTCGATGTGCTCCTCGACCTTGGCAAGCGCGCGCGCGTCGATCAGAGGGCCGACCTGCACGCCCGCCTCGAGGCCGTTGCCGACGCGCAGTTCGGCCACTCGACGCGACAGCCTGTCGGCGAAGACGTCATAGATGCCGCTCTGCACGAAGATGCGGTTGGCGCAGACGCAGGTCTGGCCGTTGTTGCGGAACTTGGCGATCATCGCGCCGTCGACGGCCGCGTCGATGTCGGCATCGTCGAACACGATGAAGGGTGCGTTGCCGCCGAGCTCCAGCGAGAGCTTCTTGATCGTGTCCGCACAGGCGCGCATCAGGCTGCGGCCGATCTCGGTCGATCCGGTGAAGCTGATCTTGCGCACCAGCGGGTTGGCGCACAACTCGCCGGCGATCTCCGCCGCGCCGCCGGTCACCACGTTGATCACGCCCGGCGGAATGCCGGCGCGCTCGGCGAGCACCGCCATGGCAAGCGCCGAGAAAGGCGTCTGCGACGCGGGCTTGACCACCATGGTGCAACCCGCCGCGAGCGCGGGCCCGAGCTTGCGCGCCAGCATCGCGTTGGGAAAGTTCCAGGGCGTGATGGCGGCGCAGACGCCCACCGGCTGGCGCAGCACCACGATCCGATGACCGGGCTGCGTGGCGGGAATCACGTCACCGTAGCCGCGCCGCGCCTCTTCGGAGAACCACTCGATGAAGCTGGCGCCGTAGGCGATCTCACCGCGCGCTTCGGCCAGCGGCTTGCCCTGCTCCGTCGTCATGATCAGCGCGAGGTCGTCCTGCGCGGCCATCAGGAGTTCGTACCAGCGGCGCAGCAGATCGGAGCGGCGCTTGACCGACAGCGCGGACCACGCCGGAAAGGCGCGCGATGCCGCCTCCACGGCGCGTGCCGTCTCGGCCGCGCCCATGCGCGGCACCTCGCCGACCTCGTCGCCCGTCGCCGGGTCGCGCACGCCCAGTGTCGCGCCGGAATCGGCAGCCTCCCATTCACCCCCGATCAGCGCGCGGTCGCGCAACAGGGTCGGGTCCTTCAATGCAAGCATGGCGTGTCCTCGATAAGAAATAGGCTTGGGGTGGCGATTCAGTTCAGGGCTGCGTGCGCGGCGGCGATCTGCGCCCGCATGAAGGCGAGCGCCTTGCGCGCCGTGTCGTCCGAGTCGTGCCAGGGCTCGCGCCACAAGGCGATCAGGCCGGCGAGCTCGGGGCCGAGCACCGTGGGCGAGAAGGACTCGAACAGGATCGGCCCCTCGTAGCCGATCCGCGCGAGCGCGCCGAAGAAGGCGGCGAAATCCAGATTGCCCTCCCCCAGCCGCCCGCGATGGCTGTCCGCGACATGCACATAGCCGAGCAGGTCTCGCACATCGATGACGGCCTGCGCCAGGCGCTCTTCCTCGATGCACATGTGGAAGAGGTCCGCATGCACGAACATCGCGTCGGAGCCCACCTTGCGAATCAGGTCCGCCGCCTGGCCGACGGTGTTGATGAAGTTGCTCTCGTAGCGATTGAGCGCCTCCAGCCCAAGGCGGATGCCCGCCTCCCCGGCCTGCCGCGCCAGGCGCCGGTAGGCGTCGACCGCACGCTCGCGGGCCATCTCGGAAGGCTGGACCGCATAGCGATGCACAGCCGAATACGAGGGGCCGCCGAGCAGCGGCGAGCCCATGTCGCGCGCCACCGAGATCGCCTGGGCCACGAGCGCCTCGCCGCGCCGGGCGATCACCGGATCGGGGTTCGAGAGGTCGGCGCTGAGCTTGCCGCACATCGTGGCCATCACACCCAATCCGTGCTGCTCGGCCAGGCGCGCCGTCATGCGCGTGTCGACCGTGTCGGGATCGAAGATGAGCACCTCGACGAAGTCGTAGCCGATCTCGGCGGCCCGCTCGAACACGCGCCGCGCGCCGGCTTCGTCCCACCGCGGGGTGTAGACGAACATGTGGATGCCGAGCTTGTTCATCGCGCCCCCACCTGCAGGGCAACGCCGGGCGCCTTGGCAAGGCGCCCGGCGACAACGGCGCTGATGCGTTCGCGCCAGATGTCGACGCCGACGGCCAGGAGAATGATGCCGCCGATGGTGATGCTCTGCAGCGAGGTCGACACGGCGTTGAGGTTCAACCCGTTCTGCACCACGACGATGATCAGCACGCCGATCAGCGTGTTCAGCACATGGCCACGCCCGCCCGCCAGGCTGGCGCCGCCGACGACGGCGGCGGCGATGGCCTGCAGCTCGATCAGCGAACCGTAGTTGGGCGAGCCCGAATTGAGCCGCGCCGCGAGCAGCACGGCGCCGATGCCGGCGCAGGCGCCGGCGATCACGAAGGCCAGCATCCGCACGCGCGGCACGTGGATGCCCGACAGCCGCGCCGCCGATTCGTTGCCGCCCACCGCATAGATCTCGCGACCGAAGCGCGAGTGGTTCAGGACCAGCGTCGCGAACACGTAGAGGGCGACCATGTAATAGAAGGGCAGCGGCACGCCCAGCAACTCGCCGTAGAACACCTGCCCGAGGTCCGGCGACAGCGAGAACACCGGCGTGCCGCCACCGACCGTGAGCGCGATGCCCTTGAACGCGCTCAGGCCCGCCAGGGTGACGATGAAGGCGGGAATGCGCACATAGGCCACCAGCACGCCGTTGACCAGGCCCAGGACGCCGCCGAGCGCGATGGCCGCGGGAATGGCCACCCACAGGCTGGTGCCGTTGAGCTTGACCATGACCGCGAGCACCATCGTCAGGTAGGCGATCATCGAGCCCGGACTCAGGTCGATGCCGCCGGTGAGGATGACCACGGTGGCACCGATCGCGACAATCGACAGCACCGCCACCTGCAGCGCGATATTGCGGAAGTTCTCCGCGGCCAGGAAGCTCGGCGTGGTCGCGGCGACCACGCCCATGATGAGCAGCAGCGCGGCCATGGGCCCGGCGAACTGGCTGAGGACGGAATGTTTCATGTCATTGCTCCTTCAGGGATGGGGGATTCGGCAGGCGCCTCATGCCGCGTCTGCGAGGCACTGACCAGGTCCGCGTGGCGCACTTCGGCCGCCGCGTGAACGCCGGTCACGCGGCCGTGCTGCACGATCGCAATGCGGTCGCTCATCGCAATCAGTTCGTTGTGGTCGGAGCTGATCAGGACGACCGACTTGCCGGCGGCGGTCAGCCTGTTGATGAGCCGGTACACCGCAAGCTTGGCGCCCACGTCGATGCCCTGTGTCGGCTCGTCCATGATCAGGATGCGGGCCTGCGCGAACAGCCAGCGCGCGATCAGCACCTTCTGCTGGTTGCCGCCGGAGATCTGGCCGACCAGCTTGTGCCGGGCGAGCGGCGTGATCTCGAGCTCGCGGATGTAGTCGGTCGTGACACGCTCCTCTTCGGCGTGGTCGAGCCGCAGCCCGCGCATCACGCCGCCGAGCCTCGCCATGGTGACGTTCGGACCGGCGAAGAAGTTGAAGAACAGCCCGTCGAACTTGCGGTTCTCCGGCACCAGCGCGATCCCCGCTCGGATGGCGTCGGCCGGGCTGCGCAGGCGCAGCACACGCCCGTCGAGCCGTATCTCGCCCGCCTCCAGCCGGTCGACACCGAAGAGCGCGCGCGCGATCTCGGTCCGTCCGGCGCCGATGACGCCGCCGAGTCCGAGCACCTCGCCACGGTGCAATTCGAAGCTCACGCCGCGCACGCGGTTGGCCGTGCGCAGGCCCTCGGCGCGCAGCACCACTTCGCCGGTCGCGTGGCGCTCCTTCGGGTAGTGCTCGCCGACGCTCGCGCCCATCATGCAGCCGACGATCTCGTGCACATCGAGCCGCGTCTCGCCCGAGCGGCTGACCACGCGGCCGTCCTTCAGTATCGTCACCGCGTCGACCAGTTCGCACACCTCGTCGAGCCGGTGCGAGATATAGAGGATCGCCACGCCACGCGACTTCATGCGCCGCAGCAGTCGATGCAGCACGGCGATCTCGTCCTGGCCGAGGGCGGTGGTCGGCTCGTCGAGGATCAGCAGTTCGGCGTCCTGCGACAAGGCCTTGGCGATCTCCACCAGTTGCTGCTCGGCCACCGAGAGATCGACGACGCGCGAGGCCGGATCGATCGGTATGTCGAGCTGCCCGAGGATCTCGCGCGCGCCCTTCGCGATGGCCGGCCAGTCGACACGCAGGCCCAGCCACTTCGATGGATGGCGGCCGAGGAAGATGTTCTCGGCGACGCTCAGCTGCGGCACCAGCGAGAACTCCTGGAACACGGTCGCCACGCCATGGGCGCGCGCCTGTGTCGGGTCGCCCAGCCGCACCGGCTGGCCGCGATGGAGGATGGCGCCCTCGTCGGGCTGGATCACGCCCGACAGCAGCTTGATCAGCGTGGACTTTCCGCAGCCGTTCTCGCCAAGGAGGCCGTGGATCTCGCCCCCGTGCAGTTCGAGCGAGATCTGGTCGTTCGCCTTGACCCCAGGAAAGGACTTGCAAAGACCCTGCAGCGCCCACAGCGGATCGGCCCGCGTGGCCATGACCGGTTTCCCGTTCATCGCAAGCGCTCGACTCAGTAGGCCTTGGAGGGCTTCGGAAACAGGTCGGACGGCTGCCTGAGCACCGCCTCCACGTTGCCCTTGTACACGATCTCCGTCGGTACCCCGACATAGCCGCCGCTGGACTTCCTGTGAAGGAGGTCGACGGCGAACAGCGCGGCCATGCGGCCCATCTTGACCGGCGAGGTGTTGGTGGTGGCCGTGACGCCGCCACCGTTGGCGATGTCCTCCAGCGCACCGGTGTCGCCGTCGTAGCCGTAGATGGAGATGTTGGTGCGCCCGAGGCTCTTGGCGGCCAGCGCCGCGCCGAGCGCCATGTAGTCGCTGGAGGCGTAGATCGCATTGATGCCGGGGTTGGCCTGCAGCATGTCCATGGCCGCCGTGTTGCCCTTCTCCACGCTCCAGCCGCCGTTGATGCGCGTGACGAGCTTCCAGTTGCTGTCCTTCAGACCGTCGAGGAAACCGCCCGCGCGCTCGGTGGCGATGTAGCTCGGCTCGCCGTCGAGCACCCCCAGCGACTTCGGCGCGTCCTTGGCCTGTGCGCGCGCCCACTCGGCGAGCGCCTTGTTGGCGTTGCGCTGGTTGACGCCGACCACGCCATGCACCGGCGTCGGGAAGTTCGGGATGTCGGAGTTGACGATCACCACCACCTTGCCCGCGTCGACCGCCTTCTTGATCAGCGGCGCGAGCGAGTGTTCGTCGAAGCTGATGATCAGGATCGCGTCGACGTCCTTGCGCGACGTCACGTCCTGCAACATGCCCATCTGGCCGGCCTGGTCGGAGCCGGAGTAGGGCGAGAGCATGAAGGACTTGATGCCCGGCACCGACTTGATGCCCTCGTACAGCGCCACGTGGTAGTTGTACTCGGTGCCCATCGGCAGGTAGGCGATGGTGGGCGTGCCGCTCTTGTAGCTCACCTTGTCGAGCGTGGCCTGGGCGCCGGTGCCGAGCGGCCTGGGCGCGGGATAGCTCGGCGTCTGGGCCGACGCATGCGCCATCAGCAGCGCGGCGACCATTGTCATGAGTGCCTTGAGGCCGGTCTTGTGCAAAGTCATGGTTGTCTCCATCGGGTTGTGATCGGGAACGCCGCGACGCGACTGCGTGCGGGCGCACTGCAGGGTTGAAGCAGAGGCGCAGAGGGAGGCGGCTAGAACACCGTGCGGACGATGCCGCCGTCCACGCGCATCGCCGAGCCGTTGATGGCGCTCGCGCGCGCGCTGCACACGAAGGCCACCGCGTCGGCGATCTCCTGTGGATCGATCAGCCGCGCGATCAGCGAGGTCGATCGGTTCTCGCGCATGAAGCGGGCTTCGGCTTCTTCATAGGGCAAGGCGGGAAACAGGTTCTGCACGAAGGCCCGGACGCCCTCGGTTCGGGTCGAGCCCGGAAGGACCGCGTTGACGGTGACGCCGGTGCCCTTGGTCAGCTCCGCCAGGGTGCGCGAGATGGCCAGTTCCATGGTCTTGGTCGCGCTGTAATGCGGCAGTTCGGGCGCCGGCGATACACCGGATTCGCTGGAGATGAAGACGATCCGGCCCTTCTTGCGCTCCAGCATGCCGCGGATGTAATGGCGCGAGAGGCGCACGCCGCTCATGATGTTGATCTCGAACAGGCGCAGCCATGCCTGGTCGCTCACGTCGCAAAACGACGTGGCCTCGTAGATGCCGAGGTTGTTCACGAGGATGTCGACCGACGCCACCTGCGCGATCGTGGTCTCGCAGCCCGCGGCCGTGCCGTTGTCGGCCACGAGCGCCTCGAGCCTGGCATCGGGCACGGCGGAGGCGATGTCGTCCAGCGCTGCCTGCACGACGACTCGGGTGCGGCCGTTGACGATGACGCGCGCGCCCTCGCGGGCCAGCACGCGGGCGATCTCGCGCCCGATGCCGCCGCTGGATGCCGTGACGAGGGCGCGTTGGCCCTTGAGTTGCAGATCCATCTTCTTGTCTCCTTCTTTGTGGCGGGACGCTGGCTGTTCAGCTCAGGTCCGGCGAGCGCTTCCAGTCGCGCAGCGCGTAGACCGTGCCGGGACGCTTCTGCTCGGGGTTGGGGTTCTCGATGCGGCGGCGCAGGCTGTGGATCGGCGTGGCCTTGGCATCGGTGCGCACCTCGATCACCGACGCGCCGGGGTGGCCGAAGGCCTCGTCCAGCGCGGCTTCGATCTGGTCCGGGCGGTCGACCACGATGCCCTTGAGTCCGAGGCCCGCGGCGGCCGCCGCGTAGTTGGGCTTGGCATGCTCGGACTGCAGGTCCACCGACAGCCGGGTGTTGTTGTAGAAGATCTGTTCCCACATCCGCAGCCACCCGAGTTCACCGTTGTTGAAGACGATGTTGATGACCGGCATGTTGTAGCAGGCTTGTGTTGCCAGCTCTCCGATGGAGAACGAGAAGCCGCCGTCGCCGGCCACGGTGATCACGCGCTGGCCTGGCTTGACCATGCTCGCGCCCAGGGAAGCGGGCACCGCATAGCCGAGGCTGCCCTGCCCGCGGGCATAGAGGAAGCGGCGCGCGGCCTTGCGCGCCGGCAGGTACTGGCCGATCCAGCCCGACGCGAAGCTGGCATCGCTGATCACGACGTCGTCGGCGTCGAGCCGCGCGGCAAGGGACTTGAGCACGCGGCCCGGATGAATGGGCACGGCCTCGGATGCGTGGTCGCCGGCGATGACGGCCGCCTGCTCGGCCTTGACTTCGTTCACGCGGCTGTCCCAGGCATCGACCCGGTTCGCCTTCAGCAGCGGATTCAGCTCGTCGAGCACTTCGCGGATGTCGCCGAAGAGCGCCACCGTGGGCCGGAAGGTGCGGCCGTGTTCCTGCGGGTCGTCGTCGATGGTGATGGTGGCCTGCTGCGCGGTCGGCAGCGTCCAGTTGCTGGCGGTGTTCTGGCTCGCCTTGCAGCCGCACCAGATGATCAGGTCGGCCTCTGGCGCGAGGGCGAGCGCGGCCTTCGAGCCCATCGGGTTGAGCACGCCGACCGAGCGCTCGGACACTTCGGAGATCACGCCCTTGCCCGACAGCGAGGTCGCCACATAGGCGGCGCTGCGATCGGCCAGCGTCTGCAGTTGGGCGTAGGCGCCGGACATGTGCACGCCGCCGCCGGCGACGATCAGCGGTCGGCGCGCCTTGGCGATCAGGGCCGCGGCATCCGACAGGTGCTGCTTCATGGCGCGGGCCCGGTGCGCGGGGGCGCGGATGTAGCGGTCGTCCGCGGCCGCGGGTGCCGTGGCCGGATCCCATTCGGCATCCATCACATCGTGCGGCACGATGATGGCCACGGGGCCCGGACGCGGCGAGGTCGCGACGCGGAATGCGGTGCGGATGATTTCCTGGAAGGAGCTCGCCGTCGGCACCATGAAGGTCTCCTTGGTGATCGACTTCAGGAAGCTCAGCTGGTCGAAGCCCTGGGAAGCCACGCCCTTGGCCTTGAGCGGCAGCCAGTCGCGCGGCAGCTCGCCGACGATGGCGATCAGCGGGATCGAGGCATTCAGCGCTTCGACCAGGCCGTCGGTCAGCTTGGTGGCGCCAGGGCCGACGGTCACGTCGCAGACGCCGGGTTTGCCGGTGAGGCGCGCATAGGCATCGGCCGCGTAAACGCCGTTGCGCTCATCGCGCACCAGCACGTGCTTGATCCGGTCCTGGCGCTGCGCGATGCCCTCGTAGAGGCCCGAGGTCTGGCCGCCGGGCATGCCGAAGACCACTTCGACGCCGTACTCGATCAACATTTCCGTCAGCATGTCTCCGCAATGGGCCATGGTTGTTTCTCCTGGGGTGTATTCAAAAAGGTAAAGAAGGGAGGCGCGGGTTCAGACCAGGTACTTCCAGTCCTTCCTGGCTTTCTCGTAAGGCTTGGGCCAGGCGATCTCGACGCCCAGCACGCGCGCCGCATGCAGCGGGAAGTAGGGGTCACGCAGGAACTGACGGCCGACGGCAATGACGTCGGCGCGGCCGTTCTTGAGCACTTCCTCGGCGAGCAGCGGGTGGTCCAGCATCCCGACCGCGGCGCTCGGCACGCCGGCCTCGCGGCGGACCGCTTCGGCGAACGGCACCTGGTAGCCGGGGAAGGCATCGATGCGGATGCCGCTGGTGGGCGCCATCGCACCCGAACTGGCGATGACGAGGTCGAGGTACTCGCGCAGGCCCGCCACGCGGGCGACCACCTCGGCCTGCCGCGCGCCGCCCTCGTCGCGCTCGATGGTCGAGACCTTCATGAAGATCGGCTTGTGGCGCGGCCAGACTTCGCGCAGGGCCTGCAGGACCTCGCGCAGGAAGCGCTGCCGGTCGGCGCCGTAGGCATCGTCGCGCCGGTTGCTCAGTGGCGAGGTGAACTGGTTGATGAGGTAGCCGTGCGCCGCATGCAGCTCGATGTAGTCGAAGCCGGCCTCGTCGGCGCGCCGGGCCGCTTGCGCGTAGCTGTTCACCAGTTCGCCGACCTCCGCGCGCGTCAGCTCGCGGGGGGCGGGCCACTTCTCCGCGAAGGCGATGGACGATGGCGCCACCAGCCCCTGGTCGAAGAACTCGCCCTTGCGGCCCGCGTGCCCGAGCTGCACGCCGACCTTGGCGCCGTGCTGCTGGCAGGCCCGGGCGACGCCGCGCAGGCCGGGCACGTGTTCGTCCTTCCAGATGCCCAGGCAGCCGGGGGTGATGCGCCCGAGCGGATGCACCGCCGTCATTTCCAGCGAAATGAACCCGGCCTGGCCGACCGCTCGGCTCGCATAGTGGGTGAGGTGCCAGTCGTTTGCAAAGCCGTCCTCGGCGATGTACTGGCACATGGCCGACATCATCAGCCGGTTGCGGGCCTGGAGGTCGCGGAATTCGATGGGAGTGAAGAGCATGCCGACCCTCCTCAGCGCACGTAGCCGCCGACCACGCCGCCGTCGACGGTGAGGGCGGCACCGTTGATCACCGCGCTGTCGTCACAGCACAGGAACAGCACCGCCTTGGCGACCTCTTCCGGCGTGATGCTGACCTTGAGCGCATTGCGTTGCCGATAGAAGTCTTCGAGCTTGTCGGGCGCCACGCCGTGGCGCTTGGCGGCATTGATGCGCTGCTCGGGTGTGAAGATGCCGGTGCCCCGTATCACGCCGTCGGGCAGCACCATATTCACCCGGATGCCGAAGGGCCCGCCCTCCTCCGCGAGGCAGCGCCCGAGGTGCAGCTGTGCGGCCTTGGCAGCGCTGTAGGCCGCGGCCTTGGGTGTGGCGGCCACCGCCGACTTGCTGGTCACGAAGACGAGTTGTCCGCCGATGCCGCGCCCCTTCCATTCGCGAAAGGCCTGCTGGCTGACGAAGAAGGACCCTCCCGCATGCGTGTCGAGCATCAGGCGCCACTGCTCGACGCTGGTGTCCTCGATGGGTGCACCGAAGTGCGAACCGGCATTGCTCACGACGATGTCGAAGCCGCCGAAGCGGTTGCGCACCTGGTCGAAGGCGGCGCTGACGCTCTCGGGGATGCTGACGTCGGCCTGCACCGCCATGCAGCGATCGGCGCCGCCGATGGCTTCGAGAAGCGCGATGGTTTCGTCGAGTCGCTGCGCACCGCGCGCCATGATCGCGACGGAGGCGCCCTCTTGCGCCAGGCGCAGCGCGGTGGCGCGGCCGATGCCATAGGAGCCCCCGGTGACCACGGCCACGCGGCCGGCGAGCTTTGCTTCAGACATGTGCGTCTCCTGTTTGGGGGGTCATCGCTGGGTGAATCTTATGCATGGAATTACTTTCCGTCAAATGTTTTATGGAAGGAATTTACTTCTATCAACAAGGCGAACAGGGGCGCCGATCGGCCGTGCCGCGAGCCATCAGTCGTCCGTGGAAGCGCCGCTGGGGTGTTTCAGCTCATTTGCCCGCGCGGGCGAGCTTGTCGAATACGCTCTGGTTGCTCGCGAGCATGTCGAGGTAGGCCTCGGCCATGTCGTCGTAAAGCGGCTTCAGCGCGGCGTTGGGCTCTATCGGATCGCCCTTGGTCCGGTTCATCTGCTGCGACGCGGCGGCCAGGTCGCCGAAGAGGCCCACGGCCTTGCCGGCCACGAGCGCGGCGCCCAGCGTGCCGAATTCCTCGCGGTCCAGCGTGCGGTAGGGCAGGCCGAGGATGTCGGCCTTCACCTGCTTGAACACCTGGCTGCGCGCCCCGCCCCCGATGCCGATCACATGACTGGCATGGAAGCCCGGCACCAGCGCCTCGACGCTCTTGAGGTAGGCCCGGTACTCGTAGCCGATGCCCTCCAGAATGGCGCGGTAGAGGTGCTTGCGCTTGTGGGCCCAGTTCAGGCCGATGAAGGCGCCCCGCATGGACGTGTTGTTGGGACAGACGCGCCCGCCCAGATGCGGCAGGAACAGCAGGCGGTCGGCGCCCGGCGGCGCCTTCTCGGCCATGCGGCCGAGGCGCTGGTAGACGCTTTCGTCGTCCAGTTCGCAGATCGCCTTCTCGAGTTGGGAAAACTCGTCGCGGAACCAGCGCAGGTTGAGCCCGCCGCCGTTGACGTAGGCCATGGCGAAGTAGAGCCCGGGAATCACGTGCGGACACGAGAACAGCATGCCGTCACCCTCGTCCGCCACATAGCGGTCGACCACGATCGACAGGCAGGCGGCGGTGCCGGCGACGTCGAACACCATGCCGGGCTGCACGATGCCGGCGCCCAGCACGTTGGCCGTGGCGTCGCCGCAGCCGGCGGCAATGGGCGTGCCCTCGCGCAGGCCCGTCAGCGCGGCCGCGCGGCTGTCGACGCGCCCCACGATGTCGGTCGGATCGACGATCCGCGGCAACTTGCTGTCGTCAAGGCCGAACTCGCCGAGCAGCTCCTTGTTCCAGCGGCTGCGTGCGGTATCCGCGAAGTTGCTGAATGGCAGGTAGGTGCGGTCGATGAAGGCATCGCCGCCGCGCAGCCCCGCCATGCGCCCGGCCACATAGGCCGAGGGCACGACGAACTTGCTGATGCGGCGATAGATGTCGGGGTGCTCGTTCTTCCAGTACAGCATCTTGGCGCCGTGCGAGAACGAGGGCGGACCGCCCGCCGAGCGGATGATCTCGCCGCGGCAGCGCTTGAGTTGCTCGATGTAGGGCGCGCAGCGCGTGTCGAGCCAGGAGTCGTACACCGTCGGCGCGTCGCCCTGTGCATCGACCGTGCCTACGCCAGCCATCTGGCCGTCGCAGGCGATGCCCGCGATGTCGCGCGGGTTCACGCCGGAGCGGGTGAGGCACGCCTTGATCGTGTTCACCGCCGCGCCGTAGATGTCGTCGGGCAGCTGCTCGACCGCGCCGGGCGCCGGGTACAGCAGCTTCGACTCCTCGAACGCATCGGCCACGAGGCGGCCGGTTTCGTCGTAGAGCGCAGTCTTCGTGCCCATGGTGCCGATATCGACACCGATCAGATAAGCCATGTCCTTGTCTCCGTCTTCTTGTGTCGTCTCAGGCCGCCAGGCCTTGCCTGCGCCGGCGCAGCGCGGTCAGCCCGTCGAGGACCACCACCACCGTCAGGATCGCGCCCAGTGCCACGCCCTGCCATTGCGGCGCGACCTCGACCAGGTTGAAGCCATTCTTCAACAACGCCATGAAAAGTGCACCCAGTGCCGCGCACAGCACCGAGCCGCGGCCGCCCGCCAGAACCGCGCCGCCGATCAGGCAGGCGATGATCACCTCCATCTCGGCGCCGATGCCCAGGTAGCGGTTGGCCATGCCGACGCGCGCCGTGGCCATGAGGCCCGCCAGGGCAGCCAGCCCGCCGGTCAGCACGAACACGGCGAAAGTCGCACGGCGCACCGGCAGGCCGAGCAGCCGCGCCGAGGCCGGGTTGCCGCCGATCAGGTAGAGCTGCCGCAGTCGAGGCCAGCGCGCCAGCCCCCAGTCGACGGCCACCACCAGCAGCAGGCCCGCCCAGACCACGGCGTAGAGACCCAGGAA
Organism: Variovorax sp. 01T432; assembly: GCF_056398605.1. Lineage (NCBI taxonomy): Bacteria > Pseudomonadati > Pseudomonadota > Betaproteobacteria > Burkholderiales > Comamonadaceae > Variovorax > Variovorax sp. 01T432. The sequence goes on from NZ_JBFTPS010000047.1 coordinate 33,339, forward strand.
CTTGGCATTGCCGAGCGCCACGAAATCGGCCGGCATCGAGGTGAAGCCGGCAACGCCGAGGCCGCGCACCAGCCACTCGATCACGCCGCGCACGATGGCCAGCATCGCGAGCGTCGCCATGAGCGGGTTGATGCCCACGACGGCCACCAGGAAGCCGTTGAGCGCGCCCACCACCAGGCCGCTGCCCATGGCGAGCAGGCACGCCACGAAGACGCCGAGTCCCGCATTCATCGCGATGGCCGCGACGATGCCGGCAAGCCCCATCACGGCGCCGATCGACAGGTCGAAATGGCCCAGGACGAACAGCAGCGTCATGCCGACCACCAGGATCAGCAGGGGCCCGACGATGGTCTGAAGGGAATCGAGGTTGTTGATGTCGCCGAAGGCATCGCTGCCGAGCGCCAGCGCGGCGAGCGCCAGGACGACCAGGCCGGCGGGAATGGGCAGCGAACGACGGATGAAGTTGACCATGGGCCTGCTCCTTTCGATTCAGCGGCGGCGGATTTCGAGGCGGCGGTCGAGTGCCACGCCAGCGATGAGCAGCACGCCGGTCACCAGCGATTGCAGCGCCGGCTCGACGTCGAAGGCCACCATGCCGTTGATGACGACCGCCAGGAAGGCCAGCCCCAGGAACGCGCCGGCCAATGTCCCCTTGCCGCCCGTCAGGCTGGCGCCGCCCAGCACGGCCGCCGTGACCAGGGTGAATTCCAGTCCGTCGCCGAGCTGCGCGTCGGCATGCGTGACCCGCGAAGCCGCGACCAGACCGGCCGCGCCCGCGGCCAGCGCGCTGCACGCAAAGGCCGCGATCTTGATGCGGTCGACGCGAATGCCATACAGCACCGCGCTGGCCGCGCTCTCGCCGGCAAGGTAGAGACGGCGGAAGGTCGCGGTGCGCCGCTCGAGCACGGTGAACAGCACGAGCATGGCGAGCGCCACGATCACGATCACATGCACGCCGCCCACCTGCAGGCGCCCCAGCTGGCGGAATGCCGAGGAGAAGGTCTGGCCGACAAGCACGGTATTGAGGACGCCCCCGAGGCCGCGGATCAGGACCATGGTGCCGATGGTCAGCATCAGCGAGTTCAGGCGCAGCCGCACAGTCAACCATCCGTTGATCAGGCCGAACAACAGCGCGGCCGCCAGCGACAACCCCGCCGCAGCAAGGAAAGGCACGTCCAGTTGCATCAGCAAGCCCGTGAACGCGCCCGTGAAACCGTACACCGCGCCAGCCGAGAGATCGATCTCGCCGATGGCCATCACGTACACGAAGCCGCTCATGGCCAGGGTCTGCAGCGAAAGATCGAGAAGAAGCGCGTAGAGGTTGCCGCCCTGGACGAAGCCCGGATGCGCGAGGCTGAGCAGCACGGTGACGGCCACCACCATCAGGGCGATCGGCACGACCTGCCGGTCGACCGGAGACAGCGCCAGGCGGCGCGGGAGCAAGAGCTGGGGCGTTTCGACTGCAAGGGGCTTCATGCGGCGACTCCCGGTGCCTGGGCGACAGGCGCGTGGCCGGCCGCGAGGGTCATGATTGTCTCGGCGTTCATCTGCGTGAGCGCGCAGTCGCCGACGATGCGGCGCGAACGCATGACGACGATGCGATCGCACAGTCCCAGCAGCTCGGGCAGTTCCGACGACATCACGAGCAGGCTCTTTCCTTCCCTGGCGAGGCTGCGCAGATGGCGATGGATGTCGGCCTTGGCCGCCACGTCCACGCCGCGCGTGGGCTCGTTGATCAGCACGACCTGTGGGTCGTCCGCCAGCGCCGCCGCCAGCATCACCTTCTGCTGGTTGCCGCCGCTCAGATCCGACGGCTGCGTCTCGGTGCTGGCCGCCTTGATCGAGAAGCGCTGCATGTAGCTGCGGGCGAAGTCGACAGCCTCCTGGCGGCGCAGCCAACCCGCGAAGCCGCTGAAGTTCGACAGCACCGGCGCCGAGATATTGGATGCGATGCTGCTGCGCATGAAGAGCCCGGCTTCCTTGCGGTTGGTGTTGACGAAGCCGACACCGTGACGGCGAAGCTCGTGCGGCAGCAGGCGCGGCACATCCTTGCCGCGGACCTGCAAGCTGCCGCTCGCCACATGCAGCCCGAAGAGCGCGGGTGCCACTTCGCTGCTGCCGGAGCCCTCGAGGCCGAACAGGCCCACGACCTCGCCCGCATGAAGCCTCAGGTTCACGTCGTCGAGCCGGCCCGGCACTCGAAGGCCACGCACGTCGAGCATCACTTCGCTCTTCGCCGGCCTGGCCGTGCGCACGGCCGTATCGCGCGCCAGTTCGCGGCCGGCCATGCGGTTGACCAGCTCGGCCTCGGTGGCGCGGCGGCAGTCGAAAGTCTCGATGTAGCGGCCGTCGCGCAGCACGCTCACTTCATCGCAAGCGCCGAGGATCTCGGGGATGCGGTGGCTGATGAAGAGAATGGTCTCGCCGCCGTCGGCCAGCTTGCGCAGGATGCGCATGAGGCGATCGGCCTCGGCGCTCGAGAGCCCCGACGTGGGTTCGTCCAGAATCAACAGCTTGCGCGGCTGGTTGAGGGCCCGAAGAATCTCGATCAGCTGCTTCTGGCCGAGCGCGAGTCCCGCCATCAGCGTGTCCGGATGCAGATCGAAATCGAAGCTCGCAAGTGCGCGGCGCGCCTCGGCGCGCAGGCGGTCGGCGTCGATCATCCCACCGCGCAGGAAGCGGCGCATGTCGGGGAAGATGTTCTCGGCGACCGAGAGGTTGTCGAACACGGCCAGCTCCTGGTGCACCATGATCACGCCCAGGCGCCGCGTGTAGGCGGGCTCGTAGCGCTCGTAGGCCTGCCCGTCGAGCATGATGCTTCCGCGATCGGGCATCACTTCGCCCTTGATGACCTTCATCAGCGTGCTCTTGCCGGCGCCGTTCTCGCCGAGCACGGCATGGATCGTGCCGCGGCGCACGCTGAAGGACACGTCCTGCAGGGCCCGCACAGCCCCATAGGACTTGGAGACATTCTCGATCTTGAGACTGCAATCGTTCATGGCGGCGTTCAGCTGCGGTACTGCGGGATCTTTTGGTGATTGAACAGATCGACGGTCTCGCGTGTGATCAGCTCCGTGCCCATGAACACCTGCTGCGGCGCGGGCATGGTGCCCGCCGCCTTGTTGTCGGCCGCGATAGGCACGCCGGCCAGCCCGTTCGGGCTGTTCCAGGATTCCAGCATCTGGACCGCGCTGAAGCACTGCAGCGCGGTCTTGTTGATGACGGAGCACTTGATGAGCCCCTTCTTGATGAACTCCAGCACCGGCGATTCGCGGTCGTGCACGACCACGGTGATCTTGCCGAGGTCCACGCCCATTTCCTCGGCTGCCAACGCGATGCCGCTGCCCGAACTCGAATCGAGCCCGACGACGGCATCGAGAGCCTTGTAGGTGTTGAACATGGCCTTGGACGAGGCGATGGCTGCTTCGGTGCTGGCCTTGTCGTCGACGCGGCCGGCCAGTTCCCATTCGCTGTTGGCCTTCAGGTAGTCGGTCAGGCCCTTGAACTTGGCATCGGTGTTCGATGCGCCCCAGTTGCCGCTGGCGACGTACTTGCCCTTCTTGCCGGCGAACCTGATCAACGCCTTGGCGGTATCCGCGCCGCAGGCATAGTTGTCCATGCCGATGAAGCTCAGCGCGCCGCTGTCGGGCACGTTGGCCTCGATGACCACCACCGGGATGCCCTGCTGCATCGCGCGGCGGATGGCCGGGACGGCGCCGGGCTCCCACAGGCTGGTGATGATGCCGGAGGGCTTCTTCGCGATGGCCTGCTCGACCGCCGCGGCATGACCGACCGGGTCCCAACCCTGCGGGCCCACCGTGCGGATGTCCGCGCCAAAGGCCTTCGCCGCATAGCGCATGCCCAGGTGACAGTCGAGCAGGTACGGGTGGCCGAGAAGTTGCGAAGCGTAGTAGTAGGTGCGGCCCTTGCCTGCCGCCGCTGTCTGCGCATGGAGCGCCGAAGTGCCGGCCATCAGCGCGGCGCCGGCGCCCAGCAGGGATGCGCCGAAGGCACGGCGCCTGGGGGTGAAGCGGGTGGTTGTCATGGTCTTGTCTCCAGTGGGAAGGTTTTCTCGGGATGCATCTGGGCGCGGGCTAGCGCATGTAGGCGGCCGTGAGCCCGCCATCGACGGAAAGGGAGGCGCCGGTGATGCTCCGGCTGCGCCCGTCATCGCACAGGAACAGCACCGCGCGCGCCACGTCCTCGGGTCCGATCGAGGCCTTGAGCGCATTGCGCTGCGCGTAGTAGTTCTCCAGCGCCTCAGGGGCCACGCCGTGCCGGCGGGCGTTGGCGGTGCGTTGCACGGCGTCGAAGATGCCGGTGCCGCGGATTACGCCATCCGGCAGCACGCTGTTGACGCGGATGCCGTGCGGGCCGCCCTCTTCCGCCAGGCAGCGCGCGAGGTGCAGCTGCGCGGCCTTCGCGCTCGCATAGGGAGCGGCGCCCGGGCTGGCGGCCACCGCCGCCTTGCTCGCCACGAAGACGAGGCAACCATTGCGACCTCCGCGCTTCCAGTGCGCGAAGGCTGCGCGGCTGAACAGGAAGGCGCCGCCCAGGTGGGTATCGAACACCGAACGCCACGTATCGGGCGAGACGTTCTCGACGGCATCGGCGTGGTGAAAGCCGGCATTGCTGACCACGATGTCGACGCCTCCGAATGTCTGCTCGACGTCATCCATGAAGCGCGCGACATCCGCCGGCCGGCCCACATCGCCGTGCGCCACGAGCCAAGGGGTCGACGGGTAGCCCTGCACGTCCCGCCTGCGCGCCGCGCGCAGGTGATGGTCGTCGCGCGCCAGGACCGCGACGCGCGCGCCCTCCGAAGACAGCAGCCTCGCGATGGCAAGCCCGATGCCGGATGTCCCGCCCGTCACGACGGCGGCGCGCCCGGCGAGTGCCCCGCGTTCCGGCAAGGGCCGGCGCGCAGTCTCGGAAGGCAAGGGGTCGAATGGGTGCTGCATGTCTCGAATCGGTGGTGATGGAATTTAATACCGCACCTTTTTCAATGCAAGGAATTTCCTTCCATCGTTTTCCCCCAAGGGAAAACCCCAGGTGCGGAACCTGGGCGGCACAGAGCGGGAGGGGCCGGTACCATGGAGGAAAATTCCTTCCATTGCCACAGGAGCCCCCCGAAATGACAAATCAGCTTGACCGGACCGGCGTCCTGAACACGATCCGGCAGGCGCAGGGCCAACTCAATCCCGCGCTCAAGCGCATTGCGAACTACGTGCTCAAGCACCCGGACATCGTCAAGACGCAGTCGATCAAGGATCTGGCGGAGGTGTGCGAGGTGTCGGAGTCCACCATCACGCGTTTTGTGCAGGCGCTGGAAGTGCCGAGCTACCAGCAGCTCAAGATCGGCATCGCGGAGGCCCTGTCGACCCACGGCCAGGCGGCGCCGGCTGCCCACGAGGCCTTCGTCTATGACGACATCGCGGCCTCGGACACCAACGCGCAAATCATCAAGAAGATCCTCTTTCGCAACATCAGCGCGCTGCAGGACACGGCGCAGCGGCTCGACCTGCGGCTCCTCGACAAGGTGGCGGCCGCCATCGACAAGGCGGATTCGCTCGCGTTCTTCGCCATGGGCTCGTCGACGCTGGCGGCGGAGAACGCCGTGATGCGCTTCATGCGCGTCGGCAAGCGTTGCATCTTCTACAAGGACCAAGGCGTGCAGCAGATTTCCGCGGCCACGCTGGGCAAGAGTTCGGTGGCATTCGCCATCAGCAATTCGGGACGCACGATCCCGGTCGTCGAGGCGCTGCGGACGGCGCAGAAGCGCGGCGCCACGACAGTCGCCATTACCTCCTATCCGGACTCTCCGCTGGCGCAGAGCGCGCACATGACCTTGCTGACGAACACCACGGACGCCGCGGTCGGCTCAGCGCCCTACCACGAAGCCATGCTGTCGAAGATGGCGCAACTGCTGGTGACGGATGTCGTGTACTCGCGCTACGCGGTGAAGCATGTCGACAAATCGATCGCCGCCATCAAGGACACGAACACGGTCACGGAAGGCAGCCGCTACCGGTAGGAGCGAGCACCCGTCACTGCTCGCGCACCAGCGCCGCAGCCGGGTCGTCGGCCTCGATCACCTCCCGCGCCCAGGCTTCGAGCTTGCTGGTGTCCGCGCGCAGCACCTCCTGCTTGACGGCGAGGATCTGCGAGGGATGCATCGAGAAGCTGCGCAGGCCCATTCCCAGCAGCAGGCGCGTGAATGCGACGTCGCCGGCCATCTCGCCGCAGACGCTCACGCCCTTGCCCTGTCGGCGGCACTCGGCAATGGTGTCGGCGACCAGGCGCAAAACGGCGGGGTGGGCCGGATCGTAGAGATGGGCCACCGATTCATCCGCGCGGTCGATCGCCAGCGTGTACTGGATCAGATCGTTGGTGCCGATCGACAGGAAGTCGAAGTGCTTCAGGAAGGTCTTGAGCGTCAGCGCGGCAGCGGGAATCTCGATCATCGCGCCGAGCTTCACGTTGCCGTAGGGCACGCCACGGTTGTCGAGTTCGGCGCGCGCGAAGTCGATCAGCGAAAGCGTCTGGCGGATCTCGCTGGCGTGCGCGAGCATCGGGATCAGCAGATGAATCTCCCCGTGCACCGCGGCGCGCAGGATGGCCCGCAACTGCGTGAGGAACATGGCCGGGTCGGCCAGGCTCCAGCGAATCGCGCGCAGGCCCAGGGCCGGATTCAGGTGCGAGTCGTCGCGCACCGATTTGCCGTCGAGCGACTTGTCGGCGCCGACGTCGATGGTGCGGATCGTCACCGGCATGCCTTGCATGCCCTCGACGGCGCGCCGATAGGCCTGGTACTGCTCTTCCTCATCGGGCAGGCGCGTGAGGCGCTGCGCCTCGCGGCCCATGAACAGGAACTCGCTGCGGAACAGACCGACGCCGACCGCACCGGCCTTGACCGCACCGGCGGTGTCTTCGGGCATCTCGATGTTGGCGAGCAGATCGACGCGCTGGCCATCGAGCGTGATGGCGGGCTTGTGGCGCAACCTGGAGAGCCGTCCGCGCTCGAGATCGCCCTGCCGCTGCTTGAAGCCGTATTCGGCCAGGATGATCGGCGACGGGTCGACGATCATCACGCCGGTGTCGCCGTCGATGATCACCCAGTCGTCCTGCCGCACCAACTGGCTCGCGCTGCGGGCACCGACCACGGCCGGGATGTCCATGCTTCGCGCAACGATCGCGGTGTGTGACGTGCGTCCGCCGACATCGGTGACGAAGCCCGCGAACACGCTCTTCTTGAACTGCAGCATGTCGGCCGGCGACAGGTCGTGCGCGATCAGCACGAGTGGCGCGTCAATGGCATCGCTCGTGGTCGGGTCGGATTGATCGTCGTCGTCCTGCTCGGCCGCGCGCCTGCGCCTGGGCGGCGTCGGGGCCAGAACCGCCGCTGTTCCCTTCATGCGATGCAGCAGCCGCTCCACCACCTGCTCGAGGTCGGCCTTGCGCTCTCGGAGGTACTCATCCTCCATCTCGTCGAACTGGCGCGCGATCACCTCGAGCTGGGTGGTCAGGGCCCATTCGGCGTTGTAGAGCCGTTCGACGATCCAGTGCTTGACGCCACCGGTCAGGACCTCGTCCTGCAGGAGCATCTGGTGCACTTCGAGCAGCGCGGAGAGTTCGTGCGGGGCGTCGTTGGGGCCCATCAGCGCGACGCTGGCCTGCAGCTTGAGCAACTCCTCGGCAACCGCGTTGCGCGCGGAGCGCACGCGCTCGATCTCGCTTTCGATCTCTTCCGGCTTGATGAAGTAGTGCGCGACGTCGATGCGGCTCGAAACCACGAGCACCGCGCGGCCGATGGCGATGCCACGAGCGACGGGGAGTCCGTGGACTGCGAAGGTCATTCGCCTTCTCCGAATTTGTCGTTCATCAGGGCGACGATGGCGTCCATGGCCTCCTGCTCCCGCTCGCCGATGGTTTCGATTTCAACTGTCACGCCGAGGCCGGCGGCCAGCATCATCACGCCCATGATGCTCTTGGCATTGACGCGACGGTCGCCGCGCGCGAGCCACACCTCGCACGGGAAGCTGCCGGCGAGCTTGGTGAGTTTGGCCGAGGCGCGTGCATGCAGGCCCAGCTTATTGCTGATGGTCACGGATGTCTTGGTCACTGTGCTTTCTTCTTGCTTGATTCTGCGGCGCCGCCACCGCCACCTGCATCACGCCAGCGGTGCCGCCTGTGACGGCACGCTGCACCAGGGTGTCGAGCGGTTCGTTCCGGTAGCTCACCGCGCGCAGCAGCATCGGCAGGTTGACGCCGGCCACCAGCCGGGAGTGGATGCCGTCGACCAGCTTCTGGGCGACGTTGCAGGGTGTGGCACCGAACACGTCGGCCAGGACGAGCACCTGCGAGCGCGGCGTGCGCTGGAGCTGCGCCAGTGTGATGCGCGCGGCGGCCAGCGTTTCTTCCGGTGAAACGTTGGGCAGCACATCCAGCGCGACGATCGCCGCCTCGCTGTCCGGGAACACATGCAACGCGCATTGCCGCAATGCCTGAGCGAGCGGGGAATGGGCGATGATGAAGATGCTGTTCATACGGGTGGAGGTGCCTGCTGCCGATTATGCGGGGCGGCCACCGGAAGGCGAAATGGGCCCCGATGCGGCTGCCGGGTCTCACCCTGTGTTTGTACGCCGGGCGCGCTGTCTCCGCCAGCCCAGCGGATGACGCCATGGCGGCGACGGGCCTGCAGACTCATGGCAGGTGCAGACCTTCGAAGAAGGCGGCCACGGCCTCGGCCGACGAAGGCTTGCCGATCACGGTCGCCTGGTACAGCGCCACGCCGCCAGTGCGCTGCTGCGCGAACCAGAGTATGTGGGTTGGGGCGCCTTTTCCGTCGACGGCTGGAGCATCGAGCCTTGCCGGCGCCGGCAAGGCTGCCGCGCGAGGCAAGGTGGCCTCAGTCTCGACGACCGGTGCACTCGCCAGCTGTGCGCGCGTCGCCGCGCGCCATGCCCGCATCCAGCCCTCAGCCTGTGTCGCGCTGCTGGCCGTGGCGTGCGCCACGGCGAAGACGGCCCCGCCGGCCTCGCACCCCGCCATGTCCACCGCGACCGATTCGGCGCCCAGCGGCAGCTGCCGCGTTGCGCGATCGGGCTTGCAGGGCAGGAGCACGACGAGGCCTTCGTCTCCAATCGGCACTTCGCGCCAGTTGAATGTGGGGCTGCAGGCGGCGAAGGCGGTGGCAGCCAGGGCAAGAACCGCGAGGCGAATGTGGGGCAGGAGTGACATCGGAAGCGCGATTATCGGACCGCCTTCCGGCGGCGCAGTCGCGCCCAGATCAACGCAAGGCGCCAAACACCTTCTGCAGGATGGCGCTGCCGCTGCCGACCGGGTCCTGGCGGATCTTGCGTTCTTCCTCGCCGATGATCAGGTACAGGCCGTCTAGCGTCTTGCCCGTGACATAGCGCTGGATGTTGGCGTCTTCCTTTTTCACCAACCCGAAGCCGGCTGCCTTGTCGGCGATGCGGTTGTATTTTTCGGCCAGGCTGACCTTCAGCGTCGCGGCCGTGACCACTGGAAGGAAGCGCTCGGTGAGAGGTGCGCGGGTCTTTGAGGCGAAAAACTGGGTGACGGAAGTGTCTCCGCCCGTCAGTATTCCTTTCGCGTCCGCGACGCTCGTGGTGCGCACCGCGTTCACCAACAGGTCCTTGCCCGCGGGTACCGCCTGCTCGGCCGCGCGATTCATGGCGGTGACGAGTTCGTCGATCCGGCCGCCCTGCCCGATCATGCGCAGCATCTTGGCTCCATCCTCAAGATAGCCTGGCAACGGAATTCGTACCTTGGGATTGCCAAGGAATCCGTCTTCACGACCAAGCAAGCTGACGGCAACTGTGGCGCCTTTCTCCAGCGCAGCCTTCAACCCTTGCGACGCGTCGGCCGACGTGAGATCGCCCAGTGTCAGGGCCGCCGCGCGCTGCGCGGCAAGAAAAAACAGCGCGCTAGGCGCGATCAGGCAGGCGGAACTAAAATTGCGACGGTCCATTGATTGGTTCTCCCATGAAAAAAGTCATCTATGTTGCCGCAACCGCGATTGCCCTGGCCGTCGGCGTCGGCGTTTACATGAGCACGGGAGTATCGGCTGCGCCGGCGTCGACCTTCGTGCTCCTCGACGGTAGCAAGAAGAGCACCGAAGACCTCAAGGGCAAGGTCACGCTGGTCAATTTCTGGGCCACGAGTTGCGTCACCTGCGTGGGAGAAATGCCCAAGGTGATCGCAACCTACGATAAGTACAAGGACCAAGGCTACGACACGCTCGCCGTGGCCATGAGCTACGACCCGCCGAGTTATGTGGTCAACTTTGCCGAGACACGCAAGCTGCCTTTTAAGGTTGCCATCGACAACACAGGCTCGGTGGCGCAGGCATGGGGCGACGTGAAGCTCACGCCGACCACCTATCTCGTCAACAAGCGCGGCGAGATTGTCAAGCGCTATGTCGGTGAGCCCGACTTTGCCGAGCTGCACAAGCTGATCGAGAAGTTGCTCGCCGAAGCCTGAGAGGCTGGATCTTGAACGGAGGGGCAAGGCGGTCCGGCCGGCATTGGGACGCGTCCCATGACCGCCCGGGATAACCCCCTAGTACAGTTGTTGCCGGATTTTGCTAATCTGCGCGTTCCGCAGCGCCGCAGATCCCCTCCGATGACCCACTGCTTCGAGCCCTCCACGCGCGGCGTCACGTGGGAGGGCGCGAATCCAGGCCAACGCGCGTCAGGAATTGGCAGGCGAGGTCTTGACCGGCAAGTCACGACGCTGCAAGCATGAGTTTCTCGGTTTCACGACCGCTGCCGCTGGCCGATACCCCTGCCGTTGTGCTGACGACACCGGACACGGCGCACGAGTTGGAGGCGACCCGCGCGATCCTCCGTGACTACGCGGCTTCGCTCGGCATCGATCTTGGCTTTCAAGATTTCGAGGGCGAGCTTGCGAGCCTGCCCGGGGAGTACGCGGAGCCCAGGGGCGCGTTGCTCCTGGCGTTGATGGACGCGGCCGAATGCACGACGGCAGCCGGAGCGGCGCCGCTTCAACTACCCTCTGGACGTCTCGCCCACGTCGCGGGTTGCTGCGCGTTGCGGCCCCTGGATACAGCCGACTATCCCAACGCCGCCGAGATGAAACGCCTGTACGTGCGACCAGCCTTCCGGGGCATGGGTCTCGGCCGCCAACTGGTGGAAGCCATTCTCGATGTTGCGCGCGGTGCCGGCTATGCCTGCGTTCTGCTCGATACACTGGATGACATGGAGTCGGCGCGAGCACTCTACGAAGATCTGAACTTCGTGGAAGTGCCACCCTACTATCACAATCCGATTGCCGGGTCGCATTACCTCAAAGCGGATTTGTAGGGCGCGGACACACTCCGAGGGACGTGCGCCCGCAAGGGCGACTAGCCTCGCGCCTGCGCCAGGAGCGTGTCGGCGTCGCTGACCTCGAACTTCCCGGGGGCCTCGACATTGAGCGTGACGACCTTGCCATCCTTCACGAGCATCGAGTAGCGATTGCTGCGCAGGCCCATCCCGCGGCCGGTCAAGTCGAGCGTGAGGCCCGTGGCGTTGGCGAAAGCAGCGCTGCCGTCGGCCAGCATGCGGACCTTGGTCCCCGTCTTCTGGTCGCGCGCCCAGGCGCCCATCACGAATGCATCGTTCACGCTCACACACCAGATTTCGTCCACGCCAGCGGCCTTGAAGTCATCGAAATGTTGTACGTAACCGGGTACGTGTTTGGCCGAGCAGGTCGGCGTGAAGGCGCCCGGCAACGCGAAGAGCGCGATAGTCTTGCCTGCGGCCGCCTTGGTCACTTCGACCGGATTCGGGCCGATGCTGCAGCCTTCGCCCTCGACCTCGGAATATTCCTGCAGAGTCACCGGTGGAAGGGTGTCGCCAATTTTGATCATATGAAGTGCTCCTGAAAAAGAAAACGGCCCACATTGTGGGCCGCTTTTGATTTGGCTGTTGTCGCCTGGGATCAGACCATCACGGCCTTTTCGACCAAGCGGGTGACGACCCAGTTCTTGGTCTTCGAGATCGGCCGGCTTTCGGTGATCTCGATCGTGTCGCCCAACTTGTACTCGCCCTTTTCATCGTGCGCGTGGTACTTGCTGGTCTTGGCCACGATCTTGCCGTAGAGCTCGTGCTTCACACGACGCTCGACCAACACTGTCACGGTCTTCTCACGCTTGTCGCTGACCACCTTGCCGATCAAGGTGCGCTTGAGGGATCTTTTAGCTTCCGTCATGTTCACTCCTTACTTGGCGGCTTGGGTTTCTTGCTGCTTCTGCGCAAGAATGGTCTTGGCACGCGCGATGTCGCGACGTGTGACGCGCAGCGTCGACGTGTTCGACAGCTGCTGCGTGGCTTTCTGCATGCGCAGGCCGAAATGAGCCTTCTGCAGATCCTTGATTTCGGTCTGCAGGCCGCCGACATCCTTGTCGCGCAGCGTTGCGGCCTTCGACACCTTGACCGGCTTGGCCGCGGCGTCCTTCTTCTTACGTGTTGCCATCAGTGTTCTCCTCGATCAGGCGCCGAGCTGGCGCGCGACGAAGGTGGTGCGCAGCGGCAGCTTGGCAGCAGCCAGGCGGAACGCTTCGCGTGCGAGCTCTTCGGGGACTCCGACGATCTCGTAGATCACCTTGCCGGGCTGAATTTCAGCGACGTAGTACTCGGGGTTGCCCTTGCCGTTACCCATCCGCACTTCTGCGGGCTTGTGGGAGATCGGCTTGTCGGGGAACACGCGAATCCAGATGCGGCCACCGCGCTTGACGTGACGCGAGATCGCGCGCCGTGCGGCTTCGATCTGGCGCGCCGTCAGGCGGCCGCGGTCGATCGACTTCAGGCCGAAGTCACCGAACGACACTGCGTTGCCGCGTGTCGCGATGCCGGTGTTGCGGCCCTTTTGTTCCTTGCGGAACTTTCTGCGTGCAGGTTGCAGCATGTTTTCTTACTCCGTGGATCTAAGACCGATCACTCGGTCTTGGCACCGTCAGCTGCTGCAGCTGGCGCGGCTTTGCGGACGCGCTTAACGGCGGGTTTCGGGGCTTCAGCAGATCCTGGCGCGCCAGGGGCGGCACCAGTGGCTTCTGCGGGTTTGTCGCTGCCATCGGCCGGAGCGACGTTGCCGCCGATCGGGCCGCGGGCACCGGCGCGAGGGCCGGGGCCTGGGCCGCGACGGTCGGAGCCGGGACGATCGCCACCGGGGCGACCATCGCGACGCGGACCACGCGGGCGACGCTCTTCGTCGGGACGCGGCGTCTCGACGGCAGGCAGGTCATTGCGCCCCAGCGTATCGCCCTTGTAGACCCAGACCTTGACGCCGATGACGCCATAGGTGGTCTTGGCCTCCGAGGTGCCGTAGTCAATGTCGGCGCGCAGCGTGTGAAGCGGCACGCGACCTTCGCGGTACCACTCGGTGCGTGCGATTTCGATGCCGTTCAGACGACCCGCCGACATGATCTTGATGCCTTGGGCACCCAGACGCATGGCGTTCTGCATCGCACGCTTCATCGCGCGGCGGAACATGATCCGCTTCTCGAGCTGCTGCGTGATGCTGTCGGCGATCAGTTGGGCATCGATTTCAGGCTTGCGCACTTCCTCGATGTTCACTGCGACCGGCACACCCAGCTGCTTGCCGAGCTCGCGCTTGAGGTTTTCGATGTCTTCGCCCTTCTTGCCGATCACGACGCCCGGACGTGCCGAGTAGATCGTGATACGGGCGTTCTTGGCGGGACGCTCAATCAGCACGCGCGAAACGGATGCGTTCTTGAGCTTCTTCTTCAGGTACTCGCGCACCTTGATGTCTTCGGCCAGCATGCCCGCGAAGTCACGGTTGCTTGCGTACCAGCGGCTGGACCAGTTACGGGTGACCGCGAGGCGGAACCCGGTTGGGTGGATTTTCTGTCCCATATTTCTTCCAGGCCTCTTAGTTGCCAACCGTCACGTACACATGGCACGTGGGCTTGCTGATGCGGTTGCCGCGACCCTTGGCGCGCGCGGTGAAGCGCTTGAGCGTGGCACCTTGCTCGACATAGATCGTCTTGACCTTCAGTTCGTCGATGTCGGCACCGTCGTTGTGCTCGGCGTTGGCAATCGCCGACTCGAGCACCTTCTTGATGATCACAGCGGCCTTTTTCTGCGTGAATTGCAGAACGTTGAGCGCTTGGTCAACCTTCTTGCCGCGAATCAGATCGGCGACCAGCCGGCCCTTGTCGACCGAGAGGCGGACGCCGCGGAGGACTGCACGTGTTTCAGACATGGTCGTTCCTTACTTCTTCTGGACTTTCTTGTCCGCGGGGTGCCCCTTGAAAGTACGCGTGAGCGCAAATTCGCCGAGCTTGTGGCCGACCATCTGGTCGGTAATGTAGACAGGCACGTGCTGCTTGCCGTTGTGCACTGCAATGGTCAGGCCGATGAACTCGGGCAAGACCATCGAGCGGCGCGACCAGGTCTTGATCGGCTTCTTGTCCTTGGTGGTCACTGCCTTGTCGGCCTTGGCCACCAGGTGATGGTCGACGAATGGACCCTTTTTGAGAGAGCGAGTCATTTGCTATCCCTTACTTCTTGCGACGCGACACGATGAAGACTTGCGTGCGCTTGTTGTTACGGGTGCGATAACCCTTGGTCAGATTGCCCCATGGATCGACAGGATGGCGACCTTCGCCGGTCTTGCCTTCACCGCCACCATGCGGGTGGTCGACGGGGTTCATCACCACACCGCGAACGGTCGGGCGAATACCCATCCAGCGCTTCACACCGGCCTTGCCGAGTTGGCGCAGGCTGTGTTCTTCGTTGGCGACTTCACCGATGGTTGCGCGACACTCCACGTGAACGCGGCGAACCTCACCCGAACGCATGCGGACCTGGGCATAGACGCCTTCACGGGCCAGCAAGGTGGCTGACGTACCGGCCGAACGAGCGATCTGCGCGCCCTTGCCGGGTTGCAGTTCGATGCAGTGGATGGTCGAGCCGACCGGAATGTTGCGAATCGGCAGCGTATTGCCGGCACGAATCGGGGCTTCCGAACCACTCAGCAACGTGGCGCCGGCTTCCAGCCCGCGCGGCGCGATGATGTAGCGGCGCTCACCGTCGGCGTAGCAAACAAGCGCGATGTGGGCGGTGCGGTTCGGGTCGTACTCGATGCGTTCGACCTTGGCCGGAATGCCGTCCTTGTTGCGCACGAAGTCCACCACGCGGTAGTGGTGCTTGTGGCCACCACCCTTGTGACGGGTCGTAATGTGGCCGTTGTTGTTGCGGCCAGCCTTCTGGAATTGCGGTTCCAGCAGCGCAGCGTGCGGCGCACCCTTGTAGAGGTGATCCCGCGAAATCTTCACCGCGCCACGTTGGCCCGGCGAAGTGGGCTTCATTTTGATGACGGCCATGATTAAGCGCCTTCCCCAGCAAGGTTGAGCTCTTGACCGGCCTTGAGCGTCACGTAAGCCTTGCGAACGTTGTCGCGGCGGCCCATGGACTTGCCAAAGCGCTTGGTCTTGCCCTTGGTGTTGAGCACCGACACACCCTGGACCTCGACCTTGAACATCAGTTCAACGGCGGCCTTGATCTCAGGCTTGGTGGCGTCCTGCAACACCTTGAAAGTGACTGCATTCGACTTCTCGCCGACCATCGTTGCCTTTTCGGACACGACCGGAGCGACCAGCACGTTCATCAGGCGACCTTCGTCGAACTGACGTTGCAGCGGAGTTGGGTTCATGCGGCTCATGCGAACATCTCCTTGAGCTTGTCGACGGCACCCTTGGTGACCAGGACCTTCTTGTAGTGGACCAGCGACACCGGATCGGCGTAACGCGGCTCGACCACGAGCACGTTCACCAAGTTGCGCGAAGCCAGGTACAGGTTCTCGTCAACTTCCTCGGCGATCACGAGCACGGACTCGAGATTCATTGCCTTGAACTTGGCGGCAAGCGCCTTGGTCTTGGGCGAGTCGACCTTGATCGAATCGACCACGGCCAGACGGCCTTCACGCGCGAGCTGCGAGAAGATGGCGGCCATGCCAGCGCGGTACATCTTCTTGTTGATCTTTTGCGAGAAGTTTTCGTCAGGCATGTTCGGGAAGATACGACCACCCCCGCGCCACAGGGGCGAGGAAGTCATACCGGCGCGAGCGCGGCCCGTTCCCTTTTGCTTGAAAGGCTTCTTGGTCGAGTGCTTGACCTGCTCGCGATCCTTTTGAGCGCGAGTGCCTTGGCGTGCGTTGGCCTGGAATGCGACAACGATCTGGTGCACCAGATCTTCGTTGTAGTCACGGCCAAACACGGTCTCCGGCGCGTCGTATTTCGACGCAGCCTGACCTTGTTCGTTCAGGAGTTCGAGTTGCATTACTTCGCTCCTTCAGCGGCTTGCGGCTTGACCTTGACGGCCGGACGCACGGTGACGAAGCCACCCCTGGAGCCGGGGATCGCGCCCTTGATCAGGAGCAATTGGCGCGCCTCGTCAATGCGGAATACGGCGAGATTCTGGGTTGTCACGGTGACGTCGCCGAGGTGGCCCGTCATGCGCTTGCCAGGGAACACGCGACCGGGATCCTGCGCCATACCGATGGAACCCGGAACGTTGTGCGAACGGCTGTTGCCGTGCGATGCGCGCTGCGAGCTCATGTTGTGACGCTTGATGGTGCCGGCAAAGCCCTTGCCGATCGAGGTGCCTTGCACGTCGACCTTCTGGCCCACCGCGAACACGCTGCTCACGGCGATCGCACCACCGGCTTTGTGCTGTGCGGCAGCATCGGCGGTGACACGGAATTCCTGGATGATCTCACCAGCCTCGACGCCCGCTTTCGCGAGGTGACCGGCTTCCGGCTTGGTCACGCGCGATGCCTTGCGCGAACCGAACGTCACCTGCAGCGCGACGTAGCCATCCGTCTCTTGGGACTTGATCTGGGTCACACGGTTGTTGGACACATCCACCACCGTGACAGGAACTGCATCCCCGTCATCGGTGAAGAGACGCATCATCCCCACCTTGCGGCCCAGCAACCCGAGGGAGTTGCTCAGACTCATTTGTTTTCTCCAAAAATGGAATCCTCTCCCACCGCTGCCACTTCAATTGGCGACAGCGTTTGGTGTGCGGAAGAAGGTTGATAAAGCTCTAGCCGCTAGCGCCCTCGCGGACGCAAGTTAGGCAGAGCCAAAGATTATAGCCCGGGAAGGATCCGAACTGCAAGACATCCAAGGAGCGGCCCTGAGGGCCTACTTGACCGGCATGGAAAGGATCTTGTCGCCGGAGGGTGTCTGCTTCAATTCACCGCTTGACGGCATGGCCGACGGCGCCTTGCCGACCTGCACGGGAATCGAGGTAGCGCCGGTCACACCGTGCTGCGTCGTGAAGACATTGAGATACGCGATGCCGGCAGCGGCCGGAACAACCCCCACCGTCAAAGTAGTGACCGTGTTGGCCGGCACTGTAGTGAGTGTGGAGGCGCCCACAAGCGACAGGCCCGCATCAACGCTCAGTCGGACCGTGGCTCCTGCGGGGTCTGTGACGCCGTCGAATTTCAATGTAACTGTCGTGGCGGTTCCCGCCAGTGGAGTTGCTTCAATCCTGTAGCTCACGGCAACACCGGAGCTATTCGCCTTCATTGGAGCAGTTGTCATTGATGCGGGCGCCTTTGAATGCTTGGCGGCTCCATGCTTGGCCGCACCGTCGGCGCATGCCATCAAGGGGGCACACATCGCGGCCGTCAGCACGGCAACAACAGCACCCACCTCAAGGCGCGCCCGCGCCGATGAGCATCTCATTGAATGGTGGCGGTCATGCATGAGGATCCGGGTCCCAAGGAGTTATTGAAGTCATTGATCACCAGAATGCTTTCGCCGGCGGGCAGGTTGACCGTTGCGGCTTCACTGGTCCCCAAACCGTCAGCTTGGGCGATCTGGCCCCCACTGTAAACAACGAAATCCGGGTCTGCTCCCGTTGGGCCGACGACCGTGATCGTGTAACTCTTCGCTGTCGGCGCATTGAATTTCAAGTAGACGAAGCTTCCCAGCTTATTCCCGCCAGCACCGGCTTGATTGGTAACGCATGCTGAGTTATTGAGCCCTACCGTCGCCGCCTGGTACATCGGCAGCGCCCTCGGAACACCACCGTCGTTCGCTTCCGCGATCCCGAAAGGATCATTCGCGGCCGCACTGATGCTCTGGCCAACGAGCAACCCCGCCAATACGGACGCGCTGCCGGGGGCGGCTACGTCGAACGCCGCGGTAAAGGGATGAATCGATGTCACGGCCAGCCCGCTCTTGAATGGCCCGGCGAGCGTGTCATGAATCGGCTTGAAGCCGACCTGCTTGTTGAGGTTCCACAGAATGGATTGAATGGAAGCCTCCCTGTACCAGCCGGGGTTGGAAGACACCCCCGCCGACAGGTCGATATTGGAACCCTGGGCTTGGCCTTGTCCGACCGAATCCGTGTAGTTGCTGCGATCCAGTGCGATACCCGACCAAGCATTGCCCCAGCCTTCCGAGAACGCCAGCCGCCGATCTACAAGATCCCCCAAGGAATGGCTGCCTCCCGGGGAATCGTCTCGACTGAACGCTGACTGGTAGTAGTGACCCCACTCGTGGGCAATCACGGAGGCGTCGTACTCATCGGTGTCGACGTTTTCCTTGCCAAGGACATAGATTGCCCGTCCGCTGCTCGTGCTGGTGAAGAACGTGGTTCCGATCTGTCCGAGCGCAGGATCGCCGCTCGCCGGCACATTGTTTACGCTCCAGAATACCTGCAGCGGAGGGAAGACACTGCTTGGCGCCACCGAAAGAACCTTCATTTGGGCGGCGTAGATCGTGTCGAGCACGGCAAAAGGCGCAGCCACTCGCGGCGCGGTGTAGCCCGCCCCACCCCAACCCGAGGGGGCGTTGAGATTGCGGGTGCCCGCGGCAACGCCCGAAGAGAACACAGGTGTTTCCATCGCATAGATGGCGTTCGACTGCGTGTTGTCGCGCACGCTCACGTCCCCGCTCGACCCTGCGCCGCTTTGCGAAAACTGAGCCTTCACCCGAACCATGATCGCCGTACTCGAAGGCACGGAGACTGAATAAGAGCCAGTGGCGTCGGTCGTCGTCGTCGCCACCACTACGGAAGCGCTGTTGAGAACCTCGACGATTGCGCCACGCACCGGCTTGGGGGCGATCGTCGAATAATTCAACGCACCCGTCGTATTTGGAACCGAGTCAAAGGTGGCGACGCCATTCAACGTGACCGTGGTCGCACCCGGCACACCTCCCGTACCGCTTCCGCCACCGCCTCCTCCACCCCCGCAGGCGCCGAGCAGAACCAGAGCGCCGCATGCCACGCCCCGCCAAAACCACTTTCGTTCCATGTTCGCGTCTCTTCGAGAATTCGCAACGGCAAATTGCCGTCTTTCAAGGATGCCACAGCCAAGCCCAAAAGAATTGAAGCCCGCCTGCATTTCTGCAAGCGGGCTTTACGAAGTAAGCCTAGGGGACTTACTGAAGTTTGATCTCGACATCCACGCCGGCCGGCAAGTCGAGCTTCATGAGCGCGTCCACCGTCTTGTCGGTCGGGTCGACGATGTCCATCAGACGCTGGTGCGTGCGGATTTCGAACTGGTCACGGCTCGTCTTGTTGACGTGCGGCGAACGCAGGATGTCGAAACGCTTCATGCGCGTCGGCAGGGGTACGGGACCCTTGACGATGGCGCCCGTGCGCTTGGCGGTGTCCACGATCTCGGCAGCCGACTGGTCAATCAGCTTGTAGTCGAATGCCTTGAGGCGAATGCGGATTTTTTGCTTGGTTGCCATGATGATTCCTTTTCGCGTTCCGATCAGGCGAGGATCTTTGCCACGACGCCCGAGCCCACGGTACGGCCGCCTTCGCGGATCGCAAAGCGCAGGCCTTCTTCCATGGCGATCGGGTTGATCAGCTTCACCGTGATCGACACGTTGTCGCCCGGCATGACCATTTCCTTGTCCGCGGGCAGTT
>NZ_JBFTPS010000048.1:0-52640 GCF_056398605.1 Variovorax sp. 01T432
GGCTGTGGATTTGTGGACGATGCGGCTGGCGCCGCACCGGCAGGCTTGCCGTGGACAACGCTGCGCGTTGCCCACCGCGCCCGCCTTCGCCCACAAGCCCCACAGCCTTCGACCACTATTGGTCAGCGACCCTGAAAGATACAAGGCGCACCGGGCGCGCCAGCGCCCTCGACTGCATCAATCGGGCTTGATGCCCGCCTCGCGCACCACGGCGCCCCATTTCGCGTTCTCGGCCCGGATGTACTTGGCGGCCTGCTCCACGTTGCCGCCGACCGGCGCACTGCCTTCGGCCAGCAGCTGCGAGATGGTGCCTGGCTTGGCCAGCGCCTTGTCGACCGCGGCGTTGAGCGTCTTCACGATCTCCGGCGGCGTGCCGGCGGGCGCGACGATGGCCTTCCAGTCGACGGCCTCGAAGCCCTTGTAGGTCTCGGCGACGGTCGGGACGTCGGGCATCACAGGCAGCCGCCTGGCGGACGTCACGGCCAGGGCGCGCAGCTTGCCCCCCTTGACCATCGCGAGCGCGCCCTGCGGCGTGGCGAACATGTAGTCGGTCTGGCCGCCGAGCAGGTCGGTCAACGCGGGCGCCGCGCCCTTGTAGGGCACGTTGAGCACCTTGAAGCCGGCCCGCTTCGCGAGCACCTCTCCGGCCATGTGGCCGAGCGTGCCGGTTCCGGCGAGCGCCTGCTTGAGGTCGCCGGGCCTCGCCTTGGCGGCGGCAATCAGCTCGGCCAGCGACTTGTAGGGCGACTCGACGTTCACCACCAGCACCACGGGCTGCGAGGCGACGACGGAAACCGCCACCACGTCCTTCAGCGCGTCATAGGGCATCTTGGGAAGCAGCGTCGGATTGATCGCGAGGTTGGCGGTCTGGCCCATGCCGATCGTGTAGCCGTCAGGCTTGGCCTTGGCGACCGCATCGAGCCCGATGGTGCCGTTGCCGCCGCTGCGGTTGTCGACGATGAAGGTCCAGTGCGTGTCCTCGTTGATCTTCTGCGCGATGAGCCGCGTCACCGCGTCGGTCGCGCCGCCGGGGGTGTAGGGCACGAAGAAGCGGATGGGCCTGTCGGGCCAGTTGCCCTGCGCCAGGGCCGGCACGGCGATGAGGGCGGCGGCGCAGGCGATGAGAGCGCGGCGGTGAATGCTTCGCATGGGTTCAGTCTCCGGTGGTGATGTTCTGGGTCTTGAGCGCGGCGATCTGTTCGTCGCTATAGCCGACTTCCTTCAGCAGCTCGCGCGTGTGTTCGCCGAGCAGCGGCGGCTGCAGCCGGATGCCGGGACGCGCGCCGTCGAGCGTGAAGGGCATCAGCGGCACCTTCGACTGGCTGCCGTCGTTCATTCGGATCGGCGCGAGGCCGCCGGTGGCGTTGAGGTGCGGATCGTCGAAGAGATCCTGCGGCTTGGTGATGGGGGCAAAGGGGAGTTCGTTCTTCTCGAACACGGCGCTGAGTTCGGCGGCGCTGTGGCCCGCCAGGTGCGAGCGCAGGATCGGCATCATCCAGTCGCGCGCCAGCACACGGTCGTTGTTGGTCTTCAGGCGCGGATCGGCCAGCATCTCCTCCAGGCCGAAGGCCTTGCAGAAGATGGTCCACTGCTTGTCGCTGACGGCCGCCAGGAAGATCTGCTCGCCGTCCTTGACGGTGAAGACGTCGTACACGGCCCAGGCCGAGATGCGGCTGGGCATCGGGTCGGCGGCCTTGCCCGTGGCGGCGAACTGCATCATGTGCTGCGCCACCAGGAAGATGTTGTTCTCGAACAGCGCCGACTGCACTTCGCAGCCCTTGCCGGTGAGTTCGCGCTGGCGCAGCGCGGCCATCGCGCCGATGGCGCCGAACATGCCGCCCATGATGTCGTTGACGCTGGTGCCCGCGCGCAGCGGGTCGCCGGCGCGGCCCGTCATGTAGGCAAGGCCGCCCATCATCTGCACGACTTCGTCGAGCGCGGTGCGATGCTCGTACGGTCCGGGCAGAAAGCCCTTATGGCTCACGTAGATGAGGCGCGGGTTGAGCTTCTTCAGGCTGTCATAGTCCAGGCCCAGCTTCTTCATGGTGCCGGGCTTGAAGTTCTCGCTCACGATGTCGGCGGTGGCGATCAGGCGCAGCGCGGCCTCGACGCCCTCGGGCTTCTTGAGGTCGAGGGCGATGCTCTTCTTGTTGCGGTTGAAGGTCGGGAAGAAGCCCGCGCCGGAGCCGAGCAGGCGGCGGGTGTTGTCGCCCTCGATCGGTTCGACCTTGATGACCTCGGCGCCCAGGTCCGCGAGCAGCAGGCCGCAGGTGGGGCCCATCACCATGTGGGTGAACTCGACCACGCGGATGCCCGCATAGGGAAGCGGCGTGGACTCAGACATGGGCGCCCCCCTGGATGAAGCCCTTGGGCAAGCCGGCCTCGGGCGTCATGCCGTAGACCGGTTCGCCCGGCAGGCCGGCGACGAGCGGCGCGCGTGCCGCGATGAGCTTGTCGAGGTCGATGCCGGTCGAGATGCCCATGGCCTCGAACATGAAGACCAGGTCCTCGGTCACCACATTGCCCGAGGCGCCGGGCGCATAGGGGCAGCCGCCCAGGCCGCCGAGCGAGGCGTCGAAGGTCCGCACGCCTTCTTCGTAGGCGGCGAGGCAGTTGGCGAGGCCGAGGCCGCGCGTGTTGTGCATGTGCGCGGCGCCCGCCTTGTCGCCGATCTCGGCGCGCAGGCGCCTGAAGAGACGGCGGACCTGTGCCGGGTTGGCATAGCCGACGGTGTCGGAAAGTCCCGACTCGTCGGCGCCGGCGGCGACGCACTGGGCCGCGAGCCGGATGACTTCGTCCTCGGGCACGTCGCCCTGCAGCGTGCAGCCGAAGGCGGTGGAGATGCCGGCTTCGAGCCTGACCTGCGGCGCGATCTCGCGGCGCAACTCGGAGATGGCGCGCACTTCCTCGACCATCTCCTCGCGCGTCTTGCGCACGTTGGCGAGCGAATGCGCCGCGCTGGCCGACACCGGCATCGTGAGCTTGTGGACGCCGGCGGCGAGCGCGGCCTCGGCACCCTTGCGGTTGGGCACTAGCGCCATCACCGTCAGGCCGGGCAGCGTGATGGCGTGGCGCACGACCTCGGCGGCATCGGCCATCTGCGGCAGCAGGCGCGCCGGTACGAAGGAGGCCACCTCGATCTCGCGCACGCCGGCGTTGTAGAGCGCGTCGATCCAGCGCAGCTTGTCGGCCGTGGGCATCGTCGCCTTGACGGACTGAAGGCCGTCGCGCGGGCCGACCTCGCTGATGAGGACATCGGGGGCTGTCATGGTGGGTCTCCTGGCCGGGCGGCCTTGACTGTTCTATCTTACAGAACTATATTCTGCCAAACAGAATTAGACCGTCGGCAGTCCGTCCTGTCAACCCTGTCAAGGAAGTCCCCGTGCCCCGCAAAGCCCAGACCGAATCGGTCTCCGACCTGAACGCCGCGCCCGGCGGCGCGGCGGCGGTCGATCGCGCACTCAGCCTGCTGTCATCCTTCCAGCCGGGGGACGACGCGCTGACACTGGCGCAGTTCGCCGAGCGCACCCAGCTCTACAAGAGCACGGTGCTGCGCCTGCTCGCCTCGCTGGAGCATGCGCGGCTGATCCGCAAGCAGGACGATGGCCGCTATGCGCTCGGCATGGAGATCGCGCGCCTGCACTCGCTGTACGGCGCCTCGCTCTCGCTCGACCGCATCGTGCCGCCCGTGTTGCGCGAATTGGTCGCGGCGACCGGCGAGAGCGCGGCCTATCACGTGCGCCAGGCCCAGGGCGAGCACTGGGCGCGGCTGTGCCTGTACCGGGTCGACTCGCCTCACGTCGTGCGCGACCACGTGCGCGCCGGGGACCTGCTGCCAGCCGACCGCGGCGCCGGCGCGCGCATCCTGATCGCCTTTGGCCCGGAGGCCGAGCGTCCGCGCGCGGGCAAGGACCGCAAGCTCTGCGAGAGCATCCGCGCCCAGGGCTATTGCGCGCTGATCGGCGACCGCACGGCCGAGCTGGCCGGCATCTCGGCGCCGGTGTTCCATGCCGATGGCCGGCTCGCCGCGGCCGTCACGCTGACCATGCCCGCCCATCGGTACGACGAGGCGTATATCGAACCGGTGCGCGCGGCGGCGCGGCGGCTCAGCGGTCAGGTCTGAGCGCGGCGAGCACCGCCCGGTTCTGCTCCGGCAAGCCGACGGTGATGCGCAGCCATTCAGGCAGGCCGTAGCTGTCGAGCGGCGACACGGCGATGCCTGCAGCCAGCAGGCGCGCATGCACGGCCTGTCCGTCGCCGACCCGCACCATGAGGAAATTGCCTGACGAGGGAATGCAGTCCAGCCCGAGTTCGGTCAGGTCCGCGGCGAGTTGGGCGCGTTCCGCGAGATTGAGTTCGTAGGTGCGCGCCAGAAAATCCCTGTCGGCCAGCGCCGCCAGCGCGGCTGCTTGCGCCGGGGTGGTCACGTTGAAGCGCGGCCGCTGGGCGTTCATCCGCGCGGACAGTCCGGGCTGCGCAACGCCGTAGCCGATGCGCAGGCCCGCCAGGCCGAAGGCCTTGGAAAAGGTGCGCGCGACGATCAGGTTGGGAAGCTGCCGCACCCATTCGATGCTGTCGTAGCGCTCCGCGGGACTGAGGTACTCGGTATAGGCCTCGTCCAGCAGCACTGTGGCGTGCGCCGGCACCGCCTGCAGGAATTCGAACAGCGGCTCCGCTTCGAGAAAGGTGCCCGTGGGGTTGTTCGGATTGGCCACGAAGACCAGGCGCGTGTCCTCGCCGATGGCGGCCCGCATGGCATCGAGATCGTGCCCGAACCGGCGCGCGGGCACGACGGTGCTTCGCGCATGGGCATGTGCTGCCGCCTGCCCGTACACGACGAAGCCATATTGCGAATACACGACGCCCTCGCCGGGCTTCACGCTCACTTGCGCGGCCAGTTCGAGGATCTCGCTCGAGCCGCTTCCGAGCGTCAGCCAGCCGGGCGGCACGTCGAGCCGCGCCGCCAGCGCATTCTTGAGCGCGGTGCCGTTGCTGTCGGGGTAGTTGCCCGCGTCTTCGAGCGCGGCGGCCGCGGCGCGGCGTGCCGATTCGGGCATGCCGAGCGGGTTCTCGTTGGAGGCCAGGAGGATCATCTCGTCAGGTTCGGAATTTATTTAAGAGATTCAATATATCCGCCGTGGACGCGGCGCCTGTCAGGGCCTACCCTTTGACGCGAAAAGCCTCGGTGGGTCGAGATTACCTTCATTTTTGTCATTGATAAAACCCACTTTCGACTCTTACTCGTCAACGAGGTATCGAATAAAGTCTTTGCCTGCCCCTGTTCTCAAGGAGAAAAGAACCATGACCGCCCGCACCACCGTTCACGGCCTCCAGGTCGCCACCGAATTGCATCACTTCATCGAAGAGAAGGTCCTGCCCGCGGCCGGCGTCGCCAGCGGCACCTTCTGGAAAGGCTTCGATGCCATCGTCAGCGATCTCGCGCCGCGGAATCTCGCGCTGCTGGCCGAGCGCGACCGCCTGCAGACCGAAATGGACGCCTGGCACAAGGCGCATCCCGGCCCGATCGCCGACATGCCGGCCTACCGCAAGTTTCTCGAATCGATCGGCTATCTGCTGCCGCAGCCAAAGGACGTGAAGGCGACCACCGCCAACGTCGATGCCGAACTCGCGCAGCAGGCCGGCCCGCAACTGGTGGTGCCGATCCTGAACGCGCGCTACGCGCTCAACGCGGCGAACGCGCGCTGGGGCTCGCTGTACGACGCGCTTTACGGAACCGATGCGATCGCGGAAGCCGACGGCGCTGAAAAGGGCAAGGGCTACAACCCGGTGCGCGGCGCGAAGGTGATCGAATTTGCCCGCAATGTGCTCGACCAGGCCGCGCCGCTCGAAAACGGCTCGCACAAGAAGGCGACGGGCTATTCGGTGAAGGACGGCAAGCTGGTGGTCGCGCTGCAGAGCAGCAGCACCGGCCTTGCCGACCCCGCGCAGTTCATCGGCTACCAGGGCGAGGCCGCCTCGCCCTCGTCGGTGCTGCTCAAGCACAACGGCATCCACCTCGACATCCGCATCGATCGGGGCACCGCCATCGGCAAGACCGACGCGGCCGGCGTCAGCGATCTCGTGCTCGAAGCCGCGCTCTCCACCATCCTCGACCTCGAGGATTCGGTGGCCGTGGTGGATGCCGCCGACAAGGTGCTCGCCTATTCGAACTGGCTCGGCATCCTGCAAGGCACGCTGACCGAGGAAGTCACCAAGGGCGGCAAGACCTTCACCCGCGGCCTGAACCCCGATCGCGAATACACGGGCGCGGACGGCAAGCCGGTGAGGCTGCATGGCCGCTCGCTCATGTTCCTGCGCAACGTGGGCCATCTGATGACCAACCCGGCGATCCTCTACGGCGACGGCAAGGAGATTCCCGAGGGGATCATGGATGCGGTCGTCACCACGGCCATCGCCACCGTCGACCTCCAGCGCAAGGGCAATTCGCGCACCGGCAGCGTCTACATCGTGAAGCCCAAGATGCACGGCCCGGCCGAAGTGGCGTTCGCGAGCGAGCTCTTCGGTCGCGTCGAGCAGCTGCTGGGCCTGCCCGCCAACACGGTGAAGCTCGGCATCATGGACGAGGAGCGCCGCACCAGCGTCAACCTCAAGGCCTGCATCGCCGAAGCCGCCGCCCGCGTGGCCTTCATCAACACCGGCTTCCTCGACCGTACCGGCGACGAGATGCACACCGCGATGCAGGCCGGCCCGATGCTGCGCAAGGGCGACATGAAGAGCACGCCATGGATTCAGGCCTACGAGAAGAACAACGTGCTGGTGGGCCTGTCATGCGGCCTGCGCGGCAAGGCGCAGATCGGCAAGGGCATGTGGGCCATGCCCGACCTGATGGCCGCGATGCTGGAGCAGAAGATCGCCCACCCCCGGGCCGGCGCCAACACGGCATGGGTGCCCTCGCCCACGGCCGCGGTGCTGCACGCGCTGCACTACCACCAGGTCGACGTGGCCGAAGTTCAGAAGGAACTGGAGAAGATCGACGCCAACGCCGAGCGCGACAACATCCTGAACGATCTGCTGAAGGTGCCCGTGGCGCCCGAGGTGAAATGGACGGACGCCGAGCGCCAGCTGGAGCTCGACAACAACGTGCAGGGCATCCTGGGCTATGTGGTGCGCTGGATCGACCAGGGCGTGGGCTGCTCCAAGGTGCCGGACATCCACAACATCGGGCTCATGGAAGACCGCGCGACCCTGCGCATTTCGAGCCAGCACATCGCGAACTGGCTGCTGCACGGCGTGGTGAGCGCGGCACAGGTGAAGGCGACCTTCGAGCGCATGGCCGCGGTCGTGGACCAGCAGAACGCGGGCGACCCGCTCTACCGGAACATGGCGGGCCATTTCACGACCTCGGCCGCGTACCAGGCGGCGCAAGACCTGGTATTCAAGGGCATCGAGCAGCCGAGCGGATACACGGAGCCGCTGCTGCATGCATGGCGCTTGAAGGTCAAGGCCGCGGCAGCCTGAGATTGCGCGCCCTCTCCCGAGGGAGAGGGCGCCGGCGAGGGCCTTCAGGCTCGCCGGCCGCCGCCCAGGGTCCGGGCGACTTCGGCCGGGTCCATCCCGTACATCTCCGCGAATTCCGCCACCGTGCGGCCGCTGGCCTCGAAGGCCCGTTGCAGGGCCTCGCGCTTGGCGGTCCGCTCGCCCAACTCGGCGAAGGCCTCGTCGAGCACAGCGGTCGAGAACTCGTCCTGCGCGCGAACGGCCAGCATGTATTCCTCTCGCGACAGGCCCGAGGCCTCGATCGCCTCGACCAAGCGCGCGCGCAGCTTGGGGCGCAAGTCTTCGGGCGTGCGGGCCTGGCGACGGCGAAAGACCTCCAGGATGGCATGGTGGACGTGCTCGGCGGAGACATCCTCCACCGGCTGCCCGTTGAGATCGTGGCGCTTCTCGCCCGCGGCCACGGCCTCGAGGTAGCGCGTGGAGCGCGCATGAAGCCCGAGCGCGACCTTGAGGTCTTCGCGCTTGAATTCGTCCGGATGCAGCGCCAGCAGGTCATGGAACACGCCGAGCTTGAGCGGCAGGAAGCGGGCGCCGAACATCTTGGGATAGAGCTCGAACAGGCGCTCCAGCACGGGGTTGACCTTGCGCTGAGGCCGCTGGCCCTTGGGGGCCGCAGCCTCCCTGGGTCCACCGGGCTTGGCGTTGCGCCGAGGGCGGCCGCCCTCTTTCTTGGCGGCGATTGTTTCTGGAGCGGTGTCGGTTTCGGTCATCGGAGTCATCAATTCAGGCGGAGTGCTTGACCCGAACTGTAATGCCGCCGCTCAGCCGCGCTGCGCCGCCTCGGCCTCGGCACGCAGCCAGCGCACGAAATCCTGCGCGTCGGCATTGGTGGCGGCGCGGCGCGAGGTCTCGATGAAGTAGGCCCGGCGCGACGCCGCGCCTTCGCCCAAGGGGGCGACCAGCCGGCCGCCTTGCACCAGGTCCCGCAGCAGCGGCAGGCGGCCGATGACCACGCCCTGGCCGGCGACCGCGGCGGCCACCGCGTCGGTGTAGAGCGTGAAACGCATCGTGTTCTTCATGCGCAGATCCGTGAGGCCCATCACTTCGAGCCAGGGCTCCCAGTCGGTGGTGGGGGCCTGGGCGGGGTCCGACGCCTCGATGGTCAGCAGCGTCTGCGCCGCCAGGTCGGCCGGTTCGCGCAGTTCGGCGGCGACCTGCGGTGCGCACAGCGGCAGCACCGACTCCTCGAAAAGCGGGGCGCCGGTGCCACGGCCGATCGGCACGAAGCGCACCGCCACGTCGATGCGACTGCGCTCCAGGTCGAGCACCTCCAGCGTGGCCGACACCCGCACGTCGACCAGCGGATGGTCGGCAGTGAAACGCGCAAGCCGGGGAATGAGCCAGAACGAGGCAAAACCCGGTGTGCTGGTGATCGCGACATGGCGCAGGACCGGCGCAGCGCGCAGGCGCGCGGTGGCGTCGCGCAGGCGCTCCAGGCTGTCGACGACGGCGCGCTGCAGCACGCGGCCGGCCTCGGTGAGCGCCAGCGCGCGATGACGGCGCTCGAACAGCAACACGCCGAGGCTGGCCTCCAGCTGCTGGATCTGCCGGCTCACGGCCGACTGGGTCAGGAACAGCTCGCTCGCCGCCAGCGTGAAGCTGAGCGTGCGCGCTGCCGCCTCGAAGCTGCGCAACAGCTCCAGCGGCGGCAGCTCGACCCCCGCTGGTGGGGCTTTCGCATTCTCTGGGCGCATGCAACGAGTTCCCAATCACCGTATGACACGGGAAGGTCGGCTGACTATATTCATTCTCACAGTGAATGCCAAGGAAGCCACCATGAACAGCCAGCCGCAACGCCTCAGCGTGAGCCTGCCGGACAAGGCCATCTTCGAGCTTCCGGATGCCCACGAGGTCGACATCGAATGCCGCAGCGGCGCGGTGTGGATCACGCTCGACCACGACACGCGCGACATCGTGCTGGCGCCAGGGGAGCGCTTCCGCAGCGACACCCACCGGCGCGTGCTGATCGCGGCGCTGGAGCCCTCCTGCCTGCGCCTGCGCGCGGCGGGGCTGTCGGTGGCCAAGGCCTCGGAGGTCCCGCAGCGCGCCAGGTCGCCTTGGCGACTGTGGTCCCACGGGATGTCCCCGGCTTGACCGGGGGCGCCCGGGCGTTGAACCATCGACGCTCGTGGCCATGGATGCGGGTGTCTGCGTCGGGCCTATTCTTGCGGCAATGAGGGAATATCCATGGCAGAGGCATACATCGTGGCCACCGCGCGCACCGCCGGTGGCCGCCGCGGCGGCAAGCTCGCGGGCTGGCATCCGGTCGACCTGGCGGCACAGGTCATCGACGCCTTGGTGGCCCGGAGCGGCATCGACCCGGCCGCGGTCGAGGACGTGATCCTCGGCTGCGTGAGCCAGGTCGGCGAGCAGGCGACCAACGTGGCGCGCAACGCGGTGCTGGCATCGAAGCTGCCCGAATCGGTACCGGGAACCTCGATCGACCGGCAATGCGGCTCCTCGCAGCAGGCGCTGCATTTCGCGGCGCAGGCCGTGATGTCCGGCAGCATGGACGCGGTGATCGCGGCCGGCGTCGAGAGCATGACGCGCGTGCCCATGTTCACGCCCAACGCCTTGGCGGCCAAGGCGGGGCTGGGCACCTGCATGAGCCCCGCGATGCAGCGGCGCTATCCGGGCGTGGAGTTCAGCCAGTTCACGGGCGCGGAGATGATCGCGAAGAACTATGGGCTCTCCAAGGACACTCTCGATCGCTATGCCTTCGAAAGCCACAGGCGAGCGATTGCGGCGAGCCGCGAAGGCGCGTTCGACGGCGAGATCGTGCCCGTCGAGATCCGCCTGGCCGACGGCTCGGGCAGCGGGGAGATGCACACCGTCGACGAGGGCATCCGCTTCGACGCGACCCTCGAAGGGATCGCGGGCGTCAAGCTGATCGCCGAGGGCGGGCGCTGCACGGCCGCCACGGCCAGTCAGATCTGCGACGGCGCGAGCGGTGTGCTGGTGGTCAACGAGCGCGGGCTGAAGGCACTGGGCGTGAAGCCGCTCGCGCGCATCCACCACATGAGCGTGCTGGGCCACGACCCGGTGATCATGCTGGAGGCTCCCCTCCCGGCGACCGCGCGCGCGCTTCGGAAGGCCGGCATGAAGATCGAGGATATCGACCTCTACGAAGTCAACGAGGCCTTCGCGCCCGTCCCACTGGCCTGGCTGCAGGCGCTCGGCGCCGACCCGGCGAAGCTCAATGTGAACGGCGGCGCGATCGCGCTGGGCCATCCGCTGGGCGCGTCGGGCACCAAACTGATGACCACGCTGGTGAATGCGCTCGGCCAGCGCGGGAAACGCTACGGACTGCAGACCATGTGCGAGGGCGGCGGCATGGCGAACGTCACCATCGTGGAGCGACTCTGATGACGGCCGTTCTGTGGGACCTGGAAGACGGCGTGGCCACCCTCACGCTGAACCTGCCCGCCAAGCTCAACCCCATTGCCCTCGACCTGCAGCACGAGTTGCGCGAGGCCTTCGCGCGCGTGCGCGCCGACCATGGCGTGCGGGCCGTGGTGCTCACGGGCGCGGGCAAGGCCTTCTGCGTCGGCGCCGACCTGAGCGCGATGCGCGCGCCCGAGGAGGGCCAGTCGCTCGGCGACCAAACGGCGCAGTGGATGCGGTCGGTGAGCACCCCCCTGATCGAGGAAATGCGCGCGCTGCCGGTGCCGGTGGTGTGCGCGGTCAACGGGGCTGCGGCAGGCGCCGGCGTGGGCCTTGCACTTGCGGGCGACGTGGTGCTCGCGGCGCGGAGCGCCTACTTCTACCTGTCCTTCCTGCCCAGGCTGGGCATCGTGCCGGACCTGGGCTGCACCTGGTTCATTCCGCGCCTGGTCGGTCCCGCGCGCGCGCTCGGCATGAGCCTGCTCGACGAGCGGCTTCCCGCCGAGCGGGCGGCGCAGTGGGGTCTGATCTGGGCCTGCCTTGAAGACGATGTGATGCTGCCCGAGGCACGGCAGACGGCGCAGCGGCTTGCGCGCCTGCCGGCGCATGCGGTGCTCGAAGCGCGCGCCGCGCTGCAGGCGTCCGAGCACCACACACTTTCCGAGCAGTTGAAGTACGAGAGCGAGCGTCAGCGCGAATTGATCGAGAAGCCGAGCTTCGCCGAAGGCGTCAACGCCTTCCTGCAGAAGCGCCAGCCGGTCTTTTCTCCACGGTGAAGCGCATGATCGAACGCACCCTCTTCACACCCGACCACGAGGCCTTCCGCGACAGCTTCCGCCGCTTCATGGACAAGGAGATCGCGCCCTTCCACGAGGCCTGGGAAGAGCAGGGCTACGTCGACCGGGAGGTCTGGAACAAGGCCGGCGCGAACGGCTTTCTCTGCATGGCGCTGCCGGAGGAATACGGCGGCGCGGGCGCCGACCTGCTCTATTCGGTGATCCAGTTCGAGGAGCTCTGGGCGCGCGGCTTCACCGGCATCGGCTACGGGCTGCACAGCGAGATCGTCGCGCCGTACATCCTGCGCTACGGTACGCAAGCGCAAAAGAAGAACTACCTGCCCAGGCTGGCGAGCGGCGAAATGATCGGCGCCATCGCGATGAGCGAACCCGCCGCCGGCAGCGACCTGCAGGCGGTGCGCACGACCGCCATCAAGCAGGCCGACGGCAGCTATGTCATGAACGGCAGCAAGACCTTCATCACCAATGGCTGGCATGCCGACCTGGTGATCGTGGTCGCCAAGACCGACCCGGCCGCCGGCGCCAAGGGCACCAGCCTGTTTCTGGTGGAGCGCGGCACGGCCGGCTTCAAAAAAGGCAAGCGCCTGAAGAAGCTGGGGCTGAAGGCCCAGGACACCTCGGAGCTCTTCTTCGACGATGTGCATCTGCCGGCCGAAGCGCTGCTGGGCGGCGCGGCGCAGGAGAACCGCGGCTTCGTCTGCCTGATGGAGCAGCTGCCGTGGGAGCGGCTGCAGATCGCGATCAGCGCGGTGGCCGCTTCGCAGGCGGCCATCGACCAGACCATCGCCTATGTGAAAGAGCGCAAGGTGTTCGGGCAGCCCGTCGCCGCCTACCAGCACACGCGCTACACGCTGGCAGAACTCCAGACCGAGGTGCAGGTGGCGCAGGTGTTCGTCGACAAGTGCATCGAACTCCTCATGCAGGAGAAGCTGGACACCGCGACCGCGAGCATGGCCAAGTACTGGACCACCGACCTGCAATGCAAGGTGATGGACGCGTGCGTTCAACTGCACGGCGGCTACGGCTTCATGTGGGAATACCCGATCACCCGTGCCTATGCCGACGCGCGGGTGCAGCGTATCTACGGCGGCACCAACGAGATCATGAAGGAGGTCATCACGCGGGCGATGGGGTTGGGCTAGGGCCCGCCCCTGGGCGAAAATGCGGGGCTGTTGGAGAATGCGCCATGACCATCCAGAACGCCTTCTACGCCCAGTCGGGCGGTGTCACCTCCGTGATCAACGCCTCGGCCTGCGGAGTGATCGAAACCGCGCGCCGGCACCCCGACCGGATCGGCAACGTCTACGCCGGCCGCAACGGCATCCTCGGCGCCTTGACCGAGGACCTGATCGACACCGGCAAGGAGTCCGCGGAGGCCATCGCGGCACTGCGCTCGACGCCGGCGGGCGCGTTCGGATCGTGCCGCTACAAGCTCAAGTCGCTGGAGAAGAACCGTCGCGAGTACGAGCGCCTGATCGAGGTCTTCAAGGCGCACGACATCGGCTACTTCTTCTACAACGGCGGCGGCGATTCGGCCGACACCTGCTTCAAGGTGAGCCAGCTGTCGGAGTCGCTCGGCTATTCGCTGCAGGCGATCCATGTGCCCAAGACCATCGACAACGACCTGCCGCTGACCGACTGCTGCCCCGGATTCGGCTCGGTCGCGAAGTACGTCGCGGTGTCGACGCTCGAGGCCTCGCTGGACGTGCGCTCCATGGCCGCCACCTCCACCAAGGTGTTCGTGCTCGAGGTGATGGGGCGCCATGCGGGCTGGATCGCCGCAGCCGGCGGACTTGCGGCGGACCACGGCATTCCGGTCGTGATCCTGTTCCCCGAGATTCCCTTCGACCAGCCGGCCTTCCTCGCCCGCGTGGATGCCCTGGTGAAGCATCACGGTTACTGCACCGTGGTCGTGTCCGAGGGCTGCCACCATCCGGACGGCACCTTCCTGGCCGAGCAAGGCTCGAAGGACGCCTTCGGCCATGCCCAGCTCGGCGGCGCCGCGCCGGTGGTGGCGCAGATGGTCAAGGATGCGCTGGGCTACAAGTTCCACTGGGCGGTCGCCGACTACCTGCAGCGTTCGGCGCGGCACATCGCATCGGCCACCGACGTTCGCCAGGCCTATGAACTCGGTCAGAGCGCGGTGCAGCTCGCGCTGGCGGGCCACAACGCCGTGATGCCGACCATCGAGCGCACCTCGGACGTGCCCTACGCCTATCACATCGGCAGCGCCCCGCTCGATGCCGTGGCCAACACCGAGAAATTCATGCCGCGCGATTTCATCTCGAGCGACGGCTACGGCATCACCGACAAGTGCCGGCGCTACCTGCTGCCGCTGATCCAGGGCGAGGACTACCCCGCATACCGCGACGGGCTGCCGGTCTACGTGACGCTGGCGAACGCTGCGGTCCCCAGGAAGCTGGCGACGTTCGAGATCGCATAGATGGGCATTGCGGCAGCGCCGGACCCCTCACGCTGCCCGCTGTGCGGCGAGTCGAATCGCTGCGCAATGGAAGTCGAACGTGAAACGGGCCAGCCGCAACCCGCCTGCTGGTGCATGCGGGCCGACTTCAGCGCCGCGCTGCTGGCCCGCGTACCCGTCGAACAGCGAGGGCTCGCGTGCGTCTGCGCGCGCTGCGCGGCGCTGGGGGCGGTTCAGGGCTGAGGGTCCGGCGCGGGGCCCGGCAGGGGCTCGCCGCGCTCGCGCTGCTCGGTGATCACCTGGTGGATGAACTGTAGCTTGCCGACGGCCACACGCGGCAGCACGAAGGGGTAATAGTCCGGCTGGCCCATGCTGCGCGACAGCTCGTTGAGCACATTGGTCAGGCGCACCCACCCGTTGAGGAAATCCAGGAAATTCGCCGCATCCGGATGCTCGGGCTGCCAGAGATCGGCCGTGTCGAAGAGGTCGCTGGTGAGTTCGACGTTGCGCGCATCGACGCCGAAGCTCATGGCCGTGTCGACGGTGTCCGCCATGTGCAGGTAATGGGCCCAGGTCTCGGCCCAGTCTTCCCAGGGATGGGCGCTGGCATAGCTCGTGACATAGCGGTCGGCCCAGTCGGGTGGCGGGCCGTTCTCGTAGTGATTGCGAAGGGCGGTGGCGTAATCGGCCCGCTCGTCCCCGAAGAGTTGGCGGAAGCCTTCGATCCACGGCGCGGGAAAGACCAGCAGGTCCCAGTAGTAGTGGCCGATTTCATGCCGGAAATGCCCCAGCAGCGTGCGATAGGGCTCGCGCATCTCGGCGCGGATGCGTTCCCGCACGGCGTCCTCCGCTTCTTCGGCGTTGAGCGTGACTACGCCGGCCTCATGGCCCGTCATCACGTGCGGTCCGCCGGGCATCTTGCTCAGGAAGTCAAAAGCCAGGCCGTGCACCGGATCGCTCAAGCGCGTGACGACAGGCAGGCCCAGCGCGAGCAGCTGCGAGATCAGGCGGCGCTTGGCGAGTTCGAGCTTGCGCCATGAGACGTCATTGCCCTCGGCCGAAAGGTCGGGGATGGTTCGCGTGACGCTGCACGACAGGCAGAAGCCCGGCGCGAGGCCATCGATATGGAATGCCGGGCCGTCGCCCTCGCGCGGCGCGGGGACCATCCAGTTGCAGCCCGCGGCGGTCATCAGATTGGCGCAGCGGCGGTATCTCTTTCCATGGGTGTCGCCGAACACCGTGAAGGTGTCGGGCTCCGCATCTTCCTGGGTAACCGGCGCGAGCGGCACCACGCCCAGGCGCTCGATCACATAGCCCAGCGGCGTGCGGCAGGCCAGGCACTGGCTGTTGCCCAGGAACACGGGGCGCCCGCACTGGCATTGGTAGGCGCGGCTGATGCTCGGCGCCTGCAGGTCCGCGGCGAGCGAGGGCGCGGTCTGGTTGCCGGTTTCGGGGAGCTCGGCGGGGTCGCGGTCTTGGGCTGGGGATTCCATGCGGGTCTTCTTCTGGCGTCGAGATGGGACAGCCAAAGCATTTTGAGGCGCGCAATGCACGGAGCCGGCGCGGAAACACCGATATCCTTGTAGGACGGCCGAACCAGCCAATCCACCCGATGACCCAGACCCCTACCCAATCGCTGAGCGCCCGCTACGGCCCGCGCTATCGATGGCTCCTCCTCCTGTCGGTAATGGTGGGCACCATGGCGTCCATCATGTCCTCCACGATCGTGAACGTGGCGATCCCGGGTATGAGCCATCACTTCTCGCTCGGGCAGGAACGTGCGCAATGGGTCAGTTCGGGCTTCATGGTCGCGATGACGGTGTCGATGCTCACGACGCCGTGGCTGCTCTCGCGCTACGGCTACCGCCGGACCTACGTGGGCACGATGGTCCTGCTGCTGACGGGCGGCGTGGTCGGCGGACTGGCGAATCACTTTCCCGTGGTGCTGATGGCACGGGTCGCCGAGGGGCTCGCGGCCGGCGTGGTGCAGCCGATTCCGGCCATCATCATCCTGCGGGCCTTCGAACCGGACGAACAAGGCCGGGCGAGCGGCATCTTCGGCATGGGCGCGGTGCTCGCGCCGGCCATCGGGCCGAGCATCGGCGGCGTGCTGGTGGACCTGTTCGGCTGGCGCTCGATCTTCTTCATGGTGGTGCCCTTCTGCGTGAGTTCGATCTGGCTGGCCTACAAGTTCGTGCCGACCACCGCCCCGGGCGGCGTGGTGGCCGCGCGCAGCGGCGGGCTGGATTGGCGCGGCCTCGCACTCGGCACGCTGGGCACGCTGTGCCTGCTCAACGGGCTGGTCGCGCTGCGCGGCGATTCGCCGACCCAGGCCGTGCTGCTGCTGACGGGCGCGTGCCTGGCGTTCGCCGCGTTCATCACCTGGCAGAAACGCTTCGCGGCGGCCGGCGGCTCGCCGCTGATGAACCTCGAACTCTTCCAGTACCGGCAGTTCGCGATGGGCAGCATCGTCGCCTTCATCTATGGCACGGCGCTGTTCGGCTCGACCTACCTGCTGCCGGTCTACATGCAGGTGGCCCTGCAGCTTTCGGCCTCGCACGTCGGCACGATCCTGATGCCCGCGGGCTTCGTGCTGGCGATCACCATTGCCGGGGTGGGCCGACTGGCCGACCGGCAACCCACCTGGCTGCTGGTGAGCATCGGGCTCGCGCTGCTCGCCGCCTCCTTCGCGCTGATGATGGCGCTGCGGCTGAACAGCGCGGTCTGGCTGATCGCGCTCTTCGCGATCGTCGGGCGCCTCGGGCTGGGCTTCATCCTGCCTTCGCTGAACCTGGGATCGATGCGCCCGCTGGCCAAGGTGCTGATTCCGCAGGGCGCGAGCGCCATCAACTTCCTGCGCATGCTCGGCGGCGCGGCCGGCGTGAGCATGTGCGCGGTCGTGCTCGAATGGCGGCTGGCCGCCCATGGCGATTCGCTGGCCAATCCGCTCACCAGCACCGCGCGGCTCGCCGCCTTCGACGAGGTGTTCGCCCTGCTGGCCGGTCTGTGTACGCTGGCGATCTGCGCGGCATGGCAGTTGCGCGAAGGTCGCACGGCCGCCGTGCCCCAACAGGAGGCTTGAGACATGTGCCAGTTGCTCGGAATGAACTGCAACACGCCGACGGACGTGACCTTCAGCTTCACCGGCTTCGCCCAGCGCGGCGGACGCACCGACCACCATGTCGACGGCTGGGGCATCGCCTTCTTTGAGGACCGGGGCCTGCGGCATTTCGTCGACCACCTGCCGGCCTGCGAATCGCCGGTGGCCGACCTGATCCGGCGCTACCCGATCCGCAGCCGCAATGTCATCGCCCACATCCGCAAGGCCACGCAGGGCGCGGTGAACCTGCAGAACTGCCACCCCTTCGTGCGCGAGTTGTGGGGCCGCTACTGGGTGTTCGCCCACAACGGCGACCTGAAGGACTACAGGCCGCGGCTGCACGGCAGCTTCCGTCCGGTCGGCAGTACCGACAGCGAGCACGCCTTCTGCTGGCTCATGCAGGAGCTCGCGAAATCGCACGCCGGCGTTCCCAGCGTCGAGGAACTCACGCTCACGCTGCGTGAACTGGCGCCGCGCCTGGC
This sequence comes from Variovorax sp. 01T432, assembly GCF_056398605.1. NCBI lineage: Bacteria > Pseudomonadati > Pseudomonadota > Betaproteobacteria > Burkholderiales > Comamonadaceae > Variovorax > Variovorax sp. 01T432. Next base: position 17,704 of record NZ_JBFTPS010000048.1, read on the forward strand.
CGCCCGGGGCACCTTCAATTTCATGCTCTCGAACGGGCAGGCGCTGTGGACCCACGCCTCGACGCACCTCTGGTACGTCGAACGGCGGCACCCCTTCGTGAGCGCCCAGCTCTCGGACGAAGACCTGAGCATCGACTTCGCCCAGCACACCACGCCCAAGGACCGCGTGGCGGTAGTGGTGACGGCGCCGCTCACCAACAACGAGAACTGGACCGCCTTCGCACCCGGCGAGCTGGCGGTGTTCGTGGACGGCTGCCGAGGCAGCTGAGCGGCGCCCTACGCTGGCTTCAACTCCGCTTCGAGCGCATCGATGAACATGGCCGGCACGTCGAAGCCGGTCTGTTCGGTGATTTCCTGAAAGCAGGTCGGGCTGGTCACGTTGATCTCGGTGAGCGAACCGCCGATGACGTCGAGCCCGACCAGCAGCAGGCCTCGCTTGCTCAGCACCGGGCCGATGGCCTCGGCGATCCGGCGATCCTGATCCGTCAATGGCTGCGCCACGCCCTTGCCGCCCGCAGCCAGGTTGCCGCGCACCTCCGTGCCCTGCGGAATGCGCGCGAGGCTGAAAGGCACGGGACGGCCGCCGATCACGAGCACGCGCTTGTCGCCCTGCGCGATCTCGGGCACGAAACGCTGCACCATGATCGTCTCGGCCCCGTGCTTGTTGAGCGTCTCGACGATCGACCCGAGGTTCAGCCCGTCCGCCTTGACCCGGAAGATGCCCATGCCGCCCATGCCATCGAGCGGCTTCAGGATGATGTCCCGGTGCTCGGCGTGGAAGGCTCGCACGGCGGCCGCGTCACGCGTGACCAGGGTCGGCGTGGTGAACTCCGCGAACTCCATGATCGCAAGCTTCTCGGGGTGGTCGCGCAGCGCGCGCGGCTTGTTGACGACGCGCGCGCCTTCGCGCTCGGCCTGCTCGAGCAGGTGAGTGGCGTAGATGTATTCGGCGTCGAAAGGCGGGTCCTTGCGCATCAGCACGACGTCGAAGGCATGCAACGGGCTCTCCCGGACCCCCTCGTCGCGGAACCAGTCGTCGGGGTCGCCCGTGAGTACGATCGCCCGTGATTTTGCGGTCACCGGCTGGCCGCGTTGCCAGCTCAGATGGTGCGGTTCGCAGGCCGAGACGGTGTGGCCGCGCCGCTGCGCCTCCCGCATCATCGAGAAGGTGGTGTCCTTGTAGATCTTGAACTGCTCGAGCGGATCGGCGACGAAGAGGATGTGCATGTCAGGAGGTCTTTCCGGCGGTCGGCGATGAAGCCTTGGAAGGTGGCGCCGCATTCGCTGCGCGCGCCTCTTGCTTGATCTTGCATGCAGGCGCGATTTCCCTGCTTGCGAAGGGTCTGCGGCCCAGCTGCTGGATACCGAGCGCCATGGCGCCGGCCACCACGCCCCAGAAGGCGGAGCCGATGCCGGCAATGGTGACGCCCGACAGCGTGACGAGGAAGGTGATCAGCGCGGCCTCGCGGTGCGATTCCTCGCGCACCGCCGCCGCGAGCCCCCCGCCGATGGTGCCGAGCAGCGCCAGGCCTGCGATCGCCGCGACGAGCTCTTTGGGAAAGGCCGTGAGCAGACCGGTCACGGCGGCGCCGAACAGGCCGATCACCACGTAGATCGCGCCGCAGCTCACCGCGGCCGTGTAGCGCCGCGCCGGATCCTCGTGCGCCTCGCGTCCCATGCAGATGGCCGCGGTGATGGCACTGAGGTTGAGCGCGAAGGCGCCGAAGGGTGCGAGCACCAGCGTGGTGAGCCCGCTGAGGGTGATGAGCCTGGAAACCGGCAGTTCGTAGCCCGCGGCGCGGATGGCCGCGACACCCGGCAGGTTCTGCGATGCCATGGTGACCACGAACAGCGGCAGCGCGAGGCTGACCGCCGCCTGCCAGGTGAAGACGGGCATCGTGAACAGCGGCATGGCCAGGCTGAAATGGGCGGCGCCCCAGGCCAGTTCACCGCGCGCGCTCACGAAGAGTGTTGCGACCAGCAGCGTCAGCGGCACCGCGTAGCGCGGCAACAGCCGCCTGCCGACCAGGTAAGTGCCGAGCATCACCAGCACCAGCGGCAGGGCCGTTCTGGCCGCGAGAAAGGCTTCCAGACCGAAGCGCGCAAGCACACCAGCGAGCAGCGCCGATGCGAGCGCCATCGGGATTCTGTTCATCACGCGCTCGAACCATCCGGTGGCCCCCGCGAGAGTCATCAGCAGCGCGCAGACGATGAAGGCGCCCACCGCCTCGCCCATGCCGTAGCCGGCACCGGCGACCGCGAGCACCGCCGCCCCCGGCGTGCTCCAGGCGATCATGACGGGTTTGCGCCACCACAGCGAGGGCAGCGCCGACGCCAGCCCCATGCCGAGCCCCAGCGCCCACATCCACGAGCTGATCATCTCCGGGGTGGCGCCAAAGGCGCGCGCGGCCTGGAAGACGATCGCCACGGAACTCGTGAAGCCCACGAGCACGGCGACGAATCCCGCGGTGAAGGCCGAGAGGCTCAGGTCCTTGAAGAATCGCATGCGGGCGATTGTGCCGGAGCGGTCGGGAGCGCGTTCAACGGGGCTGGAGGGCTTCCTTCACGAGCAGGACCACCCCCGCGACGAGCAGGATGCATAGCAATACGATGACCACATACCCCACCAGCTTCTCGACACGATCGACGGTCTTTTCGCGCTCGCGGCGCAGCGGACTCTTGCCCAGGAACCAGACCATCGCGCCCACGGCGAGAAACAGGAAGAACCAGGCGCCTGGGTGAACCGTCTCAACCGACATGAAGGTCTCCTTTCAGCGACGGGCAATCCCGCCTGAATGGAAACGAATCACCCGCCGCGTGCGCGGCTGTGCCCTGCAGTCCCTGCATCAATCTCTCCCCGACCTGGTTTTGTCGAGGCGCGACGATACCCGAGCACGGATGCGCAGGAAAGGCCCGTTCAGATTTCGATCTTCGATCCGAGCTCGACCACGGCGTTGTTCGGCAGCCCCAGGAAGTCGGCCGCGCCGCTCGCGTTGTGATGCATCTGCGCGAAAAGCTTTTCGCGCCACGGCGCCATGCCGCTGCCCAGGGTCGGTATGACCACGTCGCGCGACAGGAAGTAGCTCGTCGTCATCGGTTCGAGCTGACATCCGCGCAGACGGGCATGCTCCAGCGCGCGAGGCAGGTCGACGTCATTCTTGAAGCCATAGTGCACCACCACCTGCCAGCAATGGTGGCCCAGGGGTTCCATCTCGATGCGCTTGTCCATGGGAATCCACGGCACCTCGTGATTGCGCACGGTGACGAAGAGGTTCTGCTCGTGCAGCACCTTGTTGTGCTTGAGGTTGTGCAGCAGCGCATTGGGGACGACCCCCGGCTCCGCCGTCAGGAACACCGCCGTGCCGTCGACGCGCGCCGGCGGGTTGACGAACACCGAGTCCAGGAAGCCGCGCAGGTCGATGGCCTCCTGCAACTGCATCTTGCCCATCAGTCGCCGGCCTTCCTTCCAAGTCAGCATCAGGGTGAAGATGGCGCCGCCGATCATGAGCGGGAACCAGCCGCCTTCGAACAGCTTGAGCAGATTGGAAGCGAAGAACAGGAAGTCGACGATGAAGAAGGCGCCGGTCGCGCCGATGCACAAGGCCAGGGGGTACTTCCAGGCATAGCGGATCACGAAGAAGGTCAGCACGGTCGTGATCAGCATGTCGGTGGTCACGGCGATGCCGTAGGCCGCCGCCAGGTTGCTGGACGATCGGAACATGACCACCGCGAGCACGATCGCGACGAACAAACCCCAGTTGACGAACGGGATGTAGATCTGTCCCGCAGTGCGCACACTCGTGTGCTCGATGTTCAGCCTCGGCAGGTAACCGAGCTGGATCACCTGCCGCGTGACGCTGAAGGCGCCCGTGATGAGCGCCTGCGATGCGATCACCGTGGCGGCCGTGGCGAGCAGCACCAGCGGCACCAGCGCCCACTCGGGCGCCATCATGAAGAACGGGTTCTTCACCGCCAGCGGGTTGCCCAGCAGCAGCGCGCCTTGCCCGAAATAGTTGAGCGTGAGCGCCGGCATCACGACCGAAAACCACGCGATGCGGATCGGCCGCTTGCCGAAATGACCCAGGTCCGCGTAGAGCGCTTCGGCGCCAGTCACGCACAGCACGGTCGCACCCAGGATGATGAAGCTGGTGACCGGATTGCCCCACATGAAGCGCAGCGCATAGTGCGGACTCAGCGCCTTCAGGATCTCCGGATGGGTCATGATCTGCGACACGCCGAGCAGCGAGATCACGAGGAACCAGGCCAGCGTGATCGGGCCGAAGAAGCGCCCGATGCCGGCCGTGCCGCGCTTCTGCACGGCGAAGAGACAGAAGAGCACCACGAGCGTGATGGGTATCACGTAGTGCATGAACTGCGGCGACACCACCTCCAGGCCTTCGACCGCCGACAGAACGGAGATGGCCGGCGTGATGACGCCGTCCCCATAGAAGAGCGAAGTGCCGAAGATGCCGACCACCAGCAGCACGTGGCGCAGGCGAGGCTTGTCGGCGACGGCCTGTGAAGCCAGCGCCAGCATCGCGACCAGTCCGCCTTCGCCTTCGTTGTCGGCCCGCAGCACCAGAACGACGTACTTGAGCGAGACGATGGTCGTCAGCGTCCAGAAGAACATCGACAGGATGCCGTATACATTCTCGATCGTGAAGGGGACGCGGCCGTGTCCGAATACCTCCTTGACCGCATACAGGACGCTGGTGCCGATGTCGCCATAGACGACGCCGATGGCCGCGAGAATCAATGCAGCGGCGGAGGATTTGGAGGGAGACACGAAGTCGTTGCACAGGGTCGCTGGGGGTGATGAGGCACCCGCCGGGGCGCGTCGACAGCCTCGTCCGGCCGTCGCATCGCCCTCCGCCCTCTCGTTTGCGTTGCTGTGGGGCCGCTATTTTGCCGTCACCAGGAGGCCCCGCAAGGCGCGCCTGGAAATCATTCGTAGATTTCGGCGTCCGGATTGGTCGCTTCCAGCTCGTAACTGGCCGCCACCATGGCCAGGCGGCCGATCACGCCGTACATGTAGAACCGATTGGGTGCGCTCGCGCCGGGCTTCGCACCAGGCTGCGGTAAGTGCGCACTCTCCGAAAAAGCCAATGGAACGAAGCTCGCACCCGGCAGGTTGAGGTTCTCATCCGGATTGCGCTCCGCATGCACGCGGTAGAAGCCGCCCACCACGTAGCGGTCCATCATGTAGACCACGGGCTCCGCCACGCCGTTGTTGACGCGCTCATTGGTGAGGACACCCTCCTGCACGATCAGGTCATCGGGCGCCTGGCCCTCCCGCAAGGGGCTGGCCTTGGCGCGCGCCCTGCGGCCCAGCGCTTCGAGTTCCTTGACATCGCGCACCGTCATCACGCCCAGGCCGCGCGCACCGTTGTCGGCCTTGACGACCACGAAAGGCTTTTCGTTGATGCCGTACTCCTTGTACTTGCGGCGTACCTTGGTGAGCAGCGCATCCACGTGGCTGGTCAGCACGTCCATGCCCGAGCCGTCGGCGAAATTGACACCCGCGGCCTTGGCGTACATCGGATTGATCAACCAGGGGTCGATGCCCAGCAGCTTGCCGAAGCGCTTGGACACTTCTTCATAGCTGTGGAAGTGATTGCTCTTGCGCCGCACCGACCAGCCGGCGTGCACGGGCGGCAGCAGGTACTGCTCGTGCAGGTCTTCCAGGATTCCCGGCGTTCCGGCCGACAGGTCGTTGTTGAGAAGGATGGTGCAGGGGTCGAAGTTCTTCAGGCCCAGGCGGCGCTTGCTGCGCACCACGGGCTCCAGGCACACCGTTTCGCCGTTCGGCAGCTCGATCTTCTTGGAGGTCTTGATCGCCGGATCGATCGAACCCACGCGCACGTTGAGCCCCGCCATATGGAAAATGCGCACCAACTGGGCCACGTTGGCAAGGTAGAAGGTATTGCTCGAGTGGTTCTCGGGGATCACCAGAAGGTTGCGCGCCTCGGGGCAGATCTTCTCGATGGCGGCCTGCGCGGCTTGCACAGCCAGGGGCAGCATCTCCTGCGTCAGGTTGTTCCATCCGCCCGGGTAGAGGCTGGTGTCGACCGGCGCCAGCTTGAAGCCCGCGTTGCGAATATCGACCGAGCTGTAGAAGGGCGGCGTGTGCTCCATCCATTCGAGCCTGAACCAACGCTCGATGGCGGGGGTGGAGTCGAGAACGCGCTGTTCGAGTTCGTTGATGGGGCCGGTCAGGGCGGTGACGAGATGGGGAACCATGCGGCGGCCTTGTTATACGAATTCTGCGACAGAGGGAGACTGGAATTGTAGGATTTGGGGACGGCCGTCCATATGACAAGCATCGTCCGCGCCGCCCCTGACCATGCGATCAGGTTCGCACTTCACCCTGGCCGAGCACCACGTACTTGAGCGAGGTGAGTCCCTCGATGCCCACCGGCCCGCGGGCGTGAAACTTGTCGGTGCTGATGCCGATCTCGGCGCCCAGCCCGAACTCGAAACCATCGGCAAAGCGCGTGCTCGCGTTGACCATCACGCTGGCCGAGTCGACCTCACGCAGGAAGCGCTGCGCATGCATGTGGTCGCGCGTGACGATGGCGTCGGTGTGGTGGCTCGAATAGCGGTTGATATGCGCGATGGCTTCGTCCACGCCTTCGACCACCTTGATGCTGATGACCGCGGCCAGGTATTCCTCGGACCAGTCGGCCTCCACGGCGTCGACCACCGCCGCGCCCGGCACCAGGGCGGCATCGGCGCGCAGGATGCGCGCCGCGACGGGATCGCATCGCATCTCCACGCCCTTGGCCGCGAAGATCGCGCCGATCTCGGGCAGGAAGCTCTCGGCCATCGAGGCCGCCACCAGCAGGCCTTCGGCGGCGTTGCAGGGGCTGTACTTCTGGGTCTTGGCGTTGTCGACGATCTTCAGCGCCATGTCGATCTCGGCGGTGTCGTCCACATACACGTGGCAGTTGCCGTCCAGGTGCTTGATCACCGGCACCTTGGCTTCGCGGCTGATGCGCTCGATCAGCCCCTTGCCGCCGCGTGGAATGATCACGTCGACATATTGCGGCATCGCGATCAACTGCCCCACGGCCTCGCGGTCGGTGGTCTGCACCAGTTGAACGGCCTCCAGCGGCAGGCCCGCTTCGGCCAGCGATTCGGACACCAGCTGGGCCAGCGCCTTGTTCGACTCGATCGCCTCCGAGCCGCCGCGCAGGATCGCCGCGTTGCCGCTCTTGATCGCGAGGCTCGCAGCCTCGATGGTCACGTTGGGGCGGCTCTCGTAGATCATGCCGAACACCCCGATCGGAACCCTCATCTGGCCGACGCGGATGCCGCTGGGCTGCTGCCGCATGCCGATGACCTCGCCGATGACGTCGGGCATGGCGGCGAGTTGCTCGCAGCCGAGCGCCACGGTCTCGATGACCTTCGGCGTGAGCCTGAGCCGGTCGATCATCGGCGCCGACAGGCCGGCGGCCTTGGCGCGCTCGATGTCGCGCGCATTGGCCGGCGCCAGAGCCTCGACGCTTTCGCGCAGGCGGCGCGCAAGGGCCCTGAGTGCCTTGTTCTTGGTGGCGGCGGGAGCCCGTGCCATGAGGGCCGAGGCGGTCTTGGCCTGCAGGCCGAGAGCCTGCACGTGTTCGTTGACGTTGAAGGCATTCATGCGGGCATTTTCCCACGTGCCCAGACCGGTCGGCGCGCAAGCCCGGAAACGCGTTGTTCGCAAAAGAAGAACAACGGGCGCGTGGCGTTCTTCCGCCGCCCAGGTCAATTCAAGCCCGGGCCGACACTGCGCATGCCCGGCACAGCATGAGCGCGAGGCGCTGCAACGCCTGCCATCCGTTGGCAGGCCAGTCGGGCTGCTTCAGGCCCTTCACGATCCCGTCGACCACATGCGCCGCGCGCAGCATGCGCGCGAGTGCACGGTCGTCCAGCCGCGGCAGCACCCGCTCGAAGGCGCGCTCGCGCGGCCCCCAGATGCGGTTCTCGCGCAGCGCCATCGGCAGCGGCCGGCCGGCAGCCATGGCATCCTTCACGCGCTTGAGGGCGCGGATGTCCTCGGCGAGCGCGTAGTGCACCAGCACCTCGGCCTCGCCTTCGGCCTGCAAGCCGTCGAGCATGCGCGCGACCCGCTGCGGATTGCCGGCCAGCACCGCCTCGGAGAGTTTGAAGACGTCGTAGCGCGCGACGTTGTTGACGGCGGCTTCCACCTGTTCCCAGCCGAGTTCGCCCGCAGGATGCAGCAGCGCGAGCTTCTGGATTTCCTGGTGCGCGGCGAGCAGATTGCCTTCGACGCGGTCGGCGAAGAACTGCAGCGTGCGCTGGCCCTCCTCGCCGCCCTTCACGCGCTGGCCCTGCCGCGCAAGGCGCTGTGCGATCCACTGGGGCAGAGCCGCGCGCTCGATGCTTTCGATCTGCAGGCTGACGCCGTTGTTATCCAGGGCCGCGAACCATGCGCCGGTGCGCGTGGCCTTGTCCAGCCGCGGCAGCAGGACCAGCGTCAGGGTGCTGTCGTTGCCCTGCGCGGCCTCGGCGATCTGCTGCAGCGCGACGCTGCCGTCCTTTCCCGGCTTGCCGGAGGGGATGCGGATCTCGACGATCTGCCTGTCCGCGAAAAGACTCAGCGATCCACCGGCGGCCAGCACCGCGCTCCAGTCGAAATGCGCGCCGGCCACGGTGTGGACGCTGCGCTCCGTGTAGCCCTGCGCGCGCGCGGCGGCGCGGATCGCATCGGCCGCCTCCTGCGCAAGGAGCGGCTCGTCGCCATGGATGGTGTAGAGCGGCTTGATGCCCTTCTGCAGATGGGCTTCCAGCTGCGCGGAGCCCAACTGCATCTAGAGCTCCTTGATGGCCGCGAGGCGGCGCATCGTCTGCTGACCGATGTCGCTGAGCATGTCGCGAAACAGCAGTTCGGTCTCGCCTTCCTTGCCGAGCGCCTGGGTCTCGTTGTAGGTGATGTCGCGCTGCTGCTGGATGTCGGTCGGCGGCAGCAGCTCCTTGCCGGCGGGCGTGCGCACCTTGAAGCGCAGCGTCAGCCGCAACTGCAGCTCGCGCGTCTGGCCCGCGGCATTGCTCGAGACCACGATCTGCTCGCGGTTCTCGCCGAGGATGTCGAGAATCGCTTCGGCCGTGTTGGCCCGCTCGGCCGGGATGATCTCGACGGTCCCGCCCGAGCGGATGTTGCGCCGCAGGTAGTTTGCGAACGACGAGCTGCCCGGTATGGAGAGTGTCTTGAACGCATAGACCGGCGCCTTGCGCAGTTCGAAACCGCAGCCGGCCAGCGAGAAGGCGGCGACGGTCGAAACGGCGAGGAGAAAACCGCGGCGCGGCGGGGCATGGCGCGGGGTGGGCATGCTTCTCACAGCACCACGTTGACCAGCCGCCCGGGAACCACGACCACGCGCTTGGGCGTGGCGCCTTCGGCATGCCTGGCGAAGACTTCGCTCGCCAGCACGATCTTCTCGATCTCCTGCTTGGAGGCCGTGGCCGGCACGCGCAGCGATCCGCGCAGCTTGCCGTTGACCTGAAGCATCAGCTCGATCTCGTCCTGTTCGAGCGCGGCCACGTCGACCACCGGCCAGGGCGCGTCGAGCAGTTCGCCCATTTCCTCGCCATAGCCGAGCTGTTGCCAGAGCTGGTGCGTGATGTGCGGCGTTGCGGGATAGAGGCAGCGCAGCAGGATGCCCAGGCCCTCGTGCACCGCTGCCCGGTCGCCCGTGTTGGCGGGATCGGCCTTGAAGCCCTCCAGTGCGTTCAGGAGCTTCATCGCGCCCGAAACCACGGTGTTGTACTGCATGCGCTGGTAGTCGTAGTCGATCTGGCGCAGCACGGTGTGGATCTCGCGCCGCAGGGCCTTGGCTTCATTGCCGAACGCGCTGGGCCGGCCCGGCTTGCCGGCCTCGGCCATGCGGGCGTGCATCGCCACGCCGAAATTCCAGACCCGGCGCAGGAAGCGATAGCTGCCTTCCACCGCCGCATCGTTCCACTCGAGCGTGGCCTCCGGCGGCGCGGTGAACATGGTGTAGAGGCGCGCGGTGTCGGCGCCATACTTCTCGATCAGGTCCTGCGGGTCGACGCCGTTGCGTTCGCTCTTGCCCATCTTGCCCACGCCGCCGTACTCGACGCGGGTGCCGTCGGCCGCCGTGCCGCCGCTGATGCGACCCTGCGCGTCGAGCACCGGCGTCACTTCGGAGGGCGGGAAGTAGTCCTTGCCGCCCTTCTCGTTGCGCTTGTAGAAGATGTGGTTGAGCACCATGCCCTGCGTGAGCAGCTTGGCGAAGGGCTCGTCGACCTTCACCAGGCCGAGGTCGCGCATCACCTTGGTCCAGAAGCGCGCATACAACAGGTGCAGGATCGCATGCTCGATGCCGCCGATGTACTGGTCCATCGGCATCCAGTACTTCGCGCCATCACCCACCATGGCCTCGTCGTTCTGCGGATCGCAGTAGCGCATGAAGTACCACGAGCTGTCGACGAAGGTGTCCATCGTGTCGGTCTCGCGCCGCGCGGGCTTGCCGCAGGTGGGGCAGACGACGCCGGCGTGGAAGCCTTCGTGCTTGGCGAGCGGGTTGCCCGAGCCGTCGGGCACGCAATCGGTCGGCAGCACGACCGGCAGGTCCTTCTCGGGCACCGGCACCGCGCCGTGCTCCTCGCAATGAATGATCGGGATCGGCGTGCCCCAGTAGCGCTGGCGGCTGACACCCCAGTCGCGAAGGCGCCAGGTGGTCTGCATCTCGCCCAGGCCCTTCTGCCCGAGCGCATGCGCCACCGCCTTGACCGCCACGGCATGCGACATGCCGCTGAAATTGTCGGAATTGATGGTCACGCCGCGCTGCTTGTCGGCGTACCAGTCCTGCCAGCGGTGGTAGTCGAAGTGCGGCTCGTCGTCGACCAGCACGACCTGGATGATCTCGATGCCGTACTTGTTGGCGAAGGCGAAGTCGCGCTCGTCATGGGCGGGCACGCCCATCACGGCGCCGTCGCCATAACCCATGAGCACGTAGTTGCCGACCCACACCGGCACCTGCTCGTCGGTGATGGGGTGCTTGACCGTCAGCCCGGTGGGCACGCCCTTCTTTTCCTGCGTGGCGAGTTCGGCCTCGGTGGTGCCGCCGCTCTTGCATTCCTCGATGAAGGCGGCGACCTTCGGGTTCTTCGTGGCGGCATGCACGGCGAGCGGGTGCTCGGGCGCCACGGCACAGAAGGTGACGCCCATGATGGTGTCGGCGCGCGTCGTGAAGACGTACATGCGGCCGCCCTGGATCAGTACGCCCTTGTCGTCCTTGATGTCGTGCGTGAAGGCGAAGCGAACCCCCTCGCTCTTGCCGATCCAGTTTTCCTGCATCAGCTTGACGCGTTCGGGCCAACCGGGCAGCTTGTGCTGCGTGTGGTCCAGCAGCTCTTCGGCGTAGTCGCTGATCTTGAGGTAATAGCCCGGAATCTCGCGCCGCTCGACGGTGGCGCCGGTGCGCCAGCCCTTGCCGTCGATCACCTGTTCATTGGCGAGCACCGTCTGGTCGACCGGGTCCCAGTTGACGAACTGCGTCTTGCGGTAGGCGATGCCCTTCTCGAGCATCTTCAAGAACAGCCACTGGTTCCACTTGTAGTACGCGGGGTCGCAGGTCGCGATCTCGCGGCTCCAGTCGATGGCGAGCCCCATGGCCTGGAGCTGGCCCTTCATGTAGGCGATGTTCTCGTAGGTCCACTTGGCCGGCGGCACCCCGTTCTTGAGCGCCGCATTCTCGGCCGGGAGGCCGAACGCGTCCCAGCCCATGGGCATCAGCACGTTGTAGCCGCTCATGCGCAGGTAGCGCGTGAGCATGTCGTTGATGGTGTAGTTGCGCACGTGGCCCATGTGCAGCTTGCCGCTGGGGTACGGCAGCATCGAGCAGGCGTAGTATTTCTTCTTGCGCGCGTCCTCGGTCACGCGGTAGGCATCGGCGGCTGTCCAATGGGCTTGGGCGGCCGACTCGACGTCACTGGGTTTGTAGCTGGGGTTCATTGGACTTGGGGCAGGCCCCGGCGGCAGGCGGCTGGGGGAAGGCGGATTATCGCGGGTCCCGCGTGGCCCGGTTCTCGCATGCCACAATGATTTTCGAATCGATAGGGGCACGCATGGGCAAGGACTGGTGGCGCGGCGCGGTGATCTACCAGATCTACCCCCGCAGCTTCATGGACAGCAACGGCGACGGTATCGGGGATCTGCCCGGGATTACCTCGCGGCTCGAGTACGTGGCCGAACTCGGGGCGGACGCGATCTGGGTGTCGCCCTTCTTCCTCTCGCCGATGAAGGATTTCGGCTACGACGTCGCCGACTACCGCCAGGTCGACCCGATCTTCGGCACGCTGGCCGACTTCGACGCCCTGCTGGCCCGCGCTCACGCGCTGGGGCTCAAGGTCATCATCGACCAGGTGCTGTCCCACACCTCCAACCAGCATGCTTGGTTCCTGGCCAGCCGGGCGGGCCGCCCGGGGCCCGGCCGCCCGCAGGCCGACTGGTACGTCTGGGCCGACCCCAAACCCGACGGGACGCCGCCCAACAACTGGCTGTCGGTGTTCGGCGGTCCGGCCTGGCAATGGGATTCCCGCCGGCGCCAGTACTACCTGCACAGCTTCCTGCCCGAGCAGCCCGACCTCAACTTTCACTCGAAGGCGGTGCGGGACGCCCTGCTGCGCGAGGTGCGCTTCTGGTGCGAGCGCGGGGTGGACGGTTTCCGCTTCGATGCCTGCAACCACCAGTTCCACGACGCCCGGCTGCGCGACAACCCGCCGGCGCACGGCGGCAAGGTCAGCACCGTGCGGGTCGACAACCCCTATGCGATGCAGCAGCATCTGTACGACAAGAGCCAGCCGGACAACCTGCTCTTCCTGGAGCGGCTGCGCGCGCTGATGGACGAATACGGCACGGTGGCCCTGGGCGAGGTCGGCGACGAGGACGCCCCGCCCGTGATGGCGCGCTACACCGAGCGGGGCAAGCGGCTGCACCTGGCCTACAGCTTCAGCCTCCTGACCGGCGAGCACAGCGCGCTTCACCTGCGCTCCCAGGTCGAGGCGCTGGAGCACGCGCTGGCCGGAACCGACGGCTGGGCCTGCTGGGCCGTCTCAAACCACGACGTGCCGCGCGTCGCCTCGCGCTGGAGCGCCGGCGGCCCCGCCGACACGCGCCGCGACCGGCTCTGGCTGGCGCTGCTGCTCTCGCTGCGCGGCAGCGCCAGCGTCTACCAGGGCGAGGAGCTCGGCCTGCCCGAAGCCGAAGTGCCCTTCGAGCGGCTGCAGGACCCCTACGGCCGCGCCTTCTGGCCCGAATTCAAGGGCCGCGACGGCTGCCGCACCCCGATGCCCTGGCGGGCGGAAGCGGCGCATGCGGGCTTCACGGACGGCGTGCCGTGGCTGCCGGTGGCCGAGCCGCACATCCCGCTGGCCATCGAGCGGCAGGCCGCCGACCCGCGGTCGATGCTCCACTTCAGCCGTGCCCTGCTGCGCTGGCGACGCAGCCTCCCTCTGCTGCGCACCGGCACCATGCTGTTCCACGACGCGCCCGAACCCTTGCTCTGGTTCGAGCGGCGCGATGGGGACACCGCCTTGCAGGCGGTGTTCAACCTCGGCGCCGAGCCCGCCTCCCTGCGCCTCCAGCAGGCGCTCGCGCCGCTGGAGGGAAGCCCGTTCACCGGCGCCCGCCTCGACGGCGGCACGCTCAGCCTGCCGCCCTTCGGCGTCTTCTTCGGAGAGCCGATTGACCCTTCCTGACGACGAAATCCGCGCCCTGATGCGGGCCGAGCATGGCGATCCCTTCGCCGTGCTCGGCCCGCACGAGAGCGGCGAGGGGCTGTGGGTGCGCGCACTGCTGCCAGGAGCTCGGGCCGTGGCCGTGATGCAATCCGCCTCGGGCTGGCCGCTGGCGCTGCTCGAACGGCAGGGCAACTCCGACCTCTTCGCCGCGCTGGTTCCCGCCTCGGGGGCGCGGCTTGGCTACTATTTTCGGGTCGACTGGAACCATCACAGTTCGACACTCGAGGACCCTTACCGCTTTCCGCCCGTCCTGGGCGAGATCGACGTCTGGCTGCTGGCCGAGGGCACGCATCTGCGGCCCTTCGAGCAGCTCGGCGCGCACTTGCGCGAAATCGACGGCGTGCGCGGCGTCGCCTTCGCCGTCTGGGCGCCGAACGCGCGCCGCGTCTCGGTGGTGGGCGACTTCAACCAGTGGGATGGACGGCGCCACATGATGCGCCTGCGCCGCGAGTGCGGCGTCTGGGAGATCTTCGCGCCCCACCTGGCGGTCGGCGACAGCTACGAGTTCGAGATCCTCTCGGCGCAAGGCGAGGTGCTGCGCAAGGCCGATCCCTTCGGCTTCTCCGCGCGCCTGCGCCCCGACACCGCCAGCGTCGTGCACCCGCTTCCGCCGCCCGCCAAGGTACCGCAGGGACGTGCCGAGGCCAACGCACGCGGCGCGCCCATCAGCATCTACGAAGTGCATCTGGGTTCGTGGCGGCGAAAGAACGGCCACGAGTGGCTCGACTACCAGGACCTGGCCGACACCCTGGTGCCCTACGCCCGCGACATGGGCTTCACGCACATCGAGTTGATGCCCATCAGCGAGCATCCCTTCGACGGCTCCTGGGGCTACCAGCCGATCGGCCTCTATGCGCCGAGTTCGCGCTTCGGCACACCGGCGGACTTCCGCGCCTTCGTCGAGGCCGCGCACAAGGCCGGCCTGGGCGTGATCCTCGACTGGGTGCCGGCGCATTTCCCGACCGACGCGCATGGGCTGGGCCGCTTCGACGGCACCGCGCTCTACGAATATGCCGACCCGCGCGAAGGCTTCCACAACGACTGGCAGACGCTGATCTTCAACTATGCGCGCACGGAAGTGCGCAACTATCTGGTCGGCAATGCGCTGTACTGGCTGGAGCGCTACGGCGTCGACGGCTTGCGTGTCGATGCGGTCGCCTCGATGCTCTACCGCGACTACAGCCGCAAGGCGGACGAGTGGGTGCCCAACGCGCAGGGCGGGCGCGAGAACCTCGAAGCGATCGAGTTCCTGCGCCGCATGAACCAGGTGGTCGGGGTCGAACGGCCCGGCGCCATCACCATCGCCGAAGAGTCGACGAGCTTTCCCGGCGTGACGCGCCCCCCCGAGGATGGCGGCCTGGGCTTCCACTACAAGTGGAACATGGGCTGGATGAACGACACGCTGGCCTATGCGGGCATCGACCCGCTCCACCGCAAGCACCATCACCACAAGATCACCTTCGGACTGATGTATGCGCACAGCGAGAACTTCGTGCTGCCCCTCTCGCATGACGAGGTGGTGCACGGAAAGGGCTCGATGATCGCGCGCATGCCGGGGGACAACTGGCAGAAGTTCGCCGGGCTGCGAAATCTCTATGGCTACCTGTGGGCGTATCCGGGGAAGAAGCTGCTCTTCATGGGTGGCGAGTTCGCGCAATGGGCCGAATGGAACGCCGAGCGCAGCCTGGATTGGCACCTGCTCGAGAACGCCTCGCACCAGGGCATCCGGCGGCTTGTGCGCGACCTGAACAACGTCTATCGGCATTTCCCTGCGCTGCATGAGCTCGACTGCGAGCCGCAGGGCTTCGAGTGGATCTGCCATGACGACGCGGACCAGTCGGTGTTTGCCTTTGTGCGGCGGGCGCGGGATGGCGGGTTCGTGCTGGCGGTGTGCAACTTCACGCCCGTGCCCCGACGGGGGTATCGAGTGGGAGTGCCTGCGGCGGGCGCCTATCGGGAGATCCTCAACACGGACGGCTCGATCTACGGCGGAAGCGGCGCGGGAAACGGCGTGCTCGAAAGCGAGCCGGTCGGATGGCATCACAGGGCCCAGTCGCTGGTCATGTCCGTGCCCCCGCTGGCGACCGTGATGTGGGTGTTGGCGTGAAGACCCCGACCCCATGCTGAGCCCTGGCAAGCCCTACCCCCTCGGCGCCGCCCCCGGCCCGGACGGCATCAACTTCGCCCTGGCGGCCCCCAGGGCGAGCGCCGTGGAACTCTGCCTCTTCGACCCCACGGGCGAACACGAACAGCAGCGCCTCCAGTTGCCGGAATGCACCAATGGCGTCTGGCATGGCCGCCTGCCCTCCGGCCGCGCGGGTCTCGTCTATGGCTACCGTGTCCACGGCCCTTGGAACCCGCAGGAGGGACATCGCTTCAACCCTTCCAAGGTCCTGCTCGATCCCTATGCGCGCGAGGTGGTCGGCCGTTACGGCGGCGAAGACGTCTTCCTCGGCCACGACCCGGCACAGCCGGCGCGGCGCGACCCGCGAGACAACGCGCCCCTCGCCCTCAAGGCCCGCGTCACGGCGCCGATGCCGGCCGCCACCGCCCGGCCCTCGCGCATCCGCGCGGCCGATCGCGTGCTCTACGAACTCCACGTGCGCGGGCAGACGCGGCTGCACCCCGACGTACCCCCGGCTCTGCGCGGCAGCTATGCGGGCCTCGCCGTGCCGGCCGTGATCGACCACCTGCAGCATCTGGGCGTCACCACCCTGAGCCTGATGCCCGTGCAGCACCGCGCCGACGAGGAGCGCCTGCTCGCGCAGGGCCTGAGCAACTATTGGGGCTACAGCCCGATCGGCTGGTTCGCCCCCGAAGCCCGCTACTGGAGCGGCCGGCCCGGCAGCACCCCCGCGAGCGAGTTCCGCGCGATGGCCGACGCCGTTCATGCGCGCGGCATGGAGCTCGTGATCGACGTGGTGTTCAACCACAGTGCCGAGACCGACGAACTCGGCCCCACGCTGAGCCTGCGCGGCATCGACAACGCGCTCTACTACCACCTGCGCCAGGACGACCACGCGCTCTACGAGAACTGGACCGGCTGCGGCAACTGCCTGAACCTCGCCGAGCCGCGCGTGGTCCAGCTGGTGATGGACAGCCTGCGCCACTGGTTCACCGAACTCGGCGTCGACGGCTTCCGCTTCGACCTCGCCCCGGTGCTGGCGCGCCGCGCGGGCGGCGCGTTCGATCCGCGCGCGCCCTTCCTGGCGGCCGCCGCGCAGGACCCGCTGCTGGCGCAGGCGCTGCTCATCGCAGAGCCTTGGGACGTCGGCCCCGGTGGCTACCGGCTCGGCGAGTTTCCGCCGGGCTGGCTCGAATGGAACGACCGTTACCGCGACGCGCAGCGCGGCTTCTGGCTGCACCGCAGCGCCGGCCTCGGCGAGTTCGCGAACCGCTTCACCGCGTCGAGCGAGGACTTCAAACACGACGGCCGCGCACCGAGCGCCAGCGTCAACTTCGTCACCGCGCACGACGGCTTCACGTTGCGCGACCTGGTCAGCTACAACGAGCGCCACAACCTCGCCAACGGCGAGAACAACCGCGACGGCAGTGGCCACAACCTCAGCCGCAACTGCGGCGTGGAAGGCGACACCGACGACCCGGCCGTGCTGGCCGAGCGCCGGCGGCTGCAGCGCGCCCTGCTGGCGACGCTGCTGCTCTCGCAGGGCACGCCGATGCTGCTGGCCGGCGACGAGCTGGGCCACACCCAGCGCGGCAACAACAATGCCTACTGTCAGGACAACGACACCACCTGGCAGGCCTGGGACCGGGCCGATGCCGGCCTCGCGGCGTTCGTCGCTCGTGTCCTGGCGCTTCGCCGCGAGGCCGCGCCGCTGCGCCATGCGAACTGGTGGCCCGCCGACACGCCCCCCGGCGCGGTGGGCCCGCGCTGGCTCGCGCCCGAGGGCCATGCCATGACCGCGGCCGATTGGGAGCGCGGCGACCGGCACGCCCTGGCGATCGTGTTCGACGCCGTTCCCCCCGCCGCGAGCTGGCTGGTGCTGGTGAACGCCGAGGAGCACCCGGTCGAGTTCAGCCTCCCGCCGGGACGCTGGCTGCACCGGCTGGCCACCGATCCCCATGACGACGACAACGCCTCCGTCCTGGGGATGGGCCCGACGGAAGGAACCCGCACCCTGCCACCCTCGAGCCTCTGGCTCGCAAATACATAGAAGCCAAACGCCCGCCGGAATGCTAGGCTGGCACCCGTCGAGAAGAAATCCAAGGAGACGAGCATGGACGAAATCACGCAAGCGCCACTGCAAGCCCACCAACTCGTTCGCCGCACCATCGCGCTGGTGCTGGCGGGCGGACGCGGCTCCCGTCTCAAGCAGCTGACCGACCGCCGCGCCAAGCCGGCGGTCTACTTCGGCGGCAAATTCCGCATCATCGACTTCGCGCTCTCCAACTGCCTGAACTCCGGCATCCGGCGCATGGCGGTGGTCACCCAGTACAAATCGCACTCGCTCATGCGCCACCTGCAGCGCGGCTGGAGCTTTCTGCGCGCCGAGCTCAACGAGATGGTCGACGTCCTGCCCGCCCAGCAGCGCGTGGGCGACGAGCACTGGTACCGCGGCACCGCCGACGCCGTCTACCAGAACCTCGACATCATCCAGACCCGCTCCACACCGCACGACTATGTGGTGGTGCTGGCGGGCGACCATATCTACAAGATGGACTACTCGCTCATGCTGATGGATCACGTCCAGCACGGCGGGGGCTGCACGGTCGGCTGCATCGAAGTACCGCGCATGGAGGCCACGGCCTTCGGCGTGATGGCGATCGACGACGAGCGCAGGATCATCGACTTTCTCGAAAAGCCGGCCGACCCGCCGTCCATGCCAGGCAACGAGGCGATGGCGCTGGCGAGCATGGGCATCTACATCTTCGATTCCCAATACCTCTACCAACTGCTGGAGGAAGACAACGCCAATCCCGACTCCAGCCACGATTTCGGCAAGGACATCATTCCGCGCGTGGTGGCGCAGCGCCGGGCGCTGGCGCATCCCTTCGGCATGTCCTGCGTGACGCGGGCGCGGGGCGGCGCGGCCGCCAAGGCCTATTGGCGCGACGTGGGCACGATTGATGCATTCTGGGCCGCCAACCTCGACCTGGCCTCGATCACCCCCGAACTCGACATCTATGACACCGACTGGCCCATCTGGACCTACCAACGACAGCTGCCGCCGGCCAAGTTCGTGCTCGACCGCGCCGGCAAGCATGGCATGACGGTGAACACCATCATTTCCGGCGGCTGCATCGTCTCGGGCTCCAAGGTGAGCAGTTCGGTGCTGTTTTCGGGCGTGCGCATCCACTCGTTCTGCGAGATCAACGAGGCGGTCCTGCTGCCGGATGTGCAAGTCGGCCAGGGCGCGCGGCTGAACAAGGTCGTGGTCGACCGCGCCTGCGTCATTCCGGACGAAATGGTGGTGGGCGAAGACCCGGTGGCCGACGCCGCGCGCTTCGAGCGCACCGAGGGCGGCGTGGTCCTCATCACCCGCGAAATGCTCCAGCGGCTCGCGCCGCAGCCAACTTGATGCGGATCCTGCAAGTCAGCGCCGAAATCTTTCCTCTGCTCAAGACCGGCGGCCTGGCCGACATTGCCGGCGCGCTCCCCCTGGCACTGATGGCCGCCGATCAGGACGTCAGGGTGCTGCTGCCCGGCTTTCCCGCCATCCTCGCCGGCGTGAGCGAGCTCCAGCCCGTGGCGCAGCTCACCGCCCCCTGGGGCGAACGCGCGGGCCTGCTTGCCGGCCGCATCGCGATTCCCGACGGCCCCTCGATCCCCGCCTACGTGATCGACGCGCCCCCGCTCTACGACCGGCCCGGCAATCCCTACGAGGACGCAAACCGCCAGCCCTACATCGACAACGACCGGCGCTTCGCCCTGCTGGGCTGGTCGGCGGCACAAATCGCGCAGGGGCTCGACCCGCGTTGGCAGCCCGAGGTGATGCATGCCCACGACTGGCACGCCGGGCTCGCGCCCGCCTACCTGGCTTTCGCGCAGCGCGGGGGCGGCACGCGCGTCGGCAGCGTATTCACGGTACACAATCTGGCCTACCAGGGGCTGTTCGCGTCGCGGCATTTCGCCGGTCTCGGCCTGCCGGCCGAAGCCTTTAGCGTCGACGGGCTCGAGTACTACGGCCAGCTCTCCTTCATGAAGGGTGGCCTGTCCTATGCCGACCGCATCACGACCGTGAGCCCCACCTACGCGCGCGAGATCCAGACGCCCGAACAGGGCTTCGGCCTGGACGGCCTGATGCGCAGTCGTGCCGACGTGCTCACGGGCATCCTCAACGCGGTCGATGACCAGATCTGGAATCCGGCCCTCGACGCGCTGATCCCCCAGCGCTATGACGCCCGCCGGCTGGGCGGCAAGGCGCACTGCAAGGCCGTGATCCAGCAGGAACTGGGCCTGGCCCCCAAGGCGGACGCGCCGCTCTTCGTGGTAGTGAGCCGGCTGACCGAACAGAAAGGCCTGCACCTGGTGCTCGAAGGGCTGGACGCCCTGTTGGCGCATGGCGGCCAGCTTGCGCTGCTCGGCAGCGGCGATGCGCACTTGCAGGCCGCCTTTCGCGAGCGCGCTGCCGACGCGCCCCAGGCCGTGAGCGTCACGCTGGGCTACAGCGAGGCGCTCGCGCACAAGCTGTTCAGCGCCGGCGACGTGACCCTGGTGCCCTCGCTGTTCGAGCCCTGCGGCCTGACGCAGATGTACGGCCTCAAGTACGGCAGCCTGCCTCTGGTGCATCGCGTCGGCGGCCTGGCCGACACGGTGGTCGACACCACGCTCGAGGACATGGCCAGCGGCGAGGCCACCGGCTTCAGCTTCGACGGCTTCGAAGGCCACGGCTATGCGCGCGCCCTGCGCCGCGCCTTCGCGCTCTACCGGCGCCCGGCCGACTGGCAGGCCGTGCGCGCCAACGCCATGGCCCGGCCCGCCGACTGGGGCACCGCCGCCGCCCGCTATCTCGATGTCTATGCCCAGGCGCTCGCCTGAGGCGCTCGAACCCACTCACGCCGAGCCCACCATGACCATCGAAGACTTCAAGTACGACCACCCCGATCGCGACGTCGCCGCCTTCAAGCGCGCCGTCGCCAACAAGCTCACCTATGCCGTGGGCAAGGACCCGGTGACCGCCAGCCAGGACGACTGGCTGCACGCCACCGCGTTCGCCGTGCGCGACCAGCTGGTCGAGCGCTGGATGGCGACCACCCGTGCCAACTATGCGCAGGACCTCAAGCGCGTCTACTACATGTCGATGGAATTCCTCATCGGCCGCACCTTCACCAACGCGCTGCTGGCGGTCGATCTCTACGACACGGTGCGCGAGGCACTGGCCGACTTCGGCGTGGACATGGAGGCGCTCACCGAACTCGAACCCGACGCGGCCCTGGGCAACGGCGGCCTCGGACGGCTGGCCGCCTGTTTTCTCGATTCCATGGCCACGCTCGGCGTGCCGGGCTTCGGCTACGGCATCCGCTACGAGTACGGCATGTTCCGCCAGAAGATCGTCGGCGGCGAGCAGGTCGAGACGCCCGACTACTGGCTCACGCGCGGCAACCCCTGGGAGTTCCAGCGGCCGGAAGTCACCTTCCGCGTTCGCTTCGGCGGCCATGCGCAGAAACGGGAGCCGTCGCGCGACGGCAAGCCCGCCCCCTACGGCGCGGCCGACTGGGTCGATACGCACGACGTGCTAGCCGTCGCCTACGACACCATCATTCCAGGCTATGGCACACAGGCGACCAACACGCTGCGCCTGTGGTCGGCGCGCGCCACCGAGGAGATCGACCTGTCGGCTTTCAACCGCGGCAACTACATGGCGGCGGTGGAGAGCAAGAACCATTCGGAGAACGTGTCGCGCGTGCTCTATCCCGACGACTCCACGCCCTCCGGCCGGGAGTTGCGCCTGCACCAGGAGTACTTCTTCGTGAGCGCCAGCGTGCAGGACCTGCTGCGGCGCTACCTGCGCAATCACACGAGCTTCGACCTGCTGCCCGACAAGGTCAGCATCCACCTGAACGACACCCACCCCGTGCTCGCCGTGCCCGAGCTGATGCGCCTGCTCATCGACGAACACGGCCTGGGCTGGGACGCGGCCTGGGCGCACACGCAGAGGGTGTTCAGCTACACCAACCACACGCTGATGCACGAGGCGCTGGAAACCTGGCCAGTGGAGATGATCGGGCGCGTGCTGCCGCGGCACCTGCAGATCATCTACGACATGAACGCGCGCTTCCTGGCGACTGTCACCCAGAAGCTCGGCAACGACGTCGAACTGCTGCGCCGGCTCTCGCTGGTCGACGAATCCGGCGAGCGGCGCGTGCGCATGGCCTATGTGGCGGTGCTCGCGAGCCATTCGATCAACGGTGTCTCGGGGCTGCACTCCGAGCTGATGAAGCAATCCATCTTCGCGGACTTCGCGAAGCTCTTTCCGGAGCGCTTCAACAACAAGACCAACGGCGTCACACCCCGGCGCTGGCTGGCACAGGCCAATCCGCCGCTCGCGGCCCTGCTCGACCGGCGCATCGGCAAGGGATGGCGGCGCGACCTCACGCAGCTGGAGGCTCTGCGCCCGATGGCCGAGCAATCCGCCTTTGCGCGCGCCTTCCGCCACGCCAAGCGCGAGAACAAGCTGCGGCTGGCCAACTGGGTGGAGCAGCACCTGCACATCGACCTCGACACCGACGCGATGTTCGACGTGCAGGTCAAGCGCATCCACGAATACAAGCGCCAGTTGCTCAACGTCCTGCACGTGATCACGCGCTACCAGCGCATCATCGAGGCGCACGAGGAGGGCCGCACCTGCGAGCTCGTGCCGCGCGTGGTGGTGTTCGCGGGCAAGGCGGCATCGGCCTACCTGGTGGCCAAGCAGGTGATTCGCCTGATCAACGATGTGGCGACGGTCATCAACAGCGACCCGCGGGCCGGCAAGCTGCTGAAGGTGGTGTTCCTGCCGAATTACAGCGTGAGCCTGGCCGAGATCATCATGCCGGCGGCGGACCTGTCGGAGCAGATCTCCACGGCCGGCACGGAGGCCTCGGGCACCGGCAACATGAAATTCGCGCTCAACGGCGCACTGACCATCGGCACGCTCGACGGCGCGAATGTCGAGATGAGGGACAACGTCGGCGAGGAGAACATCTTCATCTTCGGCAACACCACGCCGCAGGTGGCCGAGATCCGTGCAAGCGGCTACCAGCCGCGCGACATCTACGAATCGAACCCCGAACTGCAGCGCGTGCTCGACGCGATCCGCGACGGCGTGTTCTCGCCCGGCGAGCCGTCGCGCTACCAGGGCATCTTCGACGCGCTGGTGAACTGGGGCGACCATTACCTGCTGCTGGCGGACTACGCGAGCTATGTCGAGACGCAGGCGAAGGTGGATGCGCTCTACAAGGATGCCGACGCCTGGACGCGCAAGGCCATCCTCAACGTGGCCGGCATGGGCGCCTTCTCATCGGACCGGACCATCGCGGAGTACGCGCATGAAATCTGGCATACCAAGCCAATAAAGATCTGACCCCCAGGCTGCGCGCACTTCGTGTCACTTCGCCCACCCCCTTGCGGGGGCAACACCGGCGGCCCGGCAGAGCCGGTTCCGCCGTGCTTCCGGGTTTCTGGGTCGGGGCTATCTGGGGTGGGCGGGGCTGGGGGGTGCTTCGGTGACGAAACCGATGCGGCTCAGGCCCGCCTTGTTCGCGATGCCCATCAGCTCGACAACCCTGCCATAGGGCACGGTCTGGTCGGCGCGCAATTGCACCTCGGTGTCGGGGCTGGCGGCGGCAGCCTTCTGGAGACGGACCGCGAGTTCCTCGGGAGTCACGGGCTGCTCGTCGAGGAACACCTTGCCGGCGGCATCGATCGAGAGGCTCACGAACTTCGGCGTGTCAGTGGGACGGCCCGCATCGGTGCGCGGCAGGTCGAGCTTGATCGAACTCGCCATCAATGGCGCGGTAATGATGAAGATCACCAGCAGCACCAGCATCACGTCGACCAGCGGCGTGACGTTGATGTCGGACAACGGACGCTGGCCGCCCGCACCGGTCGAGCGCCCGCCAGTGGCGGCGCTGCCCAGGGATGTGCGACCGAAGGCCATGGCGTGTGCGCCTAGGCCGGCACGGCACCGGCCGGCGGCGCTTCGCCAGGAGGGCCGCCAAGCACGCCGAGCAGGTCGTGCGCGAAACCTTCGAGTTCGGCCTCGATGCGGGCAACCACCCGGCCGAACACGTTGTAGGCGAGCACGGCCGGTATCGCAACCGCCAGGCCGAAGGCGGTCATGACCAGCGCTTCGCCAACCGGGCCAGCCACCTTGTCGATGGTGAAGCCCCCCGTCTCGCCAGCGATGGCCATGAGCGCGCCGTAGATGCCCCAGACCGTGCCGAGCAACCCGACGAAGGGCGCCGTGGCGCCGACCGTGGCCAGCAGGATCTGGCCGGCCTGCAGGCGGCGCAGGGCCGCATGGAGCGCATCGCGCAGCACCCGCGTGAGGCGCTGGCCCAGGTCACCAGCGCCGCCGAGCGTGGCGCCATCGGCGCGCAGCGGGAGATTCTTCACGGCGCTCACCGCCGGCCAGACCAGCGCAGCGCGATCGAAAGCCTTGAG
This sequence comes from Variovorax sp. 01T432, assembly GCF_056398605.1. Lineage (NCBI taxonomy): Bacteria > Pseudomonadati > Pseudomonadota > Betaproteobacteria > Burkholderiales > Comamonadaceae > Variovorax > Variovorax sp. 01T432. Next base: position 42,077 of record NZ_JBFTPS010000048.1, read on the forward strand.
GCTGGCCTCCGCGTCGCCCAGCGAAGGCGACTGCCAGAACGCCGCGATGCTGCGCACCACGTCGCGCGTGCCGCCGCGCAGCAGCCAGGCCTTCCAGAGGATCACCACCCAACTCGAGACGGACATCGCGAACAGCAAGGCTGCCACCGAGCGGCTGACGCCGTCGCCGTGCGTGAGCAGCTGAAGGACGCTCATGCCCGATCAGCGCAGCCCGAGTACGTCGAACATGTCGAACAGGCCGCTCTTCTTGTCCGCCAGGAAGCGCACGGCACGCAGGCTGCCCTGCGCATAGGTCGCGCGGCTGGACGACTTGTGCGTGATCTCGATGCGCTCGCCGGTGCCCGCGAACAGCACCGTGTGGTCACCCACGATGTCGCCGCCGCGGATGGTCGCGAAGCCGATGGTCGAGGGATCGCGCTCGCCGGTGATGCCCTCGCGCCCGTAGACGGCGCATTCCTTGAGGTCGCGCCCGAGCGCGTCGGCGATGACCTCGCCCATCTTGAGCGCCGTGCCCGAGGGCGCATCGACCTTGTGGCGATGGTGGGCTTCGATGATCTCGATGTCATAGCCGGTCGACAGCGCCTTGGCCGCCATTTCCAGCAGCTTGAAGGTGACGTTGACGCCAACGCTCATGTTGGGCGCCATCATGATCGCGATGTCCTTCGCAGCATCCGCGATCTCGGCCTTCTGCGCGTCGCTGAACCCGGTCGTGCCGATCACCATCTGCACGCCGAGTTCGCGGCAGGCCGCGAGATGGGCCATCGTGCCCTCGGGCCGTGTGAAATCGATCAGCACCTGCGCGTCCACCATGCCCGTGCGCGGATCGGCCACGATGGGAACGCCGCTGACGAAGCCAAGGAAAGCCGCCGCGTCGTTGCCGACCGCGGTGCTGCCCGGGACGTCGAAGGCGCCGGCGAGCCGGCAGTCCTGCGCTTCGCGCACGGCTTCGATCAGCATGTGGCCCATGCGGCCGGAAGCACCGGCAATGGCGATCCGCCGCAGGGGCGGCGTGGAGGAAGAAGAGGATTCAGTCACGCGTTCGGGCCTTGAAGAGTTGGGGCCTTGAAGAAATGCCGTCGGGCCGGCCGCGCGGCCGACGCCCGCTCAGCGCGTCGATTCCAGCGGGGGATAGCTGGGTGGGAGCGGCGGCAACGGGGCCGCCGGGGCCGCCTCGGCCTTGTCCTGGGCGGCCGGTTCGTACTTCTTGAGCTGGTCTTCCGTCGCTTCCAGCTTGGGCACCTTGCCGCTGACCTTGCGCCTGTCCAGCTTGGCGACAAACTCTTCTTCGCTCGGCATCGGATCGCCTTCGAAGCGGTCGAGCAGCTCGCCGTTGAAGTACAGCGTCAGGCGGCGCTGCTGGGGCTCGACGCCCTGGCGCCGGATCGTGAACACGTAGTCCCAGCGGTTGGCGTGGAAGACATCGGTCAGCAGCGAGGTGCCGAGGATCTCGCGCACCTGCTGGCGCGACATGCCGGGTTTCAGTGCCTCGACCTGCTCCTTCGACACGAAGTTGCCCTGGACCACTTCGACCTTGTAGGGCGTGATCGCGACGAGTGCGCTGCGCGAACTCTCGGTAATGCTGCTGCAGGCGCCGAGACACAGGCCGGCGGCGACGGCGCCGACAAGGGGCCAAAGGCGACGGTGTGGAATGGCGGACATGGGCAAAGGGGGTAGCGATATGATCGAATCATTGTAGCGGCTGGCCCCCGGCGGGCCCTCCCGCACGGCTGGCGAGGAACCACCATGGCCAACATCGACGAACTCAAAAGCACCGGCCTCAAGGCCACCCTTCCGCGCCTCAAGATTCTCGAGATATTCCAGAACGGCGGACAGCGCCATATGACAGCGGAAGACGTGTACCGCGTGCTGCTCAACGAGCACTCCGACATCGGCCTGGCGACGGTGTACCGGGTGCTCACCCAGTTCGAGCAGGCCGGCATCCTGGAGCGCAGCCACTTCGAGAGCGGCAAGGCGGTCTATGAGCTCAACGAGGGAAAGCACCACGATCACCTGATCTGCACCTCCTGCGGCAAGGTCGAGGAGTTCTACGACGCTGAGATCGAGCGCCGGCAGCAGATGATCTCGAAGGACAAGGGCTGGATCCTGCAGGACCATGCGATGTCGCTGTACGGCCTCTGCGGCGATTGCGCGAGCCGGCACTAGAAACTGACAGCCCCCCCGGCTTCTCACTGCGCTTCGCTGCGTGTAATTCGCCACCCCCCGAGGGGCTGAGGTCCGCGGCGGCTCAGTCGTCGTCGCGGGCGCTTTCCATTGCCTTGTGATGACGGGCGACGAAGTCGGCATAGGTGTCGATCCCCCGCAGTTGCAGGATCGAATTGCGCACCGCCGCCTCGACCAGCACGGCGATATTGCGGCCGGCCACCACCTGGATGATCACCTTGCGCACCGGAATCCCCAGGACGTCCTGGGTGAGCGGCGCCGAAGGCATGCGCTCGTAGTCGCGCTCGAAGCTGTCGCGCCGCACCAGGTGCACGATCAGCTTGAGCCGCATCTTCCGGCGCACGGCCGTCTCGCCGAAGATCGCGCGGATGTCGAGCAAGCCGATGCCGCGCACTTCCAGCAGGTTCTGAAGCAACTCGGGGCAGCGGCCCTCCAGCGTGGTCTGGTTGATGCGATAGAGGTCGACGGCGTCATCGGCCACCAGCCCATTGCCGCGCGAAATCAGTTCGAGGCCGAGTTCGCTCTTTCCGAGCCCCGATTCGCCCGTGATCATGACGCCCAGGCCCAGGATGTCCATGAACACGCCGTGCATCGACGTGCGCTCGGCGAAATGCTTGGACAGGTAGGCGCGCAGCAGGTCGATGACGAAAGCCGAGGATTCGCGCGTGGCGAACAGGGGCAGTTGCGCGCGCTCGCAGATCGACAGCAGTTCGTCGGGCGCGGCCTGCCCATCGGCCAGCACCAGCATGGGCGGCTCGAGGGTGACGATGCGCGCGACACGCCGCACGCAATCCTCGGGCGTACCGCGTGTCAGGTAGGCCACCTCGCGCGCGCCCAGGATCTGCACGCGATATGGATGGATGTAATTGAGGTAACCGACCAGGTCCGCGGCCGACTGGGCGCGGCTGATGACGTCGGAGTCGAACTGCCGCTCCGAGGCGCCCAGACCCGCGAGCCACTCCCACCGGAGCGAGCCGCGAAACTCCTCGAACATCGCATCGGCACTGATGACGGTCGGTTTCATGCGTTCGCGGAGTCAGTCGTGGGCAGCCGCCGGGAGGCGGCGCGGCACACACATTGGCAAGCCGGACGGCTCACTTAGGCGACTTGGGCCGACTGCCATCCCGCAATCAGGGCGTGAAGCGCGGCGGCGTCCGTACTTGATTTGATCTGCTCGCGCAGGCTGGCATCGCTCAGCAGCTCCGCGATCTCGGAAAGAATTTCGAGATGCTTCTGCGTGGCCGCTTCCGGCACCAGCAGAAAAATGAGCAGCACGACGGGCTGCTCGTCCGGCGCGTCGAACCCGATCGGATTCGCGAGCTGGAATACCGCGGCCATCGGCGCCTTGAGGCCCTTGATGCGTCCATGCGGAATCGCAACGCCGTGCCCCAGGCCGGTGGACCCCAGGCGCTCGCGGGCGAACAGGCTGTCGGTGATAAGGGCACGGCCGAGGCCATGCAGGTTTTCGAAGAGCAGACCTGCTTCTTCGAAAGCGCGCTTCTTACTTGTGGCGTCAACGCTCACGAGTACTTGAGCGGGCGGCAGGATGGACGCGAGTCGGTTCATGTTGGGTGCAGGGCGGGGGCGATTATGCACCTGCCCCGGAAAAAGCAAAGGGCCGCCCCAAGGCGGCCCGCAAGAGTGTTTGCCCGAAGACCAACTACATCACGCGTTTCGGCGCTTCGTGATGGTGGTCCTGCAAGCGGTCCTTGTGCCGGACGACCTGCCGGTCGAGCTTGTCCACCAGCTCGTCGACGGCGGCGTAAAGATCAGCGTGGCTCGACTCCGCGAACATGTCATTTCCCTTGACGTGAATGTTGCATTCGGCCCGTTGCCGACGCTCCTTTTCCTTCTGCTTTTCCACCGTGAGGATCACCTTCACATCGACCACCTGGTCGAAGTGTCGGGTGATCCGATCCAGCTTGCTCGTGACGTAGCTGCGCAAGGCTGGGGAAACGTCGAGATGATGACCGCTGATCGTCAGATTCATGAATGACCTCCTGGAATTGACGGTTGGGGAAAAAGCCGTACCCCCGTGAAGAGGCATGGCCGACGAAAAAGAAAGAGAGGCTGAGAAAGAAAAGAGAAGAAGGCAGAAGTGGGAAGGAAGGGGGGAGAGAGGAGGAGAAGGGACGGTCGATTCACTATGCCCATGCCGTCATCGAATTGCAATGCCCTTGTGCTTGGGCCCGCCCGCACCCATGACCAAGGCCGCCGGATTGCTATCGAATTGATAGCTTGTCACGCCAGTGTGACGGGGGCCGCGGGACGACGTAGAACCAATGTCGACGTGGTCCGGCGCACGCGGGTGACCCTTCCGCCAGCAGGGCCGAATCGCTCAGCGCCAGGCGGCGCGCATGCGGCTGAGCAGGTCGATCGTCGCTGCTGGCGGTGGCACATGAGGCGCACGCTCGGGCGGCGGCGGCCAGGTCTGCTGATCGAAGGCTTGGGCATCGGCCGCCGAAATGAATCGCGTCCGGCCCGCGTAAACATGCCGGTCGCCGCGGACGGCCTGCTGCGTGACGTAGAAGCGTTGAGGCACCAGCAGGTGCAGATGGTCGCGCGCGCGGGTCATGGCGACATAGAGCAGTCGCCGCTCCTCCTCGAGTTCGCTGGCCCCCTGCGCGACATCCGCCGGTATGCAGCCGTCGACCACGTTGAGCACATGCACCGAGGTCCACTCCTGTCCCTTGGCCGAATGGATGGTGGAGAGGATGAGGTAATCCTCGTCGAGCAGCGGCGGGCCCGCCCGATCGCTCGTGGCCTCCGGCGGGTCCAGGGTGAGTTCGGTCAGAAAGCGCTCGCGCGAAGAATAGCCGGCGGCCAGCCGGGCCAGTTGTTCGATGTCGAGGCGGCGCGGCCCGGCGTCGTCGTGGAGCCGCTCGAGGTGCGGCAGATACCAGCCCAGGGCGAGTTCCATGTCGCCCGGCCAGGCCAGCGCGGGCGCACGCAGCGCTTCGTACACGGCCGCGAAACGCGCCCACTCGGTCTGCGCCGCGGAGGGCGCGACAAAGTCCCGCACGACGGCACCCGGTTCGGCGGCCTGCGCCATGGCTTCGAGCAGGCGCGTAGACGTCGCCGGGCCGATGCCCGGAATCAGTTGCGTCACCCGGAAACCGGCCATGCGGCCCCGCGGGTTCTCGGCGAAGCGCAGCACGGCGAGCAGGTCCTTCACGTGCGCGGCCTCGAGGAACTTGAGGCCGCCGTACTTGACGAAAGGAATGTTGCGCCGCGCGAGCTCCAGTTCGAGCGCCGCGCTGTGCGAGGAGGTGCGAAACAGCACCGCCTGCGATTTGAGCGCCAACCCGCCCTCGCGGTGCGCGAGGACGCGATCGGCCACCCAACGCGCCTGCTGGGCCTCGTCGGGCACCAGCACCAGTTGCGGCCGCCCGGCCGAGGGCTTGTCGGTCCAGAGCGTCTTGGCGTGGCGTTCCGCCGCCCGGGCGATCACCGCGTTGGAGACATCGAGGATGGGCTGCGTCGAGCGGTAGTTGCGTTCGAGCGTGACCACGCGCGCCGGCTGGGTGAAATGCCCCGGAAAGTCGAGGATGTTGCGCACGGTTGCGCCGCGGAACGAGTAGATCGACTGGGCGTCGTCTCCCACCACCGTGACGCCGCGGCCGTCCGGCTTGAGCGCGCGCAGGATGGCGGCCTGCAGCAGGTTCGTGTCCTGGTACTCGTCGACCAGCACATGGTCGAAACGCTCGCCGATCTCGGCAGCGAGCGCTGGCTCCGCCACCATCTCGGCCCAGTACAGCAGCAGGTCGTCGTAGTCGAGCACGTGCTGCTGCTGCTTGGCCTCGACGTAGGCGCCGAACAGGCGCTTGAGTTCCGACTCCCATTCGGCGCACCACGGAAACGCATGCTTGAGGACCTCGGCAAGCGGCGCGCAGGTGTTGACGGCGCGCGAGTAGATCGACAGGCAGGTGCTCTTGCGCGGAAAGCGCCGCTCCATGGACGCCAGCCCGATGTCGTTGCGCACCAGGCCCATCAGGTCTTCGGCGTCGCCGCGGTCGTGGATGGTGAAGTTCTCGTCCAGGCCGATCCGGGCCGCGTATTCGCGCAGCAGGCGGGCGCCGACGCCGTGGAAGGTGCCGGCCCAGGGCAACGCCGGCGGCGCCCCCTGCGATGCCAGGCCCAGCACGCGCGCCAGCACCTGGCCGGCGCGCCGCTCCATTTCCTGCGCGGCGCGGCGGGAGAAGGTCAGCAGCAGGATGCGCTGCGCATCGGTGCCCCGCGCGATCAGGTGGGCCACGCGGTGCGCCAGCGTGTTGGTCTTGCCCGAGCCGGCGCCGGCGATCACCAGCAACGGCCGCGCATCGGGCTGCGCCGCCTCGCCCCCGGCCCCGTGCGCGCCGTGCTGCACCGCCGCGCGCTGCGCGTCGTTGAGCTTCCCGAGTGCGGCGGCGAGACGCTCGGCCTGGGTGGTGGGTGCGGGTGTCGCAACGCTCTGCATCGCCGCAACTTTACTGTATGTCCATCCAGACGTCCGAGTGATTGCCCAAGGGCCGGTGACATAATCGCGCCGCACCGCATTTGGAGTCGCCGCATGGACCTTCCGCCTCCGCGGCTTTCAACTCCCGTCTGACGGCCCGTCGGCGAGGAGCTTGAAAGCGCCCCTTCCTCGCCCATCCGCCCAGACATTTCACGGGAGTGAGCCTTGCTCAACATCTTCACGCTCGCCAATGGCCGCCTCGTCCAGGAAGAGATCGAAGCGCTGGAAGAGCTTTCCAAGTTCCAGCCCATCTGGGTCGACCTCGAATCGCCCACGGTCGAGGAAAAGCGCTGGATCAAGCAGTACTATGGCCTGTCCATTCCCGAAGACGCGATGGACGAGGACATCGAGGAATCCGCGCGCTTCTATGAGGAAGACAACGGCGAACTGCACATCCGCAGCGACTTCCTGATCGACGACGACGAGAACCCGCGCTCCGTGCGCGTGGCCTTCATCCTCAACCAGCACAACACCGAACTGCGCAGCCGCGGCGTGCTGTTCTCGATTCACGACGAGGACGTGCCGGTGTTCCGCCTCCTGCGCATGCGCGCGCGCCGCGCGCCGGGACTGATCGAGGACGCGAAGGAAGTGCTTCTCAAGCTCTTCGACGCCGACGCCGAATACTCCGCCGACACACTCGAGAACATCTACGACGAACTCGAGATCGCCGGCAAGAAGGTGCTCGAAGGCAACGTGAGCGACGAACTCGCCGGCGAGGTGCTGGGCGCCATCGCGCGGCAGGAAGACCTGAACGGGCGCATCCGCCGCAACGTGATGGACACGCGCCGCGCCGTGAGCTTCATGATGCGCAGCCGCATGCTCAATGCGGAGCAGTTCGAGGAGGCGCGGCAGATCCTGCGCGACATCGAATCGCTCGACAACCACACGGCCTTCCTGTTCGAGAAGATCAACTTCCTGATGGCCGCGACCGTCGGCTTCATCAACATCAACCAGAACAAGACCATCAAGATCTTCTCGGTCGCCAGCGTGGCGCTGCTGCCGCCGACGCTGATCGCGAGCATCTACGGCATGAACATGCAGTTTCCGGAGATCGCCGCGCTCGGCGCCGCCGGCTACCCCTACGTGCTCGTCCTGATGGTGGTCAGCGCGCTGGGGCCGATGCTGTACTTCCGCAGCCGCGGCTGGCTCAAGTAGCGAGCCCGTCCGGCGCCGGCTCGGGCAGCGAGCCCAGCCAGGCGTCGATCACCGCCAGGCTGTAGCGGCTCGCGACCGCAGCGACGAAGCGCAGGAAATCGGCGTGCGCCGCATCGTCGGCGCGATCCGAAATCGTCCGGATCGCGGCGAAGGGCACGCCATAGTCGTGGCACACCTGCGCCACCGCCGCGCCCTCCATCTCGACCGCCAGCGCATCGGGCAGGTCATTGCGCAGCGCCGCGCTTTCCGAAGCGGTCGACACGAAGCGGTCCCCGCTCACCAGCAGGCCGCGATGAAGCCTCGGTGCCGTCAGGCCGAAATCGTCGATCACCTGCTGCCCGAGCAGCGACAGCGGATCGCGCAGCAGATCGCGCGCGACGGCCGCGAGGGAATCGCTGATCGAGGTGTCGGTCGCGAAGCGCGCGTGGCCCGTCAGCGGCACCTCGTACTTCGGGAAGATCGGCGAGGCGTCCAGGTCGTGCTGCAGCAGCCTGGTGGCGACCACCACGTCGCCCACCAGCACGCCGGGTGCCAGCCCGCCCGCGACGCCCGTGAAGACGATCGCGCGGACGCCGAAGCGCTCCAGCAGCACCGTGGCCGTCGTGGCTGCCGCGACCTTGCCGATGCGCGAGAGCACCGCGACGATCGGCTGCCCTCGCAGATGGCCCACCCAGAAGTCGCGCCCGGCCACGCGCACGCGCCTCTCGTCGGGCATGACCGCGAGCAGGGCGCCCAGTTCCTCCTGCATCGCCGCGACGATCGCGACCGGCGCCGTCATGTGCTGCCCTCGCCCGTGGCCTATTTCTTGTCGCGCAGTTCGCGACGCAGGATCTTGCCGACCGGCGTCTTCGGCAGGTCGGTGCGGAACTCGATCAGCCTCGGCTGCTTGTAGCCGGTGAGGTTGGCGCGGCAGTACTCCCGCACTTGCGCCTCGGTGAGATCGGGATTCTTTCTCACGATCACCAGCTTCACCGCCTCGCCCGTCTTCTCGTCGGCGATGCCCACGGCAGCGCATTCCAGCACGCCCGGGATCTTCGCGACCACGTCCTCGATCTCGTTCGGATACACGTTGAAGCCCGAGACCAGGATCATGTCCTTCTTGCGATCGACAATCCTGAAGAAGCCCCGCTCGTCCATCACGCCGATGTCGCCGGACTTGAAGTAGCCGTCGGCCGTCATGACCTTGGCCGTCTCGTCCGGGCGCTGCCAGTAGCCCGCCATCACCTGCGGCCCCTTGATGGCGATCTCGCCCGGCTGGCCCATCGGCACTTCATGGCCGTCGTCGTCCAACAGCTTCAGCAAGGTGCTCGACAGCGGCACCCCGATGGTCCCGGTGTAGGCGGTGCTGGTGGTCGGATTGCAGGTGACCGAGGGCGAGGTCTCGGACAGGCCGTAGCCCTCGCAGATCGGGCAGCCGGTCTTCTCGAGCCACAGCTTGGCCACCGCCCCCTGCACCGCCATGCCGCCGCCGACCGAGACCTTCAGGTTCTTCCAGTTGACGGTCGCGAAATCAGGATGGTTCGCCAAGCCGTTGAACAAGGTGTTGACGGCCGGGAAGCTGTGGAATGTGTGCTTCGACAGCTCCTTGAGCACGCCCGCGATGTCGCGCGGATTCGCGATCAGGATCACCTTGCCGCCGGTTCGCATGCCAAGCATCATGTTCACCGTGAAGGCGAAGATGTGATAGAGCGGCAAGGCGCAGACGCTGGTGGGCTGTTCGCTGGCCGGGACCTTCTGCATGACCGGTTCGTTCCAGGCCTCCGACTGCAGCACATTGGCGATCACATTGCGATGCAGCAGCACCGCGCCTTTGGACACGCCGGTCGTGCCGCCCGTGTACTGCAGCACCGCCACATCGTCGGGCCCGATCGCCACCGGCTGCGGCGCGCGCCCCGCGCCCTTGTCCAGCGCATCGTTGAAGCGCACAGCGCCGGGCAGGCTGTACGGGGGCACCAGCTTCTTGACGTTGCGCACCACGTAGTTGACCAGCGCGCCCTTGAGCATGCCCAGGCGGTCGCCCATGGCGCTCAGCACGATGTGCTTGACCGGCGTGGCCGCGAGGCAATGCTGCAATGTCGTGCCGAAGTTCTCCATGATCACGATCGCCTTGGCGCCCGAATCCTTGAGTTGGTGCTCCAGCTCGCGCGGCGTGTACAGCGGATTGACGTTCACCAGGATCAGGCCGGCCCGCAGGATGCCCGCGACCGAGATCGGGTACTGCGGGCAGTTCGGCATCATGACCGCGACGCGGTCGCCCTTGACCAGGCCCAGCCCCTGCAGATAGCCCGCGAAGGCCCGGCTCAGCCTGTCGACCTCGGCATACCCCACGTCCTTGCCCATGAAGCTATAGGCCGTGCGCCCGGCGTACTTCGAGAAGCTCTCCTCCATCAACGCGACCAGCGAGGGGTAGCGCGAAGCGTCGATGTCGGCGGGCACGCCCTGCGGATAGCTGCCGAGCCAGGGGCGGTCTGTCATGCGTTGTGTCTCCTCTTGCGGGAATGCGGGGGGCTGCCGCGTCTGCGCGCGGCATGCGGCACGAAGGCACGGGGGACAGTCTTATTCGATCGCCTTGGCCATGTCTTCCACCACCTTCTTGGCATCGCCGAAGACCATCATGGTCTTGTCCATGTAGAACAGCTCGTTGTCCAGCCCCGCGTAGCCCGCGGCCATCGAGCGCTTGTTCACGATCACCGTCTTGGCCTTGTAGGCCTCCAGGATCGGCATGCCGTAGAT
>NZ_JBFTPS010000049.1:0-50680 GCF_056398605.1 Variovorax sp. 01T432
CCGGGGCCGGGGATCTCGGCGCTGACGAGGTACTCCTTGTCGTTCTCGCTGACGTCCACGCGGATGTCCGCGGGCAGCTTGACATCGTCGGCCAGCGACAGCGGACGAGACCAGCGGCGCAGCATTTCGGGGAAGAGGTTTTCGATGCGGTCGAAGGGAGTCAATGCGTTCATGAGTTTCTCCAGGGTGGTTGGGACTTGGCATCGCACCGCGGTTCGCCGCGAATGAAGGCGCGACCCAGCACGATCGCTTCAGTCTAGAAGTGCACGGCGCACGCGTATTGCGCTCGATCAAGGTCGAGGGTGATGGACACCCGGCGCGGCCCGTCCCGCGGGCACCGCCCTTGTTGACATGCATCAAGGCGCTCGCGTCCGCCCGGCCTACGATGAACTTCCACGCACCGACGGTGCGGTGCTCGATGCAACGAAAGGAATCTCCATGGACACGCCCAGCGCAGACACGGCAGCGGACGAAGCAACGAGGCGCGCGGCCGCCTGCTGCGGCGCGGCTTGCGACAACTTTCTCGACGGCATGAAGAAGTTCGCGCCCGGCGGGATGGGCTGAAGTCGGATGCCCTGCTCAAGGCGCGCAGTGCCGCGCGGACGACCGGGGAGGCGGTGCAGCACCATCCCTTCAGCGCCATCGGTATCGCGGCGCTCGCGGGCCTGGTCCTCGGATTCATGGCCTCGCGGCGCTGACATCGGCGCGGAAGCGCGCCACGGAGGGGTCACCATGAGACCACGGATACTCATCGCGGGGCTTGCGGCCGCAGCCCTGTTCTCGCCACTGCCATCGATGGCGCAGGCACCCGCCAAGGGTGCCCAGGCGCAGACGGCGCCGGACCTGCAGGCCTTCGACAGGCAGCTGGCCGAGGCGCAGGCACAGATGCGGAAGATGCAGGAGCAGATGGAGCACATCCGCCAGACGCAAGACCCTCAGGAACGACAGCGCCTGCTGCAGGAGCACTGGACCACGATGCAGTCCGCCATGGCGACGATGCGCGGCATGTGGGGTCCGGGCATGATGGGCGGCCCCGGCGGGATGCACGGCCGGGGGATGATGGGGGGCCGGGGAATGATGGGCTGGCGCGGCATGCACTCCGACTATTCCAGGATCACGCCGGAGCAGCTGAAGCAACGCCAGTACATGATGAACCAGTACATGGGCATGCAGCAGATGATGATGGACCAGATGCTCGACAGACAGCAGTGGATGATGCAGCCTCCGGCCGCGCCGCCGAAGTAGCCGTTGCGGCGGCTTCTCAACGGGCCTTCGACGACGCTTCGTGCCCAGGCTGCGGATGGCTCCGCATCATGAGCGCCGGGCCGCGACCAGGAACAGCGCGCCGAACACCCGGGCGGCGGGATTGACGGCGGCGAAGAACGCGAAGTGATACGCGACCGCCATCCAGGCCCACAGGGCTGCCAGGATGGCGCAGACCCATCGGCCATCGGACGGCCCGGCCGCCAGACAAGCCGCAGGACCACGAGGGCGAGCGCGTTCCATGCGATTTCAGTGCGGCGCCCGTGCCTGCGCGCCGCCAGGCAATTCGTTCCTGTCGTCCTGCGCCAGCACCAGCGACCAGATGTCCTGCCCGATGGGCGCGACGCGCTCCTCCATGACGTGGGCCACCAGCCCCGCGGCGCGGCCGATCAGCGCCAGCCCTCTTCCGAACATCGGGTCCAGTCCCATGTCGGCAAGCACCGCGCCGATGGCGCCCGCGGCGTTGAGCGGAAGTCGGCGCCCGTGCTCGGTTCGCAGCACCTCGGCGACCGCGAGGGCCAGGCGCCAGTGCTTGCCGAAGTATCCATTGCGCTGCGAGACGGCCCGCAGCGCGGGCACGCGCGGATCGCCATCGACATGGATCGGGTGCCCCACGCCCGGAATGCTCTGTCGGGCCGCCTTGGCCGCCCGCAGCAGTTCGCGCGCGCAGGCGGTGACGGCCTCGTCGCTCGAATCGGCCGCCAGCGCCGCGCCGTGGCGGGTCCACAGTTCGGCCGCGTTCTGCACGGTGCCGAGGAAGTGGCTGCCCGCCCCCAGCAAGCCGGCCGCCACGGCGCCCTGCAGCGATTCCGGCGCGCCCAGGTAGGTGAGCCGGCTGCTGATCGCGCTGGGGGTCATGCCGTGGTCCGCCGCCGTGACCAGCAGCAGGTTGATCATCTCCTTCTCCCGTGCCTGCGGCAGGCGCGCCCAGCTCAGCCAGCAGACCATGTCGACGAAGTCGAACTTCCCCAGGATCTCGCTCGCCAGGTCGAGTCCGCGAACCTGGATGGCCTCGGGTGTGGTGGTGCCGATGTCGGTCTTGATCATGCGTGCCTCCTAGGACGCCAGGCCGACCGTCATGCCGCCGCAGACGTGGAGCACCTGGCCGGTGATGAAGGAGGCCCTGGCGTGCATGAAGCAGTCCACGGCATGCGCCACCTCGGCCGGCTCGCCGAAGCGCTGCACCGGAATGCCCTGGGCGATGCGCCGCGTGCGCGGACTGTCGGCGGGGTTGGCCGCCTTGAAGGCCAGCGTCGCGATCGGCCCCGGCGCCACCGCGTTGACGGTGATCCCCTGCGAGGCGAGTTCGAGCGACCAGGTGCGCGTGAGCGCGTTGAGCGCGCCCTTGCCGGCCGAGTAGCCGCTGCGCAGCTCCTTGCCGAGCGCCGCGCGGCTGGTGATGTTGACGATGCGCCCGTGGCGGGCCGCCCGCATCGCGGGCAGCACGGCCTTCGCGCACTGCAGCGCGGCGCGCGCGATCACCGACAGCTGCAGGTCGAAGTCCTCCAGCGTGGTGTCCTCGATCGACGCGGGGCGGATCGCGGCGACGTTGTTGACCAGCCCCAGGACCGGCCGCTGTGCGCACAGCGCTTCCAGCGCATGGGCCAGCGCGCCGCTGTCGGACATGTCGACCCGGACGAACTCGCCCGCCTCGTTCGAGGGCGGCGGCTGGATGTCGAAGTTGACGACGTTCCATCCGGAGGCCGTGAGCGTCTGGCAGATGCTCAGGCCGATGCCGGAGGAGCCGCCGGTGACGAGCGCGATGCGCGGGGAGGCTGCCGGGTTCGGGTTCATGCCCTGATCCTTTCGATGCGTTGAATGACTTCCTGGCGCGCGTCCTTCTTGGACACCTTGCCGTTCGGCGTGCGTGGAAGCGCGTCGAAGAAGTGGATGGCCTTCGGCGTCTTGACGGCATCGAGCTGCCGCTTGACCCAGGCGATGAGTTCGGCTTCGGTGGCGGCCCCGCCTTCGCGCAGCTGCACGGCGGCGTGCACGGCCTCGCCCCATTTCTCGTCGTCGATGCCGATGACGGCGCAGTCGTACACGGCGGGGTGCTGGCCCAGCGCGTTCTCCACGTCGGTGGGATAGACGTTGAAGCCGCCGGTGATGATCATGTCGCGCACGCGGTCCTTGAGGTACAGGTAGCCGCGTTCGTCGAGGTAGCCGCCGTCGCCGGTGCGCAGCCAGCCGTCGTGGAAGGCCTCGGCCGTCTTCCCGGGCTGGCGCCAGTAGCCCGACATCACGAGATCGCCGCGGACCACCACCTCGCCGCTCTCGCCCGGCGCGAGCAGGCGGCCTTCGGCGTCCATGATGGCGATGTCGGTGAGAAGCGCGGCGCGCCCCACCGACTGCAGGTTGCGCGGGTCCAGCGCCTCTTCGGCCGGCATGTACGAGATGATGGCCGGCGCCTCCGTCTGGCCGTAGCCGGTCTCGACGTGGCCGAAGACCTGTTGCGCCTCGACGATCTTGTCGGCACGCATGGGCGCGGCGGCATAGACGAAATGGCGCAGGGCGCTCCAGTCGCGCTGCCGCGCGGTCTCGTCTTCCAGCAGGCTGTAGATGAGCGTGGGCGGCATGAAGACAGCGGTGACGCGCTCGCGCTCGAGCTGGTCGAGCACCTCGCGCGCCCGGGTCGAACTCGGCAGGAGGATGGTGCCGCCACTGCCCAGCACGGGCAGCAGGAAGGTCGAGGTGCCGTGCGTGATGGAGGCCACCGCCAGGTAGCGCTCGTGCGCGTCGAGCCGCATCGCCTGCACGAGCGAGACGATGGTGGTGTTCCATGCGCGGTAGCTCTGCATGACGCCCTTGGGCGCACCCGTGGTGCCCCCCGTGAACTTGATGGCCTGGGTTTCGCCCAGGTCGTGGCGGATGGGCGCCGGAAGGCGGCCGCGGTAGCGGGAGATCAGGCCGCCGAGTTCGCAGGCGCCGTCGCCGGTCGCGGGCACATAGCGAAGCAGCGGCGCGGCCGAGCCCTCGACCTTGGCTTCCATGCCCGCCTCCACGATGACCAGCGCGGCCTCCGTGAATTCGACGATGCGGCTGAGCTCCTGCCGGCCGGCGCGCGGATTGAGCGGCACCCAGATGCGGCCGGCCAGCAGCGTCGCGAACAGGGCAATCACGTGCGCGATGTGATTGCCACCGCAGATCGCGATCCGGCCGCGAGGGTCCGGCACGCGCGCCTGGAAGGCCGCCGCGAGCGCCTGCGTCCGGGCCACCAGTTCCGCGTAGGTGATGCTGCCTTCGGGCCCGGAGACGGCCACCTTGTCGGGATGACGCAGCGCGCTGCGCAGCAGGAAATCTATCGGTCGCATGCGGGAACTCCTGATCTCGGAAAGACGCGCGCCTTCATTCGGCCTTGGCGCCCGAGACCTTCACGATCTCCGCCCACTTGTCGTACTCCTTCGCCACGAAGGCCGCGAAGTCGCGCTGGCTCATGGGCTGCACTTCGGCGCCGAGCTCGCGGTAGCGCAGCTGGACCTTGTCGCTTTGCAGTCCCTTGGCGATCACGTCATGCAGGCGTTGCACGATCGGCGCGGGCGTTCCGGCCGGCACGAAGATGCCGCTCCACGCGATCGACTCATAGCCGCGCACACCGGCCTCCGCCATCGTCGGCACGTCGGGCAGCAGCGCAGACCGCGTCGATCCCGTCACCGCCAGCGGGCGCAGCGAGCCCTTGGCGATGTGGGGCAGCGAGGTCGGCAGGTTGTCGAACATCAGGTTGATCTGGCCGCCCATGAGGTCGGTAAGCGCCGCCGCGCCGCCCCGGTAAGGCACGTGCAGGATGCTCACGTGCGCGAGATGCTTGTAGAGCTCGCCCGACAGGTGGATGCTGCTGCCGTTGCCGGACGATCCCATGCTCAGCTGGCCCGGCTTGCTTTTGGCCAGCGCCGTGAGTTCGGCCACCGACTTCGCCGGCACCGAGGGATTGACGACCAGCACGTTCGGCAGCGAGCCCACCATGGCGACCGCGGTGAAGGCCTTGCGCGTGTCGTAGGGCAGGTTGCCGTAGAGCGTCGGATTGATGGCGTTGGTGCCGATCGTGCCCAGCAGGAGGGTATAGCCGTCCGGGGCCGCGTTGACGACTTCGCGCGTGCCGATGTTGCCTCCGGCGCCGGGACGGTTGTCGACGATGACGGGCTGGCCCAGCGCCTGCGCCAGTTCGGCCCCGACCAGGCGTGCGAAGAGGTCGGCGGCGCCCCCGGGCGGAAAGGGCGCCACGAGCCGGAGGGGCCTGGCCGGCCAGGTCGGCGCCTGCGCCCAGGATGCCGAGGCGCAGAGCGTCAAGGCGGCGGCCGCGAGGAAGGTTCGCTTGTTCAAATGAATGTCTCCTGGAGATGAAGTCGAATTCGCGGCCCGGTCAGGCGTGGGCCGACGGTGCGCGCGAGATGCCGTGGCCCAGTCCGCCATCGACGGGCAGGTCCACAGCGTTGATGTAGGCCGCTTCGCGCGAGAGCAGGAAGCTCACGGCATGGGCGATGTCCCATGCCGTCCCCTGGCGGCCGAAGGGCAGCGCCCCGCTGGCCCGCCCGGGACGGGCCGCGCTCGCGGCGCGCCCCATGGGCGTGTCCACCAGTCCCGCCCTCACGACATTGGCGCGGATGTCCCTGGCATGGCCGTCGAGCGCGACCGCGCGGCACAGGGCCGAGAGCGCGGCCTTCGATGCCTCGTAGGCCGGGTTGCGCCCGAGCGGCAGTTGCGCGGCCAGCGATGAGACGAAGACGATCGCGCCGCCCGCGTCCATGACCGGCAGCGCCGCCTGCGCGCAGAGCATGTGGCCGCGAAGGTTGACGTCGAAGATCGCGTCCCAGCTCTGCGGCGTGATGTCCGCGAGGGGGCGGCGGTCGCTGATGCCCGCGTTGAGAACGAGCCCCTGGAGGGGTCGCCCGCTGCACGCGATGCCGTCGAACAGGGCGCGCACCTCGGCCGGCCGCGCGATGTCGGCCTGCAGGGCCTCGGCCTCGCCGCCTTCCGCCTCGATCGCGGCCACCGTCAGGGCCGCGGCGTCGAGGCTGCGGTCGGCGCACAGCACGCGGGCGCCGCGCCGCGCCAGCGCAAGGCAGATCGCGCGGCCATTGCCGACCAGATCCGGATCTTCGTGAAGGGCCTGGCCGCCGCCGACCACCAGCACGGAAGCAGCGCGGATCGCGGTACCGCCCGCAGCGGTGGTCGCCTCGGAATGTGTAAACGATTTCATGTTCGACCCAAGGCTAACAGTGGGTCAACTTGAGCCGCAACTCATGGAACGTTTACATAAGGGAAATCCATGAGCGCATCGGTTTCGACCGGGAGCGCCGGACCGAGGTCGGCTTCGACGGCGGCCGTTCAGCCGTGGCCGCCTTCGGCGGGGGCGCTCAGAGCTTGTAGCCGAACTGGCGCAGCATCTTCTTGCGCGCCTGGACATCCGGTTCGGTCTCGATCCCCTTGCTGGTGGCGCCATCGACCACGCCGAGAATGCCTCGCCCGGTGCCCGTGTCGGCCACGATGACCTCCACCGCGTTGGCCGTCGCGCAGAAGATGCCGCAAACCTCGGGCACCGCCTTGATGGCGTTCAGGATGTTGACCGGAAAGCCGCCGGTCATGAAGACGATGAAGCAATGGCCGCAGCCGAGCGCCAGCGCGTTCTTCTGCGCCAGCTCGATGAGATCCGGGTCGTTCCCCGTCCGGCGGACCAGGGCAGGCCCGCTCGCCTCGCAGAAGGCGACGCCGAACTTCATCTGGGGCACGGTCTGCACGACCGCCTCATGCAGGTCCTCGATCGTCTTGATGAAGTGCGCCTGGCCGAGGATGAAGTCGAGGTCGGCCGGCTTGTCGATCGGGACGGTCGTCAGTTCCATGACTTTCTCCTTTGCGCCGCGCCCCGCAAGCTCACCGCAGCTTGATGTCGCCGTCGAACCTGACCTTGAGCCCTAGTTCCGGAATCTCCAGGGTCATGGTGGCGGCCAGCGTCTCGGTGCCGGCGCCGGCCGCCCGCGCCACCGCCTGCTCGATCTCGCGCTGCGAGTTGACGCCGACCATCTTGAGAAACTTGCGAATGCTGAGATTGAGTGTCTCGTCGTCCATCGGAGCCTCCTGCTGGGTGGTGCCGGGGCGATCCGCGCGAATGCCGCATCCCGGTGGCGCATGATCCTCCATCTGTTCGAACAACGAAACCCATCCGATCGGGAGAAATCAAGTGAGCGCTTTTGGAGATACGGCCCGATGAAGGCGCCCCAGCGACTGCAATCGCTCGTCGACGAAGGCCTGGTCGACACCGTGGTGCGCCAGCTGATGAGCGGCAAGGAGGCGATGGTCTACGTTGTGCGCTGCGGCGACGAGACGCGCTGCGCCAAGGTCTACAAGGAAGCGGAGAAGCGCAGCTTCCGCCAGGCGGTCGACTACACCGAGAACCGGCGCGTTCGCAACTCGCGCGAGACGCGCGCGATGGCCAAGGGCACGCGCTTCGGGCGCGAGGTGACCGAGGCCGCCTGGCAAAGCGCCGAGGTCGACGCGCTCTATCGCCTCGCCGCCGCCGGCGTGCGCGTGCCGGTGCCCTACAACTTCTGCGACGGGGTGCTGCTGATGGAACTGGTGACCGATGCCGAAGGGGACGCGGCCCCGCGGCTCAACGACGTCGCCTTCACGCCCGAGCAGGCCCGGCTGCACCACGCGACGCTGCTGAAGGAAGTGATGCGCATGCTGTGCGCCGGCATCGTGCATGGCGACCTGTCGGAGTTCAACGTGCTGCTCGCGGCCGACGGGCCGGTGATCATCGACCTGCCGCAGGCGGTGGACGCCGCCGGCAACAACCACGCCAAGCGCATGCTGCTGCGCGACGTCGGCAACCTCAAGACCTTCTTCGGCCAGTTCGCGCCGGAGCTGCTGCGCACCTTCTACGGCGAGGAGATCTGGAATCTCTACGAGCGCGGCGTGCTGCGCCCCGAGTCGCCGCTGACGGGCACCTTCGCGCGCAAGACCGGCCCCGTGGACCTGGGCGATGTCCTGCGCGAGGTGGACGACGCCCGCACCGAGGAAGCCGCGCGCCTCACGCGGCTTCGGGCCCCGAGGTGACCGGCTCGGCCACCTTTGCCCTGCCCGCGAAAAGGGTGATGAGCGGCCCGGTCATCGCCGTGGTCGCCAGCGCCATGACCAGCAGCATGGTGAACAGCTCCGGACCGATCAGGCCGGCGTCCAGGCCGACCTTCATCACGATCAGCTCCATCAATCCGCGCGCGTTCATCAGCGAACCGGTGGCCATGCTGTCTCGCCAGCCGTAGCCGGCCAATCGCGCGCCGGCGGCGCCGCCGAGCACCTTGCCGATGACAGCCACGGCGGTGATCAGCAGCATGGCCCCCAGGCCGGCGCCGGCGAAGGCTCCCGCCGTGCTGCCGAGACCCGCCAGCGCGAAGAAGATGGGCATGAGCACGACGATCGACAGCGGCTCGATGCGCTCGGCCAGTGCATGCAAGAGCTTGTCGTCGCGCGGCAGGCAGATGCCGAACAGGAAGGCGCCGAAGACCGCGTGCAGGTGCAGCCACTCGGTCAGCAGCGCGCAGGCGAGGAGCCCGATCATCAGCGCGGCGAGCACGACGGTGGAAGGTTTCCCCTCCGGCGCGTGCGTGCGCAGGAGCCAGGCATAGCCCGGTTTCAGGACGAAGAAGACCAGGGCGCAAAGCAGCAGCGCGCCGACGCTGGTCTTGAGCAGGCCGGTGTAGCCCTCGCCCGCGCCGACCAGCGCGACCACCAGCGCCAGCAGGATCCATGCGAAGACGTCGACGACGGCGGCCGCGCTGAGCGACAGCTGGCCGAAGTGGGTCCGGGTCATGCCGCGATCCTTCAGGATGCGGGCCATGACGGGGAAGGCGGTGATCGAAAGGGCGGCCGCCATGAAGAGTGCGAAAGGCCAGAAGCCCACGCCGCGCGGCGCGAGCGCCGGATACAGCACCGGCGAAACGGCGAGGCCCAGCCCCAGCGGAACGGCCACGCTCAGCAGCCCGACGAAGCCCGCGGCCCTCACCTGCGCGGCGAGGCCCTGATGCGCACGCAGTTCGAGACCGATCACGAACACGAAGAGGATCAGCCCGATGGTCGACAGCGCCGACAGCCCGCCCAGCGAGGCCGGGGGAAAGAGTTGGGAATGGAAGGCCGGGAACAGCGCGCCGAGCACGACAGGCCCGAGCACGATGCCCGCGGCCATTTCGCCAACCACGCCGGGTTGGCCCAGGTACTGCAATATCCAGCCGCACAGCCGGGCGGTACCGAGGATGACGATGAGTTGCAGCAGGAGCGTGGTCGTGGACATCGAACCGTGTTGCCCCATTCGCCATGAGATATGGAGCGGGAGAAGAGTCTCGAACTCTCGACCTCAACCTTGGCAAGGTTGCGCTCTACCAACTGAGCTACTCCCGCGTTTTAGCGTCCCGGATTATAGGGGGTGTCGCGGGGCGTCCCGGCGCGGGCGCGCCGCTTTACCGCGCGTTTCTGCAATCTCTTTGCCGCAGCTTCGCCTGTTGCTCAGGTGGCGCCAAGAACCCAGGCCTGGATGGATGTCGAGCAGGCACCGCGGGGAAGCATCCGCCGATTGCGGCGAATCTGCAGGCCGACAGCCATGACGCATCCACGATTCGACCGCGCCATCTTCGCGGACGATTTCTCTGGTTCCAGCGCCAACGGGCTGCACTACCACGAACAGAGCCGGGGCTTGTGCGCATTGCCGCGGACGGTCGCTGGCAATCCAGTTCGCGGTCAGCGAGTCGCAGCGTTCGACGAACGCCAGTGTGGACACGGAGGTCCGGCGCCTACCAGAGCCGGGCGAGCGGAAGCACCACGCCGGCAAACAGCGAGTTCGTCGCGGGCCGCGGCCGCATGGCGCGGGCGATGCCCACGTCGAAGGTCAGGCGCTTGCTCGGGCTGAAGGTCAAGGCCGTGAGTACCTGCAGGCCGTTGTCTGCGCCCCTGCGGTGCGTGCCCGAGACTTCGCCGGTCAGGCCCCAATGCTCGGACAGGGCCATCGAGAACGCGGTCGACGCGCCGATCTGCGTGCGCGCGCTGCCCGGGTCGACAAGGCCGAAGCGCGTCGCATTGAGGTTGGCATCCATGTGCACGGGCCCGAGGTCGCGGCTGTAGATGGTGTTGATCGTGTAATCCGCCTTGCCGCTGCCGAGGATGTCGTTGGCGGTCGGCAGCTTCGCGCCGAGTTCAATGCCGAACGCGCTGGCATCGTCGACGACCCAGGCACGCTTGAGCACGACGTTGGTGTCGCCCACGCCTTGCGCGCGGCCCGCGTCGCCCTGCGTCCAGACATGCGCATCGCCACCGAGCAGCACGCCCCATTCGTTGTCGAACGCCAGCTTGAAAAGGTAGGGCAGGCTGCTGCGCCGCGGGTCGCCGCCGGTGGTGCGCAGGCCGCCGAACTCGAACTCCAGCTGTCCCGGAGCGGGCAGCTGCGCGGGGCTGGAGACCGAGGGGCGGTACGGCGTGATCGGCGGGCCCTCGCTGTCGTCGGCGGCGTTCGCCATGGCGGTGAAGCTCATGGCGGCCAGGGCAAGGAGCAGGCCGCCGGCAAGCAGGCGCGGGCGTGGGAGGGCGAGTGTCATGGAGGCGGTGCGCTGAACGAAGAGGCCCCGATTCTGAGGGCTGGCGCGGCGATGGAATGCCGCCCCGTGGTCAATCCGCGCGCCGGGTCGCGACGATGAGCGCCTGGATCTTGCCATCCACCACGCCCTCGCCGAATCGCTCGCGAAGGGCGCGTGCCGCGGCTTCGGTGGCGGCCGCGAGGCCGGTCGCGGCGCGGGCCTCGATCTCGCCGCGCAAGGGCGTGCCCTGGCAGTAGGCCTGCGCGGCCAGGTCGCAAGAGGCCGCCCGGCTGCGCGCCGCGAGCGTCGTGAAGGCGGGCGGCTCGGTGAAGCCGCCCGCGACCAGCTCGCGTTCGATCTGCGCTCGATCGTGATAGCCGTGGGGCGTGCGCGCCATGAAGCGCGGCGGATCGTCCGGGAAGAGACCCGCGAGAGCGGTGGTGACGGTATCGGCGATGTCGTTCTCCTCGATCCGGTCCCAGACACTGAAGAGAAAGCTGCCGCCCGGCGCGAGCACGCGGCGTGCTTCGGCGAAGGCTTTCGCCTTGTCCGGAAAGAACATCACGCCGAACTGGCAGACGACGGCATCGAAGCTCCCGTCCTCCCAGGGCAGTCGCATCGCATCCGCCTGGCGCCACTCGACGGCGCGCGCGGTGCCTCGGGCCGAGGCATGGTCGAGCATGGCCTGGTTCAGGTCGGTCGCGACGATGGCGGTGCGCTCGGGAAGCGCCCGGGCCATGGCGCGCGTCACCACGCCGGTGCCCGCGGCGATCTCGAGCACGCGTTCCGGCGCTAGGGCAGCGAGCCGAAGCGCCAGGTCCTGCGCGTAGGGCTCGAAGATCAGCGGGACCATGTGCGTGTCGTAGAGCTCAGGGATGGACCCGGTGAATTGCCGGTCGGTCTGGGCTTCGTTCATGTTCAGCATCCTTCCCATCGAAAGATTGGACAACCGCCGGGCTCGCCTGTCCAGTCTTGCGAATCGCCGAAAATCGCGCGTTTCCCGGGGAGACCTTCTTGATCAATCGACGTCAGTTCTCGGGCGCGCTGCTCCTTCCCCTGGCCGCCCCGTCGTTCGTCCACGCCGCGCCCGCGCCCGATCTGGCGCGGCAGTTCGCGGCCATCGAGAGCACCAGCGGAGCCCGGCTGGGCGTTTGCGTGCTCGACACGGCGAGCGGCCGGCGTGCCGGTCATCGCGAAGACGAGCGCTTCCCGATGACCAGCACCTTCAAGTTCCTGGCCGGCGCCCTGGTCCTGGCGCGCGTGGACCAGGGCAAGGAGTGGCTGCAGCGCCGCGTGGTCTTCGGCGCCCGTGATCTGGTCGATTACTCCCCGGTCACCGGGAAGCACGTCGACGGCAGCGGCATGACGATGGCCGAGCTCTGCGAAGCGGCGATCACGATGAGCGACAACACGGCCGGCAACCAGTTGCTCGCGAGCTTCGGCGGCCCGAAGGGGCTGACCGCCTATGCGCGCTCGCTGGGCGACAGCAAGACCCGGCTCGACCGCATCGAGACCCAGCTCAACGAGGGGCGTCCGGGTGACCCGCGCGATTCGACGACACCGGCGGCCATGCTCGCCAACATGCGCCGCATCCTGCTGGGCCGCGCCCTGTCGCCCGCGTCGCGCGCCGTGCTGCAGCAATGGCTCGACGACAGCAAGACGGGCGGCGAGCGGATTCGCGCGCGCCTGCCGGCGGACTGGAAGGTCGGCGACAAGACCGGCGGCGGTGGCAACGGCTCCACCAACGACATCGGCATCCTGCGCCCACCCGGGCGGGCGCCGATCCTCCTGACCGTCTATCTGACGGAAAGCGCGGCGCCGGCCGACGCGCGCAATGCGGCGCTGGCATCGGTGGGCGCCGCCGTCGCGGCCTGGGCCTAGCCGGGTCCTTCCAGGCCAGCCACCAGGCGGGGCAGCAGGTCCTCGGCGGGCCCCAGCAGCACCGCGCTGGCCGATGCGTCCAGATGCGAGGTCTCCACGTTGAGGGTGACCAGCCTGCCTCCATTCGCAAGCGCCTCCAGCGGAAGATCCGCGGCAGGATGGACGACGGCGGTGGTCCCCACCACCAGGAAGACATCGGACGCCCGGGCGGCAGTTTGCGCGCTCAGCAGCACGCCCTCGTTCAGCATCTCCCCGAACATCACGACGTCCGGCCGCGCATGGGAGCCGCAGCGCAGGCACCGGTGCAAGGGCCACGGGCCGTGACGGTTGCCACAGTGGTCGCAGCGCCATCGGCGCAGAGACCCGTGAAGCTCCAGCACGTCCAGCCCGCCCGCGATGGACAGGAGGCCGTCCACGTTCTGGGTGATCAGCGTGGTTGCGGGCCGCAGCCTTTGCAGGCGGGCCAGCGCCAGATGGCCCGGGTTCGGCGCGGCCGCTTCGACGGCGCCGAGGCGATGCGCCCAGAAGCGGGTAAAGCCGGCCGGGTCTCGCCGCAGGTCCTCCGCGTGGGAGAACTTCAGCGCGTCGCCGTTCATCCACAAGCCGTCGGCATCGCGGTAGGTCGGGATGCCGGAGGCCTTGGACAAGCCGGCGCCCGAAAGAACGCCGATGCGCCGGGCCGCGCGCATCAGCTCGATGGCCGTTTCAACGGATCCCTTGCTCATGGGCCCGATTCTGTCCCAGACCGCAGAATCCCCGCATGAACCGTCCCTGGGGCCGCGCCGTCGCGATGGCGCTGTGCGCATCGACCATCTCCGTCTCGGCCTTCCTGCTGTTTCTGCTGCAGCCTCTCATCGCGCGCGAGATCCTGCCGTGGTTCGGCGGCTCCGCCGCGGTGTGGACCCTGTGCCTGGTCTTCTTCCAGGGGGTTCTGCTGCTGGGCTATGTCTACGCGGACCGGCTGTCGCGCCTGCCCTTGCGCATGCAGGCACTGGCGCATGCGGCGTTGTTGCTGCTTGCATGCGCGACGCTGCCGGTGATCCCGGAGGCGGCATGGAAGCCGGCCGGCGGCGCCGATCCGGTGCTCGAGGTGCTGGGCGTGCTGGCGGCAACGATCGGCCTGCCCTATCTCGCGGTATGCACCACCGCCCCGCTGCTGCAGAGCTGGGTGGCGCGCATCGAGGCGGCGGACGCGGCGCGGCAGGCGCGGGTCTACCGGCTCTTCGCGCTGTCGAACCTCGCGGCACTGGTGGCACTTGTCGTCTATCCCTTCGTGATCGAGCCCGCCTTCACGCTGCGCGCGCAGGCCATCGGCTGGTCGGCCGGTTTCGGGCTGTTTGCCGTGCTGGCGGTCGCCTCGGCCGGCGCCAGCGGGGCCGTCGCGCGGCGCGATCGCGCCGCCATCACCGCCGCCGTCGACGCGGCGCGCCCGCGCTCGGCCGACGCCGCGCTGTGGCTGCTCCTGTCGGCCCTTGGAACCGTCGCGCTGCTGGCGGTGAGCTCCCACATCACGCAAGACATCGCCTCGGTCCCGCTGCTGTGGATTCTTCCGCTGGTCTTGTACCTGCTGTCCTTCGTGCTGTGCTTCGACAGCGCGTTCTGGTACCGGCGCTGGCTCTTCTGGCCCGCGGTGCTCGCGCTGGCGCCTTGCCTGGGCTGGTATCTGGTCACGCCGCACCGCTCGGTGCCGATCGCCCACGCCGTCGCCCTGTTCTGCCTCGGCCTGTTCGCGATCTGCATGTTCTGCAATGGGGAACTCGCCAAGGCCAGGCCGGGGCCCGCCCATCTCACGCGCTTCTACCTGATGATCGCGCTGGGCGGCGCGCTGGGCGGGGTGTTCGCCGGCGTGCTGGCACCCTGGCTCTTCAGCGGCAACTGGGAGCTTCCCCTGAGCCTCGCGCTGCCGGGCTGGATCGTGCTGTGGCTCGCGCGCGGGCGCCTGAGATCATGGGCCAGGCTTGCCGGGCTGATCGGGGTCATCGGATCGGTCGCGGTCGCCTGGATGACGATCGCCAACACCCAGGGCGGCGAGGACCTGACGCTGATGCGCGCGCGCAATTTCTACGGCACGCTGCGCGTCGAGCAGTTCGGCTCCGACCGCTCGCCCGTCGCTTGGCGGCGGCTCATGAACGGCGCGATCTCGCATGGGCAGCAGGCGCTGGCGCCGCGGAAGCGGGGCCAGCCGGTCAGCTACTACGGCCCGGACACGGGCGCGGGCGTGGTCATGACGGCGCTGCGGCCGGGGCCCAGACGGGTCGGTGTCATCGGCCTGGGCGCGGGTACGCTGGCGGCCTATGGCCGCGCCGGCGACACCGTCCGCTTCTACGAGATCAACCCGCTCGTGATCGAGGCGGCGCGCACGCATTTCTCCTTCCTTGCCGATTCCGCCGCCACGATCGAAGTGGCGCAAGGCGACGCGAGGCTGCTGCTGCAGCGGGAGCTCGACAGCGGCGATTCGCGAGACTTCGACGTCATCGTGGTGGATGCGTTTTCCGGCGACGCCATTCCGGTGCACCTGATGACGCGCGAGGCCCTGGGCATCTACCGCCGGCATCTGCGGCCGGACGGCATCATCGCCTTCCACGTCAGCAACCGCTACCTCGACCTGGCGCCGGTGGTGAAGCGGCTGGCGGACGACGCCGGCATGCAGGCGCGGCTGATCAGCTTCGATCCGCCAATGGGCAGTTTCCTGGAGAGCGCATCGGACTATGTGCTTCTCACGCAAGACGATGCCTGGCTGCAGGACCCGCGCATCCGGCAGCGCGGCAAGCGCATCGATGGCCCGGGCGCGCCGCTGTGGACCGACGACTACAGCAACCTGCTGGCGGCGCTGCGCTGGAAGCTGCCCTGACGAGAGGGCCGCTCAGGTCCCCGCCGCGAACTTCGCCAGGGCGATCAGACCGACCACCAGCAGAAGCACGAGTACCAGCGCGATGGCGATCATCGCCAGCGCGCCGCCTTCATCGACGCGCGAATCGGCATCGGCCTGGCGGCCGCCCAGGCCGATCAGGCCCCAGAGCACGGCACGCAGATAGCGCAGGAATTTGGACATCGCAGCCTCACATCGAGCGGCGCGGTGCATCTGCAGTCCGCGCCAGGGATCCCTGCCCGACTGTGACGCACGACGGCCGAAAAAGACAGCAGCAGCTGTGGCCGGGCGGGGCGAATCAGATCAGATGCGTCTTCGCCCCGCCTGCGCATCGGGCGGCGGCGGCGGGGATTGCGGCGGGCGCCGACGCCCGGCGCGCGATACGGCTATCCTGCGGGCCGGCCCGCGCGCGGCCGGCACTTCCCCGCTCCCTCTCATGACCCCCACCCCCCTCCCAGAGCCCGAACCCGTCTCTCCCCACGGGCGCTGGATCGCCTTCCTCGTGGCCGCCGCCTTCTTCATGGAGAACCTGGACGCGACCGTCATCACCACGGCGGTGCCGGCGATGGCGCAGAGTTTCGGCGTCGCGCCGGTGGCCCTGTCGACCGGCATCAGCGCCTACCTGCTGGCGCTGGCGGTGTTCATTCCCGTCAGCGGCTGGGTGGCCGACCGATTCGGGCCGCGGCCGGTGTTCGCGGGCGCGGTGCTGGTCTTCACGCTGGCGTCCATCGCCTGCGGCTTCGCCCAGAGCCTGCCGATGTTCGTGCTGGCGCGCATCGCGCAGGGCATCGGCGGCGCGTTGATGGTGCCGGTCGGCCGCCTGGTGGTCCTGCGCAGCACGCCCAAGAGCGGCCTGGTCAGGGCGCTGGCCACCATCACCTGGCCCGGGCTGGCCGCGCCGGTTCTCGGCCCGCCGTTGGGCGGCTGGATCGCCAGCACCTGGGGCTGGCACTGGATCTTCTTCCTGAACGTGCCGCTCGGCGCCCTCGCGATCTTCTTCGCGCTGCGCTGGATCGACGGCGCGCCGGGCGGGCGGCGGCCCTTCGACTGGCGCGGCTTCGTGGCGAGCGGCGCCGGCCTGGCCGCGCTGATGTACGGCCTCGACCTGCTGAGCCACGCGCCCATCGACTGGGCATTGGCCGGCGCGATGGCCGCGGCCGGCGCCTGCTCGCTCGGCTATGCGCTGTGGCACATGCGGCACGCGCTGCACCCGCTGCTCGATCTCTCGGTCTTTCGCGTGCGCACCTTTCGCACCTCGGTGCTGGGCGGCTCGCTGTTTCGCATCGCGATCGGCAGCGCGCCCTTCCTGCTGCCACTGATGTTCCAGCTCGCCTTCGGCATGAGCATGGTGGCCTCGGGCTTCCTGATGCTGGCGCTGTTCGCGGGCAACCTCGGGATGAAGGCTGGCACGACCTTCGTTCTTCGCACGCTCGGCTTTCGCGGCACGCTGCTCGTCAACGGATGGGTGGTGGTGCTCGGCTTCGCCGCCTGCATCGCCCTGTCGCCCGGCACGCCGCTCGCGCTGACCGTGGGGGTGATGGTGCTGTGCGGCATGTGCCGCTCCATGCAGTTCACCACCTACGCGACGCTGGGCTTCTGCGACACCACGGCGGCGCAGACCAGCAGCGCGACCACCATGTTCAGCATGTGCCAGCAGATGGGCGCGGGCCTCGGCATCGCCTTCGGCGCCATCGCGCTGCATGTGGCGGAGCGGTTCACCGGCCACGCGGGCACGCCCGGCGTCGCCGATTTCCGCATCGCCTTCGGCCTGGTGACGGTGCTGGCCTTGCTGGCCTTGCTCGATGCGGTGGCACTGCCGCGCGACGCCGGCGCGCGCGTCAGCGGACACCAGGTCGGCGCGGCCGCGCGCTGAGTCAGGCCGACTGGGCCCGCGCGGGCTCGAGCGAGGCGAAGGCCGAGTCGAGGTCGACGCCGTTGAGCACGCACATCAGCCCGTGGTAGAGCTGGTTCGGAGACACCGGCTTGTGCAGCAGCGGCACGCCCGTGGCGCGCGCTTCGCGCAGCCGCTGCGGCGCGGTGTCGCCGGTGATCAGCAGCGCCGGCAGGCGCGCGCCGAACTCCGCGCGCAGCGCCTCGATGGCCTCCGCGCCGGTGCGCAGCTCGCGCAGCCGGTAGTCGCTGATGACGAGCCCCGGAGGATTGGCGCGCGCGAGCGCCTGGGCGTCCTCGATGGAGTCCGCCGCGTCGCACTCGCAACCCCAGGCGCTTAGCAGCTGGCGCATGCCCGAGCGCACCGCTTCGTCGTCGTCGATCACGAGCACGCGCACATCGAACACACGCGAATGGCTGGCCGGGGCATCGAGCCTGCTGGTCGCCACGCCCATCTGTGCGATGGGCAGGGCCAGCCTGAAGACGCTGCCGCGCCCGGGCACCGACACCAGGCTCAGCTCATGACCCAGGGCGCGCGCCAGGCCCTGCGCGATGGCCAGGCCCAGTCCCAGGCCCTTGCGGCGGTCGCGCTCCGCATTGCCGAGCTGATGGAACTCGCGAAAGATCTCGTGGTGCTGCGCGGGCTCGATGCCGATGCCGGTGTCCCACACCTCCAGCAGCAGCTCGTCGCCGCGCGCGCGGCAGGCCACGAGGACACCGCCGTTCTCGGTGTAGCGGATCGCGTTCGACACCAGATTGCGCAGGATCAGCGCGACCAGCGCCGGATCGGAGCGCACCGCCACGTGGGTTTCGCGCGAGCGGTAGACGATGCCCTTGGCATCGGCTTGAGGAGCCAGTTCGTTCTCGATCTTGTTGAGCAGCGGCTGCAGGTGGAAGGCCTGCATCTGCGGCTCGACCACGCCGGCTTCGATGCGCGAGAAGTCGAGCAGGGTGTCGAGCATCTCGGCCGAGGCCTGCCAGGTGGCGCGGGCATTGGCCAGCGCGTCGTACTGGGCCGCCGAAAGCTTGGTGCGCGCCAGCACCTCCAGGAACAGGCCCTGCGCATGGATGGGCTGGCGCAGGTCGTGGCTGGCCGCGGCGAGGAACTTGGACTTGGCCAGGTTGGCCTCCTCGGCCTTCTGGTGCGCGGCCTGGGCATGCTCGGTCTCGACGCTCAGCCGCTCGATCAGTTCGAGATTCTCGAAGCGCAGCGCGATCGCCCTGCGCGCCGCCCGCGAACCGTTGCGCGCCTGCCCCAGCAGCGCCGCGGTATAGAGGAGCGCGGCCGCGCCCAGGGCGTTGAAGGCCGGGTCCTGGAGCATCAGGAGCTTCGCCCCCAGCACGATCAGCTCGGCGGCGCCGAACACCACGAAGAGCCGGAACACGGGCGCCAGCGACGACATCGAGCTGCCGGCGACGCCCGCCAGCACGCCGATCACCAGGATGCTCCCGGCCACCGTGGTGGTGCCGAGCGCGGCCCAGGCCAGCGCGCCCCACACCGCGCCATCGATGGCGTTGAGCACCATCTTGCGCCGAAGCAGGCCGGGGGCCTCCTGGGTCGTGACGCCGGTGGCCAGCAGCCGCCGCGCGTCCCATGCGAGGAACAGCTTGAGCAGCAGCACGGCGGCGCACCAGGCATACATGGCCGGGACATTGCTTTCGTTGGAGAGAATCCAGACCAGCAGCAGCGCCACCAGGATGGTCGGAATCACCGAGCTGCCGACGTTGCCCAGTTGCAGCTTCAACTGCTCCACCAGCATGCGCTCCTCGGGCAGCTTCGGCGTGCCTTTCATCAGGCGACGAGGCCCCTGCGCCGCGCCGCGAACCCGGCTTCCGACCGGCTCGACACCTGCAGCGCGGCCAGCACCGCCTGCACGTGGCCGCGCACGGTGTTCTCCGAGAGATTGAGCCGGCGGCCGATGACCTTGTTCGACAGGCCCTGGCACAGCAGGTCGAGCACTTCGCACTGGCGCGGCGTCAGGCGCTGCTGCGAAGCCTCGCCATCGTCCGACTGCGCCGACATGCGGTCGGGGAAGGCAAGGACCGGCTGCCCGCGCCGCAGCTGATCGATGATGGAGAGGATGTTGTCCGCGGTATCGGCCTTGGAAACGAAGGCGACGGCGCCGCGCTCGCGCGCCTGCCTCACGTTGTGCGTGCCGGCATCGGAGGAGAGGATCACCACCGCCGCCCCCGGCCACTTGCGCTTGACCAGCGCGATGCCCTCCAGCCCGTTGAGCCCATGCAACTGGATGTCCAGCAGCACCAGCGCCGGCTCTTCGATCGGCCCGCGCATGGCTTCCTCGAGCGAAGCGGCCTCGGCCACCACCGCATCGGGGATGCCGGTCGTGAGCACCATGCGCAAGCCGCAGCGAAACAGCGCGTGGTCGTCGATGAGGAGAATTCGGGCCGGAAGCATTGGATGGATAGTGATCCATTCTGCGCGAAGTCGCTCCGGTCCAAATGGACTATTTACTCGGCGCGCCGCCCTTGCGACCATGCAAGCTCCCGAATTTCGCAACACCTTCCTCGTCACCCTCCGCTCTCCCGAATGAAGCCGCTGATCGAAATCCAACGCGTTGGATCCTCCGACACCTACTCCTACCGCATCAGCGCCCGGGGCACGGCCGCCCAGGAGCCGGAGAGCGCGTTCGAGTCGCTGGAGCGTTGCCTGTTCGATGCCGGCGCTTCGCTGGGCAGCTACTTCCCCCGCGTCGAGGTGAATTTCGAAGGCATGTTCCTGGGCGCCTTCACCACCGCCGTGCTGCGCAGCAACCCCAAGGCCGTGGCCCAGCGCATCTCGCAGCACTTCCAGCCCGTCTGAGGGCCTCAGCCGGCCCGTCCGGCCGCGCCTTCCTTGACCGAGCGGCGCAGCACATCGATGAAGCTCTGGCTGGCGGCCGACAAGGACCGGCCGCGTTTGGTCACCACCGAGATGTCGCGTGAGATGCGCGGGGCCGTGATGGGCCGCACGACCAGCGCCGGATCGCCCTGCGCCCTCGCAAAGGCCGAGGGCATGATCGAGGCGCCCATGCCGCTGGCCGTCATCCAGAGCGCCGTCGAGAGAAAGGACACCTCGTTGACGACGTTGAGCACCACGCCGGCGTTCGCCGCCGCGGCATCGATCAGCGGTCGGATGCCGTAGCCGGGACGCACCGTGATCACCGGGTGGCCGGCCAGGTCCACCCAGCGCACGGCCTTCGTCGACGTCGCCAGCGGATGGCCGCGCGCGCAGACCAGACTCAGGTAGTCGCGCACCAGCACCCGGGTGTCGAGTTCGGCGCCCGGGTGCTCGGGCGTGCCGATGCCGAAGTCCACATGCTCGCCCGTGATGCGCGCGGTGAACTGGTCGGGCGCGCAATCGTCCACCACCACGCGCACCTGCGGATGCGCCTGGCCGAATCGCTGGATCGCCGCCGGCATCAGGAACGTGGCGAGCGTGGGCGTGATGGCCATGCAGACCCGCCCGCGCTCCAGGCGCGACAGCTCGCGAAAGCCGTCGCTCAGCGAATCGACGTCGCGCAGGATGCGCTCGGCCGCGGCGAGCATCTCGAAACCGGCAGCCGTCGGCTGAAGCGAACGCGTGGTGCGGTCGAACAGGCGCGCGCCCAGGCCCTCCTCGAGCTGCCGGATCAGCATGCTGACGGCGGACTGCGTGACGAACAGCTTTTCCGCCGCCGCGCTGAGCTTGCGCGTCTGGTGCACGGCGAGGAAGGCGCGCAGCTGGCGGATCGTGGGGCTGAACTTCTGATTCATCAGGTGAATTCATATTTTATTCGTAATTTATTGATTTACGAATGAATCCGGCTGCCGTCCAATGGCCGCCGGAGACAACCACGACACAAAGGAATTCGATGCAGACTTTCGTTCGCGCCATCGGACTGCTCGCCGCAGCCTGCTCGCTGATGGCGAACCCCGTGCATGCACAGGCGCCCACCACCGACTTTCCGGCCAGGCCGATCCGCATGGTCATCACCTTTCCGCCCGGCGGAAGCTCCGACGCGGTCGTGCGCATGCTGGTGCCCAAGCTCAACGAGAAGCTCGGCCAGCCGGTGATTCCGGACAACCGGCCCGGCGCCGGCGGCAACGTCGGCCTGACGCTGGTGGCCAAGGCGCCACCCGACGGCTACACACTGGGCGTCGGCGCGGCCGGCGCGCTCTCGGCCAACGTGAGCCTCTATGCCCAGATGCCCTTCGACCCGCTGAAGGACCTCAAGCCGGTCGGCATGCTGGCCGCCATCCCTTTCGTGATCGTGGGGAATCCGTCGGCCGGCGCGAGGACGCTGAAAGAGGTGATCGCGCAGGCGCGCGCCGAGCCGGGCAAGCTGTCGATCGGCCATGGCGGCAACGGCACGGCCATGCACCTGTCGGCCGCGCTGCTGGGCCAGATGGCCGACGTGAAGATGGTCGAGGTGCCTTATCGCGGCTCGGCGCCGGCGGCGCTCGACGCGATGGGGGGCCAGATCCCGCTGGCGGTGGTCGACCTGCCCTCCTCCCTGCAGCAGATCAAGGCCGGCAAGCTGATCGCCTATGCGGTGACCAGCCCGCAGCGCCTGCCGATGCTGCCGGACGTGCCCACCGTGGCCGAATCGGGCCTGCCCGGCTACGACTCGACGGGCTGGTTCGGCGTGGTGGCGCCGGCCGACACGCCGGCGCCGATCGTCGCCCAGCTGAACGCCGCGCTCAACACGGCGCTCAACGACGAGCAGGTGAAGACCGCCATGCGCAACCTGGGCGTGGAGCCCGCGCCGGGCACATCGAAGGCCTTCGATGCCTACATCCGCTCCGAAACGAAGAAATGGGCGAAGGTGATCCAGAGCGCCCACATCAAACTCGACTGAATCGAACCGAATGACCGAAGAAGAACTCGACGCCGACGTGCTCATCGTGGGCGCCGGCCCGGTGGGACTGACCCTGGCAATGGACCTGGCCTCGCGCGGCGTGCGCGTGGCGATCGCCGAGATCCGCCGCTACGCGGAGCCCCCGAACGTGAAGTGCAACCACATCGCGGCACGCACCATGGAGCAGTTCCGCCGCCTGGGCGTCGCACGCAAGCTGCGCGATGCCGGCTTGCCCGCCGACTACCCGAACGACGTGGTGTTTCGCACCAGCGTGACGGGCATCGAACTCACCCGCATCCCGATCCCCTGCCGGCGCGACCGCTACACCGAGCGCGAAGGTCCCGACGCATGGTGGCCGACGCCGGAGCCGCCGCATCGCATCAACCAGATCTTCATGGAGCCGATCCTGCTCGAGCACACGGCGGCGCTGCCGGGCGTGACGCTGCTCAACCGCACGCAGGTGACGCACTTCGCGCAGGACGACGCGGGCGTGGTCGCCACCGCCGCCGATCTCGACCGGGGAACCACGCGCACCATCCGCTGCCGCTACATGGTGGGCTGCGACGGCGGCGCCTCTAACGTGCGCAAGCAGATCGGCGCGAAGCTCGAAGGCACGGCCGTCATCCAGCGCGTGCAGTCGACCTTCATCCGCGCGCCGGGCCTGCGCGCGATGATCCCCGGCAAGGCGGCGTGGTCGTACTACTCGGTGAACCCGCGCCGCTGCGGCACCATGTTCGCGATCGACGGGCACGAGACCTGGCTGGTGCACAACCACCTGAATCCGGACGAACCGGAGTTCGACTCGGTCGACCGCGACCGCTCGATCCGCGAGATCATCGGCGTGGGCCCCGACTTCCGGTACGAGGTGATCAGCAAGGAAGACTGGGTCGGCCGCCGCCTCGTGGCCGACCGCTTCCGCGACCGCCGCGTGTTCCTCGCGGGCGACGCGGCGCATCTGTGGGTGCCCTACGCGGGCTACGGCATGAACGCCGGCATCGCGGACGCCATCAACCTCTCGTGGCTGCTCGCGGCCCGCGTGCGGGGATGGGGCGACGAAGGCATCCTGGACGCCTACGAGGCCGAGCGCCAACCCATCACCGAGCAGGTCTCGCGCTTCGCCATGGACCATGCGCAGAAGATGATCCGCGCCCGGCGCGCGGTCCCGGCGGACATCGAAGCGCCGGGTGCGGCGGGGGATGCGTTGCGCGCGGAGGTCGGCCGCGAGGCCTATGAACTCAACGTGCAGCAGTTCTGCTGCGCCGGCCTCAACTTCGGCTACTTCTACACTGGCTCGCCGATCATCGCCGCCGACGGCGAGGAAGCGCCCGCCTATTCGATGGGCGACTTCACGCCCTCCACGGTGCCCGGCTGCCGCGCGCCGCACTTCTGGCTGGCGGACGGCCGCTCGCTCTACGACGCCTTCGGGCCCGGCTACACGCTGCTTCGCTTCGACCGCCGCAGCGAAACCACGGCGCTGGAAGAGGCGGCGCGCGCCTGCGGCATGCCGCTGGTCGTGCTGGACGTCGACGCGCCGGAGGTGCCGCGGGCCTACCGCCACCGCCTGGTGCTGTGCCGCGCCGACCAGCACGTGGCCTGGCGCGGCGACCGCGTGCCGGTGCGGCTGGCCGCGCTGATGGCGCTGCTGCGCGGGCAGGCTTCGCAAGCAGCGCGCGACCCCGCATCGCAGCGGGAACGCACCGACGCGTAGCGGGGGCGGCGCCCATCCGCGCGCGAATGGGCGACACTGTGGGGCTCATGCAAGCTGCCTCTCCCTCCGGCGCCGTGCCGCCGCCTTCCCCGCGCCGCCCCACGCTGCGCTTCATGCTCTCGCACCCGGCGCACATCATCGCGATCGGCTTCGGCTCCGGCCTCCCGCGCGTCGCGCCGGGCACCTTCGGCACGCTCTGGGCCTGGGCCGCCTTCTATGCGATGCAGCAGTGGCTCTCGACGGCCACGATCGGCTGGGTGATCCTGGCTTCGCTGCCCATCGGCTGGTGGGCCTGCACCGTGACCGCGCGCCACATGAACGTGGCCGACCCCGGCGCCATCGTGTGGGACGAGGTCATCGCCTTCTGGATCGTGCTGTGGCTGGTGACGCCGGCCGGGCTGCTGGCGCAGGCCATCGCCTTCGCGCTGTTCCGTCTCTTCGATGCCGCCAAGCCGGGGCCGGTCGGCTGGGCCGACCGCTGCATGAAGCAGAGCGGGGCGACGGCCGAGACGATGCGCTGGAGCCTCGCCGGCTTCGGCATCATCTTCGACGACCTGGTCGCGGCCTTTTGCACCTTGCTGGTGATCGCGGGATGGCGCGCATGGTGAGCGAACGCGACACGGCCGCGCGCGTGGCCACCCTGGCCGAACGGCTGCTGCGGAAGCACTGGATGCTCGCGACCGCCGAGAGCTGCACCGGCGGGCTGATCGCCGGCGCCTGCACCGATCTCGCGGGCTCCAGCGCCTGGTTCGAGCGCGGCTTCGTCACCTACTCGAACGATGCCAAGACGGAAATGCTGGGCGTCGATGCGGCCCTGATCGCCGCGCACGGGGCGGTGAGCGAGCAGGTGGCGCGCGCGATGGCCGCGGGCGCCATCTCGCGCTCGAAGGCGCAGGTCGCCGTCGCCGTCACCGGCGTCGCCGGGCCCACCGGGGGCTCGCCGGAGAAGCCGGTCGGCACGGTGTGGTTCGGCGGGTCCGTCGGGGGGCAGCTGCACACCGAGCATCGCCGCTTCGACGGCGACCGCGCCGCCGTGCGCGCGGCCACCGTGCAACACGCGCTGGCCATGCTGCTTCGCTTGATCGCATAGACCGCGGCGCGGCCGCGCGAACCTGGGCGTGTCCGTCGGATTCCCGCGCATCGCATCGCGCTTGCGCGCATGCGTCCGCGCGCGTGAGCCGCAACATGGATGCAGTCCCCACTCTCCTCCATCTTGTTGAACCCTCTCAGTCCCTGGCCGCCGACGTGGTCGCCATCGTCACCGATCCTGCCGTCCTGGCAGTCACCCACCGATCCCCCAACGGATGAAGCCGCGTCGGCCTTCGTGCCCGCGAATGAACCTGCCGTGCAGCCCGAGGTGGCGCATCCCCTCCAGGGACTGCCGCCCTCGGACCCGCCACGGCGGATGGCGGCGGATCGCGCCCTCAGGAGAGCATCGGCGGATGCCCTGGACGACTTCCTCAACGATGCCGCCACGGGCCCGGCGGCGGCCAAGCGCGCCCGCACGCAAGGGCCCGACGCGTCGCGCGACATCCAGGCCGATCATTTCGTGCGCACGGAAGCCGCCCTGATCCGGTCCGCCACGCCGCCCGCGCCGCATGCCACGGCCGCACCCGTTGCCGCGCCGCCTGCCGCCAGGCTTCCCGCACCGCCGCTGGGCCCGTTGCGCCAGAAGGGCCTGGACACCCTCGTCGACTGGATCGTGTTCAAGAACTGGAACAGCGAGGCGGGCGACATGGCTCCGCAATTGCTCACCCGGCTGCCCCGATGGCCCGCCGGCCGCCGCCTGGAGGTGCACGATGCCGATGGCGCTGTCTACGCATTCGGCAACACCGGGGAATGGCAGACGCCGGTGCGGGTCTGGCGCGAGCACCATCACTACTCGGCGCTGGTGGATGGCCGGCTGCTCGCCGTTCCGGCCGATGGCGACTGCCTCTTTCACGCCATCGTCACGGCCATGGGCGCCAAGGATGCGTATGCGCTGGCCGGCGTCGACGCGGGGCCCGGCGGGAACGGCGCGGAGCTCGGCGAGGCCGAGATGCGCAGGCTGGCCGTCCACATGCGGCTGGCGCTTGCCGACCATGTGCGAGACAACCCGGGCGAAGTCTCCCCGTGGGTGGATCTGGAACGCATGGGCGCGCAGGCGGAGCTTCCGGCGGCGTCCTCGCGACGCTGGCGCGTGCCATTCTCGCAAGAGCAAAGGCTGGATCGGATCGAGATATCGAGAAGGCAGGTGGCCCTGCTGAAGGAACTGCAGGCGCTGGCACAGGAGAACCTGCTTGGAAGGCCCTCCGGGGCCCCGCTCAGCGCGAAGCTGATGAAGGAGCATGCCGCCATGCGCGGCTTGCCGCAGGCGCCCGTCACGAAGTGGCTCTCCGTCCTGGGCCATCTGACGCTGGCCGGAAGCGCCTTCCTGCAGGAGGCGGAACACCTGGAGCAAGGGATGGCGTACAACGCGGCCGACGCGGCCGACGCGGCACTCCTGCGTGGACTGCAAGCCCGAGCCAAGGGCCCCGACCGGATGCCGCTCTCCGACCGGGTGATCATCGATGTCGCCCTGGCGCGGAACGTGTCGATCAGCGTCCTGCGCACGCTGATCAAGGACAACGGCGACCTCACGCAGGCTGGGAAGAACGTGATGAACGGGGGAGGGCTCAGTGGCACGCGCCGCCGCTTCAAGCCGCTCACGGCCGCGGTGTTGCGCGAGCTGCAGCCGCGTCTCGCCCTCGGCAAGGACATGGCCGCCGAGGCGGAACGCCTGCAGGTGTCCCTCGATACGCTGCGCAAATTCATGCACCGCGACGGCACACTGAGCTCCCTCGGGCAAAGCAAGATCGCCAACGATTCCGCCAGCGTCACGGCCGAGGTCCTTCTGGCGGTGCAAAGGACGGTCCGCCGCGGCCACTCGCTCACGGCCGTGTGCCGCGAGATGAACTTCGAATACGCCAGGATCAGGAGATTCGTGCGCGAGTCGGGCGAGTTCACGATCGAGGGACGCAATGCCCTGTACGGCGATGAGCAAAGAAGAAGCGGGAGGACCAAGCAGCGGCCGACGGCGCAACTGGTCATCGAACTGTTCAACCTTCCGGGATCGGGCGGTCTCTCCAAGGAGGAGATCTTCGAGTTCTCAAGGAAGCACGACCTTTCGTTCCTCACGATGGCCGCGTACTTCGTGCACAAGAAGGGGCTGAGCAAGGCCGGCATCGAGTTCCTCAGGAGCCAGGGCATCCCGCATCCCGAGCTGCTGACAAGCGCGCGCCGCGACTGGGCGAAAGGGGCCCCACAATCGGGGCCATCCAAGGACCCGGGCCCGACCGCATGAACCACGAGCAGACGATCCGCCGCTTCTACGATGCCTTCGCCGCACTGGACGCCGACACCATGGCCGCCTGCTACGCGCCGGATGCGCGCTTCGACGACGAGGCCTTCTCGCTGCGCGGCGCGCGCGAGATCGGCGGCATGTGGAGGATGCTCTGCACCGGCACCCGGGCCAAGGGCGCGGCCGTCTGGAAGCTGAGCTACCGCGACGTGCGGGCCGACGCCACGAGCGGGCAGGCGCACTGGGATGCGCACTACCTCTTCAGCGCCACCGGCCGCATCGTCGACAACGCCATCGACTCTCGCTTCACCTTCACGCCCGAGGGCCTCATCGCCACGCAGGACGACCACTTCGATTTCTGGCGCTGGTCGCGGCAGGCGCTGGGCACGCCGGGCCTGCTGCTGGGATGGTCGCCCGCTCTCAGGAAGAAGGTGCGCGCCACCGCCGCCGGCAACCTGGCCGCCTTCCTCGCACACAATCCCTGACCTCACTTCGGAGCGAGCACGCATGACCGATATCACCATCACCAACGACAGCGAGAAGCATCGCTACGAGGCCCGCATCGCCGGGGAGCTCGCGGGCTACTGCGAATACAACCTGCTGCGCGAAGCGATCATGTTCACCCACACCGAAGTGCTGCCCGAGCACGAGGGCCAGGGCGTGGGCTCGGCCATCGCCCGCCACGTGCTGGGCGAAGCGCGCGATCTGGGCCTGCATGTGATCCCGGTCTGCCAGTTCATCGCCGGCTACATCCGCAAGCACCGCGAATACGTCGATCTGGTGCGCGAGGACATGCTGCGCGCCTTCAAGATCTGAGCGGGCGAGGGGCCCCGAGAAACGGAAGCGGGTTTCCGGCCCGGGCTCAACCCGCGCCGTGGCACTTCTTGTACTTCTTCCCGCTGCCGCACGGGCAGGGGTCGTTGCGGCCCGGGGTCGCTTCCTTGCGGACGGTCTCCACGCGCGGGCCCATGCTCTTCCAGAGCTGACGCAGGTCGTACACGGCCCAGATCGCGGCGCCGAATTCGTCGATGCGCTTCTGGCTCACGCTGGGCGGGCCGTCGTCGCTGTACATCGAGAGCGCCGGCTTGCCGGTGTCGTCCTCGGTCAGCGCGACGATGGCCTCCAGCGCCTCGTCGAGCATCTGCGCGGCTTCCTTGTCGCGCGGCGCCGCCCATTCCTCGGGCCAGTTCTCGACCGCGTACATGAAGCCGAGCGCCCAGACCTGCGCGAAGGACGGAATCGCCTCCCCCGCCATGTCCGCGCGCTCTTCCTCGGGCAGCGCGGCGATCGCGCCGCGGGTGTCGAGCACTTCGGGCTGCCAGGTGCGCTCGTCGTCGAGCGACTGGACGTCGGCGTCCAGGCCGGTCTCGATCTCGCGCCAGCGCTTCTTCCAGCGCCAGACGAATTCCATCTGCTGCATCGGCGCGAAGCCCTCGCCCAGCAGCACCGGCCAGTATTCGGCCGGCTCGATGGGCCGGCGCGAGCAGACCAGGGCGGCCATGAAGCCCTCGCAGAATTCCCACTGGGGGGTCTCGTCGTCCTGCTCGCGCATGACATCGAGCGCGTGGTCGAGGGCATCGAAATCGTCGGGGCCGAGCGGCACGTTTGCGGGCTGGGCGGAGGGGGAGGTGTCGGGTTGGGTTGTCATGGCATGGAGGAGGCAGCCCTCTATGATGCAGCAAGGCTCCCGGAGACCGCTATTTTTACCCTGATGATTTCGCCTTTTCCCGTACGTTACAGCGCCTTCGCGCTGTCCGTGGCCGGCCTGCTCGCCAGCCTGGCGGTCGTCCTGGTCTCGCCGCATCTCTGGACCGCGTGGCTCGCCTTCTGGGCCTTCGCGGTGCTGACGGGCACCGGCGTGCACGACCTGCGCCAGGCCCGCCATGCGATCCTGCGCAACTACCCGGTGATCGGCCACCTGCGCTTCCTGCTGGAGTTCATCCGCCCCGAGATCCGGCAGTACTTCATCGAGAGCGACTCCGAGGCCGCGCCCTTCTCGCGCGCCCAGCGCTCGCTGGTCTATCAGCGCAGCAAGGGCGAGCCCGACAACCGCCCCTTCGGCACGCAGCTCGACGTGACGATCGCCGGCTACGAGTGGATCAACCACTCGATGCAGCCGACCCGCCTGGCCGACCACGATTTCCGCATCGTCATCGGCGCCACGTCGAACCCCGCCTCGCCCGCGGGCCAGGTCTGCACCCAGCCCTACAACGCGAGCGTGTTCAACATCTCGGCGATGAGCTTCGGCGCGCTCTCGGCCAATGCCATCATGGCGCTCAACCAGGGCGCGAAGCTGGGCGGCTTCGCGCATGACACCGGCGAGGGTTCGATCTCCGAGCACCATCGCGTGCACGGCGGCGACCTGATCTGGGAGATCGGCTCCGGCTATTTCGGCTGCCGCAACGACGACGGCAGCTTCAGCGAAGAACGCTTCATCGCCAACGCGCTCGATCCGCAGGTCAAGATGATCGAAGTCAAGCTGAGCCAGGGCGCCAAGCCCGGCCACGGCGGCGTGCTGCCGGCCCCCAAGGTGACGCCGGAGATCGCGGCCGCGCGCGGCGTGCCCATCGGCGTGGACTGCATCTCGCCGTCCTCGCACAGCGCGTTCTCGACGCCGGTGGAGATGATGCATTTCATCGCCCGCCTGCGCGTGCTCTCGGGCGGCAAGCCGACCGGCTTCAAGTTCTGCCTGGGCCATCCGTGGGAATGGTTCGGCATCGTCAAGGCCATGCAGGAAACCGGCCTCACGCCCGACTTCATCGTGGTCGACGGCGCCGAGGGCGGCACCGGCGCGGCACCGGTGGAATTCATCGACCATGTGGGCGCACCGCTGCAGGAAGGCCTGCTGCTGGTGCACAACACGCTGGTGGGCGTCGGCCTGCGCGACCGCATCAAGGTCGGATGCGCCGGCAAGGTGATCACCGCCTTCGACGTCGCGCGCATGATGGCCCTGGGCGCCGACTGGTGCAACGCGGCGCGCGGCTTCATGATGGCGCTGGGCTGCATCCAGGCGCAGAGCTGCCACACCGGCCGCTGTCCGACGGGCGTGACCACGCAGGACCCGGTGCGCCAGCAGGCGCTGGTGGTGCCGACCAAGGCCGACCGCGTGCGCAACTTCCACCGCAGCACGCTGCATGCCCTGCAGGAGCTGGTGCAGGCCGCCGGCCTCGACCATCCGCGGCAGATCACGGCGCACCACATCGTGCGCCGCATCTCCGACGCCGAGGTTCGCCTGCTGAGCAACCTGGTGATGCAGGTGCGGCCGGGCGCGCTGCTCGGCCCGCTGGACGCGCAGCACAACGTGTTTCGCACCTACTGGCCGCTGGCGAGCGCGCACAGCTTCCAGCCGCTGCCCCTGGCGTCATGAAGTGCGCGCCATGAGTACCGGCAGACGCGGCGGCGCTTCCACGCGCGTGCAGATGCGCAAGGCCCTGGCCTCCGCGCCAGCGCCGCTGGAGGCCGATGCGCCGCCTCCGCAACCGACCGACTACGCCGACTTCCTGCGCGCCATGCTGCCGCTGCAGGCGCAGTCGGTCGCCAGCCATCGCTTCGGCCTGGAGCGCGTATGGCTCAAGAAGGCCGGCCCGCGCCACGGCAAGGTGGGCTATTACCTGCTCGCCGCAGTCTCCGGCGCCCTGCGCCTGGACGTGCTCAGGCCGGTGCCCAATCCCGGCGGCGAGGCCGCCATCGAGATCGAGGCGCGGCGGCTGCGCGCGCTCGCCGCGGCGGGCGTGCGCGTGCCCGCCGTTCTGGCCCAGCAGCGCGACGGGCTGCTGATCTCCGACCTCGGCGAGAGCGGGCGCCCGCCCGTGGTGCTGCGGGAGCGGCTCGACCAGGCCGCCGTCGCCGGCCCGGTCCCGCTGCTGGCGACCTGGCGCGAAGGGCTTGCCGCCATCGCCCGCGTCCACGCGCGCGACGCCTACCTGAGCCAGGCCTTCGACCGCAACCTGGTGCTCTGCCCCGACGGCACCATCGGCTTCATCGACTTCGAGGACGACCCGGGCGAGACGCTGCCGCTGGCCGAGTGCCAGACGCGCGACTGGCTCAGCTACCTGCATTCCACCGCCATGCTGGTCCACGCCGCCTCGCCCCACGCGGCCGCCGCGCACTGGCACGCGGTGCTGGCCGATGCCAGCGACGATGTGCGCAACCGGCTCGCGGTGGCCGCGCGGCGCATGCGCTGGCTGCGCCATCTGCCCCCCGGCCGGCGCTGGGGCCGCGACACGCAGCGCGTGCGGGCCGCGGCGCACCTGCTGGCAAGGTGGTACGGCAAGGAGGGGCGATCCGCGCCCTGAAGGAGATCGGCATGATCGACGGCATGAACACCGCCACGCCACCGGAGAGCTTCGGGCGCCAGCTGGCGCACCAGTACGGGCTCGAGGAGGTGCAGTCATCGACGGCCTCGACGGCCCGCTCGCCGCTGGACATGGCCCGCATGCACTACGGCCTGCCGCACCTCTTCGTGCTGCCGCCGCTGCCGCCGGAAGACGCCTTCGTGCTCAGCGTGGAACTGGCGACCGCCGGCAGCCGGCGATTCTTCTGCCACAACGCCACCACCTGCCTCGACCGCATGGAGGCGGGGGCGATCCATATCGCCGACCTCAGCGAACAGCCTTTCGCCTATGTCTGCAGTCCGTTCCACTCGGTGCTCTTCCATATGTCGCGCGCGGCGATCGCCGATTTCGCGCGCGAAGCGGGCGTCGCGCCGGTGAAGGCGCTGCGCTGCGCGCCGGGTGCCGTCGACCCGGTGGTGGCCGGCCTGGCCGCGGCGGTGCTGCCCTCGCTGCTGCGGCCGTGGGAAGCGAACACGCTCTTCCTCGACCACATCGCCCTCGCGCTCTATGCCCATGCCACCCAGGTCTATGGCGGCATGAGCGTCGCGCCCGCGCAGCGGCGCGCGGGCCTGGCGCCCTGGCAGGAACGCCGCGCCAAGGAATTGCTGAGCGAACAGCTCAAGCGCGACGTGTCGCTCGCCGAAGTGGCCGGCGTGTGCAAGCTGTCGCGCGGCCATTTCAGCAAGGCCTTCAAGGAGACCACCGGCCAGTCGCCGCACGCGTGGCGCATGGGCCAGCGCGTGGGCGCGGCGCAGAGGATGTTGCTGGAATCGACCGCCTCGCTCGCCGAGATCGCGCTGGCCTGCGGCTTCGCGGACCAGAGCCACCTCACGCGCGTCTTCGGCAACCGCGTCGGCACTTCGCCGGCCCAGTGGCGCCGGGTTCGCCTGAGCTGAGCGCTACCGCGGCAGGATGCCGGGCAGCAGCGGACGTTCCAGGCGCGCGCGCCACCATTTCAGCGCCTCGCCCATGCCGTCCGGCTTCCACGCGAGCCAGAAGCTTTCCTCCGGCCGCGATTCCTCCACCGCCAGCTCGACCAGCGTGCCGCGCGCGAGCTCGCCGCTCACGCAGGCCCGGGGAAGAAAGCCGTGTCCCAGCCCCGCCACCTGGCATGCGATCTTCGCGAGCATCGACGGGA
This sequence comes from Variovorax sp. 01T432, assembly GCF_056398605.1. NCBI lineage: Bacteria > Pseudomonadati > Pseudomonadota > Betaproteobacteria > Burkholderiales > Comamonadaceae > Variovorax > Variovorax sp. 01T432. The sequence continues at coordinate 32,792 of NZ_JBFTPS010000049.1, forward strand.
CGGTGATGCGCCGCTGGCCGGCCAGCAGCCCGATGGTCCTGTCGGTCATGTGGCGCGCGCCGTCGCCCACGACGACAGCCGTGTGCTCCAGCAGATCGCCCCGGGTGAGCGGGCGACCGAGCATGGCCATCGGATGCGTCGGCGCGACGCAGAAGGCGAACTCGACGCATCCCACGTTCACCGCCTGGTAGCCGCCGCCGGCCGGCCCGTCGCTGGCGGCGACGATCAGGTCGGCGCGTCCGTCGCGCAGCGCCTCCCAGCTGCCCGTCATGGTCTCGCATGAGATCCGCAGGCGCGTGCCGCAATTCAGGTCCTCGAAGGCGCGGATGTCCTCGGTGAAGGCGCTGGTCGGAATGAGGGAGTCGTGCACCAGCCGCAACTCGGATTCGAAGCCGGTGGCGATCTGCCGCATGCGCGATTCCAGCTCGGCCGCCGCGGCGATCAGCCAGCGCCCTTCCTTGAGCATCTCCTGCCCGGCCGGCGTCAGGCTCACGCGCGGCCCCTGCCGCTTGAACAGCGCGATGCCGAGCTGCTCTTCCAGCTTGCCGACCGCGTAGGAGATGGTGGACGGCACCCTGTGCAGGCGCTGCGCCGCGGCGGCGAAGGAGCCGTGGCGCTCGATGGCGTCGACGATCTCGATGGCTTCCAGGGAGAGTTTCAGCATCTCAGATCGAATGGCCCGGTTTCGTTTATCGGTTGCGCAACGCCCTGCGGGATTCTCGATGATGGAGCGCCGGGCTCGCCCGCGCAACGCGCGTGCGTCGATGCGGATCACTCCATGCGGGGCGACGCGACGTCATCGGCCGGCGCCGCGCTTCGGGCGTCCAGCCCGAGGAAGTGATGCACCACCGGCGGCCGCGGCCCGACGTGGAAGCCGGAGGCCTCGGCCTGCACGTCGGCGTCGGCGTTCGACACCCGGCGGTGCTGCCGCAGGTGCTCCGCCCATGATTCCACCAGGAACCACTCCATGAGGCGTTCCGGATCGCCCGTGTGCTCCGTGATGCCCCAGGCATAGGCGCCGTCGCGCCGACGCTCGGCCGACAGGCGCTGCATCGCCCGGACGAAGGCCGGCCGGTCCGCCTTGCGGACGCGGTATTCGATCTGCACCATGACCGGCCCGCGGTCGTGCGCCACCGGTTCGGCGACCAGCGGCTCGGGCCAGTGATTGGAGGGCTGCAGGTCGACCTCGCCCGCCGGCAGCTTGACGCGATGAAAGCCGATGGCCACCAGCGCCAGCGCGGCGGCGCCGGCCAGCAGCGCCATCGGCACGCCGATCTGCTGCGCCACGAGGCCCCATCCAAGGCTGCCGGCGGCCAGCGCCCCGTTGAACACCGTCAGGTAGACCGCCAGTCCGCGGCCCCGAACCCAGTTCGGGAGGATGGCCTGCGCCACGCCGTTGAGCGTCGTGAGCGCGATGATCCAGCCCACCCCCAGCAGCAGGAGCAGCACGACGGCCAGCCACCGGGGCGGGGCGGCGACGAGCGCGGCCATGACGCCGGCGGTGATCAGCGAGGCGAGCAGCACCAGGGCGTCGGCGCCCAGGCGCGCGCGGATGCGCGGCAGCAGCACCGCGCCCACGATGGCGCCCGCGCCGACGGCGCCGAGCAGGATGCCGTAGAAGCCCGCCGACCCGCCGAGCATCCTGCGCGCGACCAGCGGCAGCAGCGCCCAGACGGAACTCGCGAACAGGAAGAACACGGCCGCGCGCAGCAGCACCACGTGCAGCTCGCGGCTGGCGCGCGTGTAGCGCACGCCAGCCTTGAAGGCACCCACGAAATGCTCGGACAGCGCGCTCTCGGCGGCGGCCGGCCGGCGCCACCACAGCAGCGCCGCGACGACGAACACATAGCTCAGCACATCCATGCCGTAGGTCGCGGCGGCGCCGAAGCTCGCGAGCAGCAAGCCGCCGGCGGCCGGCCCGATGGCGCGCGCGATGTTGATGCCCAGCGAATTCAGCGCCACCGCGCTCTTGAGTTCGGCGCGCGGCACCAGCTCCGGCACGATGGACTGCCAGGTGGGCCCCATCAGCGCCGCGCCGATGCCGCCGGCGAAGGTCAGGCCGATCAGGTAGCCGACCGTGAGCGTGCCCGTATGCGCCAGCACCAGCAGGCTGCCGCTCACGCCGGCCAGCATGATCTGCACGAAGATGAGGAAGCGCCTTCGATCCAGGATGTCCGACAGCACGCCCGCCGGAATCGCGAGCAGGAAAACCGGCAGCGTCGCCGCCGTCTGGACGAGGGCGACGGCCGCGGGGCTGGCCGACAGCTCCGTCACCATCCACGAGCTCGCGACGTCGCGCATGAAGCTGCCGATGTTGCCGAGCACGGTGGCCGCCCACAGCACGGCGAACACGGGCTGGCGCAGCGGCGCGAAGCCGCCCGGGGCGGCCTGCGGAAGCGGCTGCGCGGGTGAACTCATGGGCCGCGGGCGGCGCCGGCGTCGCGGCGCTGCAAGTCATGCCATGCGACAAGCAGGAAGCCGCCCACCAGGCCCAGGTGCTCGAAGAAGGAATTGGCGGCCATGAAGCGCTCGGGCGGCGCCATCTCCCAGAAGCGCAGGGCCACGAAGGTCGCGAACAGGGTGAAGCCGGCCAGCGCCAGGGCCCCCAGCCAGCGGTAGAAGCCCGTCAGGATCAGCACCGATGCGCCGAGCTCCAGCGCGATGACCGCGATGGCCAGCGGCGCGGCGGGCGAGAGCCCGAAATGCTTCATCTCGGCAAGCGCGGCGGGGAAATCGATCGCCTTGTCGATGCCGCCCTGCAGATAGGCCGCGCACAGGCCGAGCAGCGCGAGCCAGCGCACCCATGGCGCCGTGAGGATGGCGCGCACCGCCGCCATCACACCGCCCAGCAGGCGCAACCCAGCGCGCCCCAGAAGCTCTTGAGATCGGCGACGGGCAGCCTGCTGCTCCAGGCCGTCGCATGCCGGTGGCCATGCATCTTGCAGTCGTTGGCGCAGCCGCAGGACACGGACGCCTTGCGGATCGCCGCCTGCAGCGGCGCGCCCTCCTTGTCGCCCCAGCCCGCATAGCCGCCGAAGCTGCGCGTGGGCGACCAATCGGGCATGGCCGGCGGCGGCATGCCTTCGTCGTGCATCCCCAGGGGCCCGGCGGCATAGACCACCTTGCCGCCCACCATCGTGAGCAGCGCGGTGGTGTCGGCGATCTCCGATTCGGCGCAGCCGAAGAAGTCGCGGTCCGGCACCACGAGGTCGGCGAACTGGCCCGCCTCGATGCGGCCCTTCCGGCCCACCTCGTTGGAGAACCAGGTCACGTTCTCGGTCCACATGCGCAGCGCGGCCTCGCGGTCGAGGCAATTGCGCTGCGGATAGATCTGCAGGCCGCCGACCGTGCGGCCCGTCACCAGCCACGAGAGCGACACCCAGGGGTTGTACGACGCCACGCGCGTGGCGTCGGTCCCGGCCGAGACCTTCACGCCCTTCTCCAGCATGCGCTTGACCGGCGGCGTGGCCTCGGCGGCGCCCGGCCCGTAGCGCTCGACGAAGTACTCGCCCTGGTAGGCCATGCGGTGCTGCACCGCGATGCCCCCGCCCAGCGCGGCGATGCGGTCGATGGACTTCTCGGAGATCGTCTCGGCATGGTCGAAGAACCAGTGGAGCCCCTGCAGCGGGATGTCCTTGTTGACCTTCTCGAAGACATCCAGGGCGCGCGTGATGGTCTCGTCGTAGGTCGCATGCATGCGCCACGGCCAGCGGTTCTGCGCCAGGATGCGCACCACCTCCTCGAGCTCGCCCTCCATCTCCGGCGCCATATCCGGGCGCGGCTGGCGGAAGTCCTCGAAGTCGGCGGCCGAGAAGACCAGCATCTCGCCCGCGCCGTTGTGGCGGAAGTAGTCGTCGCCCTGCTTGTACGTCGACGAGGCGGTCCAGTCGAGGAAGTCCTGCTTTTCCTGCTTCGCCTTCTGCGTGAAGAGGTTGTAGGCCAGGCGGATGGTCATCTGGCCGGCATCGGCGAGTTGCTGGATGACCTGGTAGTCCTGCGGGTAGTTCTGGAAGCCGCCGCCCGCGTCGATGACGCCGGTCACGCCCAGGCGGTTGAGCTCGCGCATGAAGTGGCGCGTGGAGTTGACCTGGTATTCGAGGGGCAGCTTCGGCCCCCTGGCCAGCGTGGCGTAGAGGATGGCCGCGTTGGGCTTGGCCAGCAGCAGGCCGGTGGGGTTGCCCGAGGCGTCGCGCACGATTTCGCCGCCGGGCGGCTCGGGCGTATCCCTGGTGTAGCCGACCGCCCGCAGCGCCGCGGCGTTGAGGAGGGCCCGGTCGTAGAGATGGAGGATGAACACCGGCGTGTCCGGCGCCACCGCGTTGAGTTCGGCGATGGTGGGCAGTCGCTTCTCGCTGAACTGCTGCTCGGTGAAGCCGCCCACCACGCGCACCCACTGGGGGGCGGGCGTGACCGCGACCTGGCGCCTGAGCATGCCCATGGCATCGGCGAGGCTGCGCACGCCGTCCCAGCGCAGCTCCATGTTGTAGTTGAGCCCGCCGCGGATGACGTGGGTGTGATTGTCGATCAGGCCCGGCAGCACCGGCCTGCCGAGCAGGTCGATGATCCGGGTGCCCGCGCCGGCCAGCGCCAGGACGTCCTCGTCGCGGCCCACGCGGGTGAAGCGGCCGTCCTTGATCGCGACGGCGCTCGCCGTGGGGTTGGCACGGTCGAGCGTGGTGAAGCGCCCGCGATGGAGGATCAGGTCGGGGGCGGAAGCGGCATTCTCAGCCATGGCGACGGCCCTTCGTCGCAGCCGCCGGCAGCTGGGCCTCGGCCTGCTTGTCGCATTGCGGCAGCTCGCCGAACATGTGCGGCTTGACCTGGTGATGCAGCCATGAGGTGGCGGCGGGGTCCTTGTTGAGGACCTGCTTGATCAGCGGCGGCAGCTGCTCGCCGATCAGGATGCCGAGCAGGCCGACCAGGGCGATCACCGGCGGCGCCGGCGAGCGCACCTGGAAGAGCGCGTAGATGACGCCGACCAGCAGGCCGACCGCCAGGGAAACGACATAGGGCTTCATGGCCTGCTCCCGGGAATCAACCCTCGTGGGCGCTGAACATCGTGCTGGCGTAGATGATGCCCAGCCCGTAGGCGCCGCCGAACTTCTTCGCGATGCCGGTGGTCATGCCGTAGGTCTCGGTGCGCGCCCAGTCGCGCTGGAGTTCGAGCAGGTACTGCAGCGAAGTCATCGGCCGCGCGCCGGACTGCACCATGCGGTCCATGGCGCGGTCATGCGCCTCGGTCGACACGTCGCCGCAGGCGTCGGCGATCACATAGACCTCGTAGCCCTGGTCGAGGGCCGACAGCGCGGGGCCGACGATGCACACGCTGGTCCACAGGCCGGCGAGCACGATGCGGTCCTTGCCGATCTCGTTGACGCGCTTGATGACGGCGGCGTCTTCCCAGGTGTTCATCGAGGTGCGGTCGAGCAGCGCCTGGCCGGGGAAGGCGGAGGTGATCTCCTCGAACATGGGGCCGGAGAAGCTCTTCTCGGCGACGGTCGTGAGGATGGTGGTGGCACCGAAGCCGGCGGCCGCATGGGCAACGAGCGCGGCGTTGGAGCGCAGCGCGACGGCATCGATCGAGTGCGTGGCGAAGGCCATCTGCGACTGGAAGTCGATCATGATCAGCGTGTGGTCCTTGGGCGAGAGCAGCTCGGCGCCGGGCGTGGGCTTGGCGATGATGGGCATGGGGTGTCCTTTCGATGCGAGGGGGAGGGGTTGCGCGGGTTCGGTGCATGGTGCGTGCGAAGCGGGCCGCGGTCTTGTCGAATCGGCAGGCGCGTTGAACATTCGTCCGGCGGCCCGGAGCGGGGGACTTGCGAGACTGCGGGCGGAAGCGACGAGCCACGCCTTGCGCAGCCTCTTCGAGGGTCTGCCGATTCACGCGAGCCACCATGCCTATCCGCCGGCCGATGTTCGCTCCAACGGAAACTACGCGGTCATTCAACTGAACCCCAAGGACGCGCCCGATTGCAACCCCGTTCCGATCCCGGGTTTCAAATCCGGGCGCTAGACGCTCGCCACCTCCACACCCCACGCCGCCAGCCGCTTGCGCATCGACAGCACCGCACGGTCCTTGCTCAGCAGGCGCGCGCGGTGCGCGACCGCGAGGTCGATGAAGATCTGGTCGTCCGGGTCCCTGCAGACGCAGGAGGCGCGCGCCGGCACGCCGTCCACCACATGGGCGTGCGCATCGAAAGCGGCGAGCACATCCGGCGCGCAGCGCCCCGTCGCCGCCAGCCGCGCCACGATCAGGGGATAGCCCAGCACGCGCGCGAGTTCGTCGCGCATCGCGGCGGTGGCCAGCCAGCGCAGTTCCCCGGCCGCGAGCGCGGCGCCCAGCTGCGCGTACCCGGGGTCGTCGAACACCAGGAGGTCCAGCGCGATGTTGGTGTCGATGACGATGCCCACGGATCAGCCCTGGCGGAACTGCTTGCGCAGCAGGGGCCGGTGACGCGCGATGTGCGCCATCTGCGCCTCGGCGATCATGCCGCCCAGGTCGTCGCCGTCGCCGTTGAGCACGCCGTTGGCGCAGGCCAGGGCGCGCGCCACCACTTCCTCCTCGCTGACGCCCTGCCGGGCGGCAAGATCGAGCGCCACGCGCTTCATCGCCCGCTGCGACAGCATCCACATGGCGCCGAAGGCATCCCAGGCGGCGGCTGCTTCCTTGAACCTGTCGCGCTCGGCGAGGATCTCGATGAGCGGCTTCGCCAGGATCTCGTTCAAGGCGTCGAGCTGCTCCGCCAGGGCCTCGCAGCGCGCCTCGGCGGCGAGCCGGGCGTCGTCGCTCCCCGCGGCGGGACCGTAGGAGCCGTCCGGATTCGTGGAAGGGATTTGGAGCTTTTCGGAGGCCGTCATGGTGAATCCTGGAAAGAGCCCGCAAGGATAGCAATCGCCGTTGCATCCACGGCACTTCGCCCGGGTTTCGGCCCTTTCGGAACGGGCGCGCCCCCCGCCGTGTGGTGACGCGGTAAACGCAATAGGTTACAAACCCGCCTTGGCGTGCCGCGGTTGGCTTTCGCCACCGCCCCTCCCGAGGTCCCCTTGCTGCCATCTGATTCGATCTATCGCTTCGACAACATCGAGTTGCATCCTTCCACCCGACAGCTGCTGGTGGAAGGCCAGCCCGCCAGCCTGGGCGCCCGGGCCTTCGACCTGCTCTCGGCCCTGATCGCCCACCGCGACCGCATGCTGACCAAGAACGAGCTGCTCGACATGGTCTGGCCGAACCTGGTGGTGGAGGAGAACAACCTCCAGGTGCACGTGAGCGCGCTGCGCAAGCTGCTGGGGCCCAAGGCCATCGTCACGATTCCCGGCCGCGGCTACCGCTTCGCCGCGCCGCTGGACGCGCTTCCCGCGGCTGCGGCGGCCCCCGCCGCCAGCCCCCCGGCGCCCAAGCCCAGGGCCGCCCCCATGCCGGCCGCGGCCAAGGCCCTGCGGCCGGACACCGGCAACCTGCCCGCCCTGCTGCCGCCCCTGCTGGGCCGGGATGCGGAATTCGCCACGCTGCGCGAACTGGTGCGGCAACACCGCCTGCTCAGCCTGCTGGGCCCGGGCGGCATCGGCAAGACCAGCCTGGCGCGCGCCGTCGCCCGCCAGGTGGCGCACCATTTCCGGGACGGCGCCTGGATGGTGGAGCTCGCCAACGTCTCGGACCCGCAGGCGCTGCCCGGCGCGGTGGCGCTGGCCCTGAGCATCAGCCTCCCCGGGCGGACCGACGCGCGCGTCGAGCTGGCCGAACGCCTGCGCGGCCACGAGTTGCTCGTGCTCGACAACTGCGAGCACCTGGTCGAGCCGGTGGCCGCGCTGGCGAGTTATTTGCTCGAAGCCGTGCCCCACCTGTACATGCTGGTCACGAGCCAGGAGCCCCTGAAGCTCGCCGCCGAGCGGCCCGTGAGGCTGGACGCCCTCTCGGTGCCCGCGCATGCCGCCCTGGCCGACGCCGGGGCGCACGGCGCGGTGGCCCTGTTCGTGGCCCGCGTCAGCGCCACGCAGCCGGGCTTCCGGCTCGATGAAGGCAACATCGACGCGGTAGTGGACATCTGCCGCGAACTCGACGGCATGCCCCTGGCGCTGGAACTCGCCGCCGCGCGGGTGCCGCTGCTGGGCATCCAGGGCGTGCGCCAGCATCTGGCCCAGCGCCTGCACGTGCTCAAGAACGGCGTGCGCGACGCGCCCTCGCGCCACCGCACCCTGCGCGACACGCTCGACTGGAGCCATGCCCTGCTGAGCCCCGACGAGCAGAAGGTGTTCCGCCGGCTCGGCGTCTTCGTCGGCGGCTTCGGCCTCGAACTGGCGCAGCAGGTGGCGGCCGATGCCGACATCGACGCCTGGGCGGTGCTGGACCACCTGGGCAACCTGATCGACAAGTCGATCGTGGTCGTCGACGCCAGCACCGTGCCGCGCTACCGCCTGCTCGAAACAGCGCGCGCCTATGCCCGCGAGCAGCTCGAGGCGGCCGGGGAATGGGACAGCCTGCGGCAATGGCACGCGCGCTGCATGCATGCCGCGATCGACCGCCGCGCCCGCTACGCCCGCCTGGGCCCCGAGTCGGAAGACCAGTGGCTGCTGGGCTGCAGCCCCGAGATCGACAACCTGCGCAGCGCGATCGAATGGGCCTGCGGCCCGGGCGGGGATGCCGCGCTGGCGCTCGACCTGGTGAACATCGCCGCCGTGCTGATGTACCAGGCGGGCCGCTATCCCGAGTGCGTGCGCTGGATGGAGATGGCGCAGCCTCTGATCGGCGACGACACCCCGGCGGAGGTCGTCGCCCAGTTCAACCTCGGCCTGGCGCTGGTGGGCCTGCACGGCGGCCTCAGCGCGCAGCGGCGGATGGAACTGCTCGACAAGGCCCGCGAGGCCTTCGAGCAGCAGCCGCCCCACGGCCTGCTGTGCCTGACCTGCTGCATGAGCGCGTACGTGGCCAGCGTGAGCGGCGACTTCGAGGTGGCCGAGCGCAGGCTGGACCAATGCCGCAAGCTGCTGGAGCTGCCCGGGCTGCGCGCGTTCAAGGGTATCTGGCTCTACATCACGGGCATGGTCCGGCGCCACCAGGACCGGCCCGTGGAAGCGCTGGCCGCCTTCTCCCAGGCGCTGCCGCTGGTGCGCAGGGAAGCCAACGCGCGCACGCTGTTCTACGTGCTCAACAACCTGGCGGCCATGCACCACGAGCTGGGCCACGTCGACGAAGCCGTGACCCAGTTCCGCGCCATGATCGACCACCTGCAGCGCTCGCCGCTCACCGACGCGGAGATGATGGGCTTCGCACTCAACTGGTACGCGCATGCGCTCACCGGCCAGGGCGCGCTCGACGAGGCCCATGCCCAGGTGCTGCGCAGCGTGCCGTATTGCCGCCGCTCGGTCGGACTGCGCCATTTCGCGGGCATGCTGGCCCTTCTGGCGGCGCGCCGGGGCAGGCTGCGCGAGGCCGCCCTGCTGATCGGCTGCGACGACACCGAGCGCGAGCGACGCGGGGAGAGGCGCATGGCCGCCGACAACCGCACGCTGGCAGCCACGCTGGCGCTCATCGGCGCGGCGCATCCGGCGCCCGACATCGAGGCCTGGCGCCTGGAAGGCGCGGAACTCGACGAGGACGCCGTCGTCGCGCTGCTGTCCGACCGCTTCAGTGCTCCCTCGGATCGGCACGTTCAAGCTGCGTGATCAGGTAGGGGAAGATGTCCCGCGCCGCGTCGCGGCCGATGAACAGGTCCATGTGGGCGTAGCCGTCGAAGACCTGGCGCGTGTAGAGCGCCGGGTCGTTGAAGGCTGACAGCCAGCTCTGCGTGCGGATGCAGGTTTCCGGGAAGAAGAGCTGGTTCTTCGCCCCCGCCACGAAGCTGATCGGCAGCGCCAGCCGGGGTGCCTTCTGCGGCGTCAGGTAGACGTCGCCGCCCTCGGCGTCGACCGCCTTGGCGCGCTGCATCATCAGGCTCAGCTGCTCGAAGGGGCGCAGGGATACGCAACCGAACATCTCGGCCAGCGCGGTGTGGGTGGCGTTGCTCAGCTGCGCATGCGTATAGGACGCACCGAAGATGGAGAACACGCGGTGGCACACCGGGTTCTTGCACGCCTCGCCGGCCGGGACGGGCACCTTCCAGGCCAGCGTGTCGATCTCGCGGTCCAGGTCGGTCGTGCCCGGCACGATGTCGAAGCGGTCTTCCAGCGGCGCATAGTTCTCCAGCAAGCGGGCCATGCCGAGGTCGGCCTTGGTGTTGTTGAGCCAGCCCGTCACCGGGTGGAGCGTGAGCTGCGACGAAACGATCGAGCGCACGCCGGTCATGCCTTCCAGCAGGGCCATCAGCAGGCTCATCGAGCCCACGCAATGCGCGATCGCCTGCAGGTCCGGCGCGCCCGTGGCCTCCAGGATGAAGCGCACCGCCGCCGGCCAGTCGACGCGGGCGATGTCGTCGATGGTGAAGGGCGCGACAGGGCTGCCCGAATCGGGGCTCGCCCGGTAGTCGAACAGCCACACGTCGTAGCCGCGCGCGCAGAGCGCTTCCACCAGGTTCTGCTCCACCGTGTCGGTCGCGAAGGAGGACGCGCGCACCGAGAAGCCGGGCGCCAGCACCACCGGCCCGCGCGCGCCGCCGGCATAGCGGGTGAGCTTGATCTTGAAACCACCGCCCACCTCCACGCTGTGCGGCACGGGCGCCGGCGCGCGCAAGGCGCGCCGCGGCAGCCGGGCCAGGTCGAGCGCCGGGAAATTGTTCAGGTCGGCCAGCAGTCCGCCATAGGCGCGGAACAGCGTCATGCCGAAGAAGCCGCCGAACTTGGCAAGGTAGGCGGCGGAGATGGCGTCGCGCGCGGCCGGCACGAGATTTTCCACCGCGCCCGGCAGGTTCTCGGGCGGCTCGAGCTTGATGGTGGAGGCCTGCCACAGCAGGTCCTCGAGGTCGAGCGTCAGGATGCCCTGCGCGACGAGCGGGCCCTCGGCGCTCTCGACGTCGTGCACGCGCACGAAGAGCGTGGTGGTGTCGGTCCAGGGCGAGGAGCCGGGCTGCTGGTGCAGCACCTTGTGGCCCTTGAAGCGCAGCCGCGAGGCGCCGCGCCGCAGCATCATCTCGTAGGTCATGGTCCAGGTTTCGACACGCTGCGCATCCGCCGGCAGCAGGTGGAAGACGCCGCTGATCACCGGCATCGGCTCGTGCCACAGCGCCGCACAGGTCACGGTGCCGGTGATGCCGGCGGGATGGGTCGGATCGGAGACCAGCTGGTAGAGATCGTCGGTATGGATGGTCAGTTCGAAGCGCATGGTCTGGTCGCGCATGCGGCCCCAGGCGCTGGCGACCTCGTAGTCGCTGGCCATGCGTCGGCCCGTGTCGGAACGGGCGACCACGGCCTCGGTGCTGATCCAGCCATGCATGGTCTCGGTGAACTGGAAGCTCGGGCTGAGCAGCGCCGGGTCCTTGGCGATGACCTCCCGGATCGCCTCCTTCGCCAGCTCGATGGCGCCGGCTTCGAGGTGACGAGTCGCCTTCTTGAGCAGGGCCTCGGCGTCATGCGCGATCGTGGAGGCCTCGCGTTCCAGGCGCTCCAGCAGGCCTGGCGCGGGACGCGGGGGCGCCGGCACGGCGCCGCCCGGGGCCGGCAGGAACTGCCGCCGCGCCATCCCCAGATCGATGGTCCAGCCGCGCTCGTCGCACAGGTTCTGGCAGGCGCGCTCGGCCAGCGCGGAGATCGTGAGCAGGGGGTTCACCCCCGCCGCGCCCGGCAGCACCGCGCCGTCGCAGACATACAGGCCCTCGTGCACCGCGTCGCCCTCGTTGCCGGCGAAGACCTGGCTCTGGTGATTGACCACGCCGTCGCTGGCGCTGTCGCCCATGCCGCAGCCGCCCAGCGGATGCACCGTGATCAGCTTGCGGCCGAGCGCGTCGCTCCACAGCGGGTTGGGGATGAACTGGCCCTGCACCGCCTCGTTGGCCTGGTTGAGCCACACGTTGTCCGAGGCGATCACCGCGCTGTCGCCGGCCCGGGGCCAGTCGATGCGCAGGCAGTCGTCCTGCAGGTGCAGCCGGCCGGCCGCCTCGTCCACGCTCATCACCAGGTAGGTCTGGGTGCGCGCCACGGCACCGGTGTAGGCCATTCCGGCCAGCCGGCCGGGGGCCTTCTGCACCGCCTCGCCCAGGGCCTGGGCATCGAGCAGGCGCGCCTTCGCCTGCGAGGCGCCGTACTCGAATTCGCCGCCCAGCATGGCGTCGGCGAAGAACAGGGCCGGGGTCAGCATCGCGGCCAGCGCGCCGGGGATCACGCCCTCCTCGATCACCAGCCCGTCGCCGACATGCTCGCTGTTGCGCATGTCGATCACGCCGGTGATGCAAGGCCCCGGCAGATCGGCCGGCGCCACCTTGTTGATCCCCACGCCGACACCGTTGATGTTGCGCTGGACCGGGTCGCCCTTGGCGTCGGTGCCGGCCTGCCAGTAGCTGTCGTAGCCGAGCGCGAGCACGTCGCCGTTGCCCGAGAAGCGCTGGCCGAGCCGGTCCGACAGCGGCAGGCCGTGCTCCTTCGAGCGCAGCAGGATCTCGGTCGAACCCAGGGCGCCCGCGCCGAGCACCACCACGTCGGCGCTGACGCTGCGCCGGGCCGCGCAGGGCGCGGTGCCCGAGCCGCGCAGGGCGACCTCGTCGAAGAACACGCGCCAGCGCGTGCCCTCGCGCTCGACATGGCTGACCCGCGCGCCGGTGAAGATCTGCGCGCCGTGCGCATTCGCGTCCGGCAGGTAGTTCATCAGCGTGGTGTTCTTCGCGCCGACGTTGCAGCCGCTGGTGCAGTCGCCGCACAGGTTGCAGGCCGGCTGCGTCACGCCGAAAGGGTTGACCTGGTCGACGAAGTTCACCGCGATCGGCGGGCGCTTGAAGGGCTTCTTCATGGCCGCCGCCGATTGCTGCAGCGCCTGCAGCTTGTTCAGCGGCGGGAACTCTTCCGGATAGGGCGAGGGGTCGAGCATCTGCCGCGCCCGCGCGATGAACGGGTCGAGCAGCTTCGGATCGGCGCGGAAGGGCGCCGGCCAGGGCGTCGCCTCGAACAGGCGCGGATCGACCTCCAGCGCGACATTGGCATTGATGAGCGAGGTGCCGCCCAGGCCGCAGCCCACCATCGCCAGCATGTCGTCGTTCAGGTGCAGGTTGTAGAGGCCGTCGGGCGCGCCGATCTTGCCGCGCGCGCCGTCGATCTGCATGTCGTCGCGGGCCTTGGGCATGTCGTTGGGGTAGTCGCCCGGCAGGATCTCGCGGCCGCGCTCCAGCACGCACACCGACTGGCCCGCGCGCGCCAGGCGCGAGGCCGCCACCCCGGCGCCGTAGCCCGAGCCCACCACGACCACCGTGTAGTGTGGCGCCAGTTGATCGAGCGAACGGGCGATGGGTTTGATCGTCATGCGCTCACCTTGGCGTCTGCGTGGGTCTTCATTCCAGCCCGTGCCTGCGTGATCACCCCGATCGAGGCCTTGAAGAACTCGTCGAGCAGCAGCGTGGCGCGGGCTTCCGTGGCCTGCTGCGCGCAGTGCGAGAACGCGTCCCACGCGCCGGCCGTGCGCGCGATGCCCACGGCCAGCGCGGCCAGCATCAGGTTGTCGCGGTCGCGAAAGCCGCCGACGCCGCGCGCGCGCACCGGCGCGATCGTGCCGTTGACCGGATCGTTGAACAGCCGCAGCGAGGCGACATTGAGCGCGTCGTCGATGAACACGGCCGCGGCGCCCTGCGTGGTGGTCATCGTCGGCTGGTCCATCACCCAGCCACCCGTATTGAAGACGCCCACCGGCCGGTCGAAGCCCGCCACCGGCAGCTCGTCCTCGAAGGGCTTGTGGGTGTGGCCGAAGACGAAGGTGAGATCAAGCGCCGAGGCCTCCAGGCGGGCCTGCTCGAGCTGCAGCTTCACCGCGCCCGACAGGTACCAGCGCAGGTCCTCCACGTCCTTGACGCTCATGACGTCCAGGTAGCCGCCGCGCTGCGACTCGGCGCCCCGGCCCAGCGTGGCCTCGATCGCGCCGAGCACGAGCTGGCTGAGCGTGAGGCCCTGCACCATGGCCGTGCTGCCGCTCATGCCGAAGCCCTGGTCGAGCCTGGAAACGAGCAGTGCCGCGAGCCGCTGCGCAAGGGCGTGCGATGCGCCGCCGTCGAGCATCACCTCGTAGAGCGTGGTCGCGTCGGTGCCCGTCAGGCCCGCGCTGCCGAGATCGGACCACAGGAAATCGACCCAGGCGCCGTTCTGCGTCTCCAGCTCGGCGACCGAAACCCCGGCGCGGTTGCGGCCCCTGCCGTGGTTCGGAAGCTGGGAATTCAGGATCGTCATCACGCGGTACATGGGGTCGATGTAGTGGCCATGGTGCAGCACCACGCAGCGGCGCCGCGCGGCGTCGAGCAGGCCGAGGTTGGGATAGGCGATGTCCGCGCGGGCGCCGGCCAGGGCGGGGTAGCCCGCCATCAGCCGCGTCAGCATCGAGGCGTCGACCCTGGCGGCCGGCCCGGGCTCGCCGGCATCTTCGAACAGCGCGGTGTGCTCGATCAGGTCGGCGTCGATGCGGCCCTGCATCAAGCCGTCCTGGAAGTGCTGGTCCTGCGCGATGCGCCACAGGTGGTGGTCGTGATTGCCGGGCACGCACAACACGCGCGGCGCGAACACGGGCTTGCCGTCGTCGAGCATCACCGCCTCGACGAAGCAGCGGAAGGCGGCCGCCACGCTGCCCATCGGCGACAGGCCCATGTCGAGCACGTCGCCCAGCAGGATCAGCGTCGGCGGCGGGCCGTCCATCGCGGACAGCAACTGGCGCAGGGCACTCCCGAAGGCACTCAGCGTGGCACTGGGACGGGTGGGGTCTGGCTCGCCGTGGGCGTTGGTGTCCGTCAGGGTGCTGTAGGCCGCGCCGAGGTGCAGGTCGGACAGGCAGACATAACGCGGGGCATTCAGGGCCATGGTTCCTCGGGTGGTCCTTGGGGTGGATCGGTGGAACCAGGATGGTTCCGTGGAGGGGAATGTCGCCGAAGCGGGCCGCCGCGTCCTGAATACGGGCCTTAAACGTTCTGAATTCGAACGCCGGCGGGGCGCTTCAGGCCGGTTTCAGCACGATTCAGCACGCCTTAAGGACCCCTCGGGCGGGGCACGGGAAGCTTGCGCCTTCCTTCAACAACCACCGGAACGCCGCCATGCCCGAACCGCACAACACCCCCGCCGCCGCCATCGCAGCGTCGCGGCGCGCCGTGGGACTGCCCTTGCAAGTGCAGTTGCGCAACGGCGCGTCGGCCCGGATCCGGGCCGTGCGACCGGACGACGCCCGGCGCGCCAAGGTCTGCCCGCCGGGCATGCTGGAAGAGCTGGTCCGCGTGGATGGCGTGCGCCATGTCGCCTTCATCGCCACGATGGCGCGCGACGATGGCGAAGAGCTGATCGGCGAGGCGCGCTACTGCGTCGGCGCCGATCCCGAATGCGCGGAGCTGCTCATCACCGTGGCCGATGCATGGCGCGGCCAGGGCGTGGCCGACCAGTTGCTCGAGCACTTGCTCCACATGGCGCGCGATGCCGGCTTGCGCTGGATCTTCACCGAGGTGCCGTCCACGAACCACCGTGCCCTCGGCTTCCTGCGGCGCATGGGTTTCCTGGGCTGCGCGATGGGCGCCAGCGGCGCGGTGTTGCGCATGGGCCGCGCCGTGGCCACGCGGCGGCCCCGGGCCGCCCGGCGGCGGCCGATGGCAGGGCTGCGGCGCTGGCTGCGAATCAAGTGGGCCCAGCTGATGCCCCGTTGACCGCCCGGGGCGGCCACAGGACAGCAAGAGCCTTTCATGAAGACCGGGCACGTCGCCTTGAGCCGGGTGTGACGCGGTATCCAAGTAACATCGCCCGCGTTACCGAGTATCTGTATGGCGAGTGCGCAGGCGATGGTGCCTCCACTCGCCTCAACCCCCTGTTGCGGAGCGGAAAATGGCTTCATCGCTGGATCGGGTCGACCATGCATTGGACATCATCGAACAGGTCTGCGGACCCGACGAGCGCGCGATGGTGGAGCGCAAGCTCACCGACCCCGTCATCGCCAAGGGCTTCGGCGGCGCCCTGCACATCGGCGGGTATCGCGGCGGCATCGGCGTCTTCAAGTCCGACGCGGAAAGCTACCGGCGCAACCTCGCGCGCGCGGTGGTGCTGACCCTGCTGTCACAGGGAAAGCTCCAGCCGGCGCAGGCCGACGTGCAGCTGGCATTGCTGCGGGGACGGAGCTCGGGCGAGCTGGAGAGGCAGCTCAAGGCCTTGTTTCCGTACAAGGCCTTTCGCGGCCAGTTCGCCGGGCGGGCGGCGTGGCGGCCGGAGTACTTCACGAATCCGGCGGTGCATACCGACCAGGCCTACCGGTACATCGTGCATACCATCCAGGGCGCGGCGTCGGTCGCGGCGGATGCGATGGCGGGCAATCTGGCCGACGCCGAGAAGATGGCGAAGCTCCACCAGCGCTACATCGGCTACGGACACATCGACAAGACCAACCCGCTCAAGGCCAAGCTGATGGTGCGCTTCTACGAAGAGTACCTGCACAACCCGCACATCATTCGCCAGAACATCATCAGCAGCACGGTCATCAGCGAATCGAAGCACTCGACCTACTACCCCTTCGGCTTCATCATGCGCGTGCCGCCGGAGTGCATCTACATCACCTCGCCGACCGACGTCGCGGTCAAGAACCGCACGAGCGACATCATCTTCGAGCTGAACGACAAGAAGCGAGGCGCGATCTGCAGCCCGGACGAGATCCTGAACGCGACGAACGGCGCCGACGGGGACACGGGCTACAACGAAGTCGTCGTCGTCGGCACGGCCCCCGAGGGCAGGCAGGTGGATGTCATCGGGCTGTTCGTGAAGACCGACGGCAAGGGCAATCTCTACATGCGCCCCGGCAAGCCCAACGAGCCCTATGTGAATGCCGAGATCCAGAAGCTGATCGCGGAGTGCTCGCGCCGGCACAATCTGCCGATCGTGCCGATCGCGGACGCCAGCTCCGACCCTTCCGTGACGCCCTGGCCCTTCGACTTCAATGAGCGCGCCCATCTGTTCGCGCCGCGGGTTGCCGATCGCGCGCGGCGCAATTCGATCTGAGTTGCCGCCCCGGTGACGGCCGGGGCCGCCGCAGCTGACGACCAAACTAGGCAGGCGGCGCGGCTCGACGGCAGTGCGCGGCGAGCGTCATGCAGGCCGACGCCAGGTCGCCGAGCTCGGCCATCAGGAAGCCCAGGCTTTCGAGCGTGTCGGCGCCGATGCTCCCGTCTTCGATGACCACGGCGGAATGGGCCAGCAGATGGCCGATGGCACCTACACCCAGCTGGATCGCGGCCATGGTGGTTTCGGCCTCTTCGGCAATGGTGATCAGCAGGGAGGGGACGGCTGAGGGGTAGTCGACGCTGTGGGCTGCGTCGAGGGGGAGGCGGGGGAGGTTTTCAATGAGCTGGCGCATGGGGCGCGAGGAAGGCGCGGGGCGTGACGCGGACATGGGCGTACTCTGCACGCAGCCGCGCTATTGCACCAGAGACCATAGTGCGTATGCGATCTGCGCCTTCATGGCCTCGCCCTGATCGCAGCCGGCGGGATCCTCATGGACTGCACCATCCGGCCCATGCTTCGCGATCGCCATCGCGATCGACTCGTCAGGCCGGCATCCAGGAAACCTGGCAGCCAGTCCAGCATCCAGGAAATCAGCCCGTTCGCCCTTGCCCACGTCATCCAGTCAACGTGCTCGCTGCCAAGCACCTCTAGCCTGAAGTTCCACGCCCCTTCATACTAACTTGCGTTCAAAGATATAGAAGTTATCCATTTGAACCCAGTCATTGAACGGGTTCGCGTTGGATTGGATTCCAGGGCGACGAGTCCGCTTGTCAGGGCGTCCTCGACTGCATCGAGGTTGGCGAAGACGTGGTT
>NZ_JBFTPS010000050.1:0-49717 GCF_056398605.1 Variovorax sp. 01T432
ACGCACGCGGAAGGTCGCGCCGTGGTAGGGCGGCATGACCATCACCATCGCCGCGCCCATGTCCTGCGCGCGGCGGCTGCGCTCGGCGCAGACCCTGGAGCTGAAATGCGTGGTCGTCACGATCACCGGCACGCGGCCGGCCACGTGCTCGAGCACGGCGCGCGTGAGGATCTCGCGCTCGTCGTCCGACAGCAGGAATTGTTCGGAGAAGTTCGCGAGGATGCACAGGCCGTTGGAGCCGGCATCGATCATGAAGTCCACGCAACGCTTCTGGCTCGCGAGGTCGAGCTCGCCGCTTTCGGTGAAGGTGGTGGGAACGACGGGGAAGAGCCCTCGGTAGCGGGCGGTGGTCGAGGTCGTCATGTCGGTGCGCGGGCGGCCTATTCGATGATGTCGAAGTCCTGGAGGAACTCCGTCTTCAGCGTGAGGCCGAGGCCGGGCTTGTGGTCGTCGAGCTGAAGGAAGCCGTTCTCGGCCACCGGCTCGCCGTCGAAGATGTAGTAGAACAACTCGTTGCCCACCTCGACGTCGAACATCGGGAAGTACTCGCTCATGGGCGAGGCCAGCGTGCTCATGGTGAGGTGGTAGTTGTGCATCTGCCCGGCATGCGGGACCACGGGCACGCTGTAGGCCTCGCACAGGGCGTTGATCTTGTGCGCCGCCGTGATGCCGCCCACGCGGTTGGTGTCGTACTGCACCACGCTGACCGCCTTGCGCTCCAGCAGCTGCTTGAAGCCGTAGAGCGAGAACTCGTGCTCGCCGCCCGAGATCGGGATGCTGGTGAAGGCGTTGAGCTCGGCGTAGCCGTCGATGTCATCGGCGATCACCGGCTCCTCGACCCAGCGCGGCTGGAACTTCTCGAGCTTGGGCAGCATGCGCTTGGCGTAGTCCACGTTCCAGCCCATGTAGCACTCGAACATCAGGTCGTTGTCGTAGCCGATGACTTCGCGCAGGGCTTGCGCCGCCTTCAGGTTTTCCGCCACGCCCCGGGTGCCGTGGGCCGGGCCGTAGCCGAAGCGCGACTTGAACATGGTGAAGCCCTGGTCGAGGTATTTCTGCGCCTCGTCCTGCATCGCCTTCAGGTCGGTGCGGTACAGCTTGGAGTAGTAGCAGGGGATCTTCTCCTTGGTGCGGCCGCCCAGCAGCTCGAACACCGGCTTGCCGACCGACTTTCCGAGGATGTCCCAGATGGCGATGTCGACCGCCGAGATGGCCGCCATGGTGACGCCCTTGCGGCCCCAAGCGTGGGTGGCCCGGTACATCCGCTGCCACAGGTATTCGTAGTCCCACGGGTCCTGGCCGACCAGCAGCGGCGTGAGGTATTCGTCGATGATGGCCTTGGCGATCCGGGGCGCGAGGGCGACGTTGCCCAGGCCCACGATGCCGTCGTCGGTCTCGATCTCGACCACGGTCCAGGAGTGGAAGCGGAAGGTGCTCATGGTCTCGGTCTTCGAGTAGACGAGGTCCATGGCGTTGGAGCAGAAGTTGCCCTGCGGCGGAACGGTCTTGCCCTTCCATTGGAAGACGCGGGCGCGGACGGATTTGATCTTCATGAGAGGTGTCTCTGGTGGGCGTGGCGGATGAGTTCAGGCGGATGGGGTGGTCGCGAGACGGCGCGCGGCGCCCATGCGGCTCGCGATGCGGAAGGCCTGCCAGGTGGCTTCGACGCTGGCCTTGCCCAGCCCGGCGATGTCATAGGCGGTGCCGTGCGCCGGCGTGGTGATCGGAATCGGCAGGCCGCCCTGCACCGTCACGCCGCGGCTGAAGCCCATGAGCTTGATCGCGATCTGGCCCTGGTCGTGGTACATGGTGACGATGGCCTGGTAGTCGCCCGCCTGGGCCTTCAGGAAGATGGTGTCGGCCGGGAAGGGGCCGTGGAAGGGCTGCTCGGTCGGCCAGTCGCGCGCCTGCAGCGCCTTCACGGCCGGTTCGATGATGTCCACCTCTTCGCGGCCGCACAGGCCGCCGTCGCCACCGTGCGGGTTGAAGGCGGCAATGGCCACCTTGGGCTGCCGTACGCCGTTGGCCAGGAGCGAGTGGTAGATGAGCTCGGCGGCCTGCTCGATGCGCTCGATGCTCAGGAGGCCGGCGACGTCCTTCATCGGCACGTGCGAGGAGATGCGCGAGGTCCACAGCTCGCCCAGCGTGTTGAACTCGCAGAAGTAGCCGGTCACGCCGAGGTGGCTGGCGAAGTGGTGCAGCTCGTCCTCATGTTTCATGCCGCCGATCTTCATGGCCTGCTTGTTGAGCGGCGCGAAGCAGATGGCGTCGACGTGGCCGGCGAGCGTGGCGTCCATGCACTGGTCGAGCACCTGCAGCACCGAGCGGCCGCCGGCCGCCTCGGCCTTGCCCCGGTGCACCAGCGTCGCATCGATGCTGTCGACCGGGAAGAAGGCGGGCCGGGCGCTGTCGGCGCGGCCGCGCACCGCCGCCAGCGAACTCACTTCGCTGGTGGCCACCGGGATGCCGGCGATGCGCTGGCCCTCGTTCCATAGCCAGGGGTCGCCGACGAGCACGATGTTGGCGAGCGCCGTGGCTTGCGGCCTGGCGAGCAGGCGGGCGATGAGTTCGGCGCCGATGCCGGCGGGGTCGCCCAGGGTGAGGGCGACGACGGGGAGGCGTGTGAGGCTCATGGTCTCAGTCCAGGCGGATGTTGTTCTTCTTGATGATCTCGCCGAAGCGCTTGTACTCGGCGGTCTGGAATTGCGCGAACTGCGCCTGCGTCATCGGGGTGATCTCGGCGCCGACGCTCTCCAGGCGCGCCTGGGTCTCGGGCATCGCCAGCACCTGGTTGACGGCGTCGTGCACCTTGTCCTGCACGGCCTTGGGCGTCGAGGCCGGCATGTAGATGCCGTACCAGGCGCTCATCTCGATGCCCGGCACGCCGGCTTGCGCCATCGTCGGCACATCGGGCAATTGCGCGTTGCGCCGCGGTGTGGTGACGGCCAGGGCGCGGATCTTGTGGTTCCTGATCTGGCCGATCACCGAGGGGAGCGTGTCGAAGCTCATCTGGACCTGCCCGCCGATCAGGTCGACCAGGGCCGCGCTGCTGCCCTTGTAGGGCACGTGCGTGATGTCGATGCCGGCGGCATCCTTGAACATCTCGGCCGCGATGTGCTGCGTGCTGCCCGCGCCGCTGCTGGCGAAGTTGAGCTTGCCCGGCTCCTTCTTGGCGAGCTGGATCAGTGCCTTCACCGAGTCGGCCGGCACGCTGTCGCTGACCACCAGCACGTTGGGCACGGCGCCGACGAAGGCGATCGGCACCAGGTCCTTGTTGCTGTCGTAGTTGAGCTTGAGCAGGTGCGGCGCGATGGCGTGGGCGGTGACCACGCCCATCACCATGGTGTGGCCGTCGACGGACTTGGCGGTGGCGTCGGCCGCGATGGTGTTGGAGGCGCCGGGCCGGTTCTCGACGAGCACGGGCTGCTTGAGCAAGGGACCGAGCCGGTCGGCGACCGCGCGGGCCATCGCGTCGGTGCCGCCGCCGGGGCCGGAGCCGACCATGATGCGCAGGGGGCGGGTGGGCCATTCCTGCGCCATGGACGCGCCGGCGCACAAGGCCAGGGTCGCCGCCGCGAGTGCGGGGATGAATCTCTTCATGGGTTGTCTCCTGATTTCGTCAATGGATCGCGAGCCACGATGGTAGGAATGCGATTGATCGCCGTAAACTGAAAGCTCTTGATCGATCAATAACCTCAGGTGATCAAATAAGCATGGGCTCCATCGACACGCAGGACAGCACCCCGCAATTGCTCAACCGGCTGCGCATGCGCCAGGTCGCCTTGATCCTGGCGATCGCGGATCTGCGCACGCTGCGCGCGGCCTCGGGCCAGCTCGGGCTGACGCAACCCGCGGCCACCAAGATGCTCCATCAACTGGAGAGCGCGCTCGGCCAGTCCCTGTTCGAGCGCGTGGGCCGAGGGCTGCAGCTCAATGCCGCCGGCGAGCGCGTGACGGGCTATTTCCGCAGCATCCGCGGCAGCATGGAGGCGCTCAACCGAGAACTCGGCGAGCTCAAGCTGGGTGGGGCGGGCAAGTTCTCGGTGGGCAGCATCATGGCCGCGTCGCCCGGGCGGCTGACCGATGCGCTGGTGGGCCTGAAGGCCGCCTACCCGCTGCTGGCCGTCGAGATCGCGGTCGACACCAGCGACCGCCTGTTGGCGCAGCTGCGCGAAGGTGTGCTGGAACTGGTGATCGGGCGGCTGGTCGGGCATCCCGGCATCGAGTGCGCGTTCAGGGCGATCGACGACGAGGCGCTGGCCCTGGTGGTGGGCAACGAGCACCCGCTCGCGCGCAGGCGGCGGGTCGACTTCCAGGAGCTCCTCGACTACGGCTGGGTCCTGCAGCCGTCGGGCAGTCCGATGCGCGACGTCATCGAGCGCGAGTTTCGAGACCACCATGCGCAGCTTCCGCGAGGGCTGATCGAGACGGGGTCGATCCTGACCTCGATCAATCTGATCCGGCGCGCGAACCTGATCGCGGTGATCCCGGAGGCGGTCGCTCGCCGCGACGCCGAGCATGGCGTGTTGCGCATCGTCCCCTACCGCATGAAGCAGAGGCTCGAGGCCTACGGCAGCCTGGTGCCGAAGGACCGGCCCTTGAGCAAGCCCGCCGAGCGCTTCCTCGCGCTGCTGCACGCCGAGCGCAAGCCGGCGGCCCGGCGCTGAGGGCGGCGGCGACCAGCGCGTGCGGCGCAGTTCGATGAAGAGCGTCGAGATCACATAGACCATCGCGCAGGCGCTGAAGAAGTTGATCACCGCGTCGAAGGAGCCGGTGGCCTGCAGGAGCATGCCGGCCACGATCGGGATCAGGATGCCGCCGCGGCTGCCGGCAAGGAGGTCAATGACAGGCTGATGAAGGCTCGGGCCGCCGCGCCGCGAGGTGGATGCCGGCGACCATGCAACGCACCGAGCCGCCGGCCATCTCGATGGTCGGCACCGCCAGCGGAAGCAGCCGCGCGGAGCCCTCGATGGTCGCCTTCTGCGCGGCGTCCAGGCTGTCGAAGGCGCGTTGCGACAGCGCCAGGATGCGCCCCTCGCGCCCCGAGAGCTCGATCGCGTTGCCGGCGAAGCCGGCGATCTGCGCTGCGCTCAGCTCGATGATCTCGCGCCCCGATTCCTGCAGCCGGTCGCGCACCTGCGCCGCGCGGCGCTTGTCCGGGATCAGCTCGAAGCCGACCATCGCGAACTCGGTGGCCACGCACATCAGCACGTTGGTGTGATAGATCGGGCGCCCGTCGGCGCCGGCCGTGTCGAACACCATCGGCTCGTAGTTGAAGTGCGTGCTGAAGCGCTCCAGCGCCACCGGGTCGGCGCGGTTCGAGCGCGCGGTGTAGGCCACGCGCGCGAGGTGGTCGAACACCATCGCGCCGGTGCCCTCGAGGTACAGGCCATCCTCCTCCAGGCCGGAGTAGTCGATCGCGTCCTGCACCCGATATTGCGCCTTCAGCATCTCGATCACCTCGGCGCGGCGCTCGCGGCGGCGGCTCGGCGAATACATCGGGTAGACGGCGACATGGCCGCCGGGATGGGTGGAGAACCAGTTGTTCGGAAAGACCGAGTCCGGCGTGTCGCGCTCGCCGCGATCCTCGAACAGGTGCACGCGCACGCCCTCGGCCTCGAGGCGTCGGGCCGCCGTCGTGACTTCCTGGTAGGCGCGCTCGGCGATGGCCTGGGCCGAGGCCTGGTCGGCCGCGGTCTGGAAGCTGTTGTCGGCGGCGGTCTCGGGGTTCGGCGTGAAGCGATGCGGGCGCATCATGACGACCGCGGACGGAGCTTGAATGGAGGGGGTGCGGGGCATGGCGACGGGGTGACGAGGGGGTGGCGCAAGTCGCTCAGGCCACGCGGCGCATCACGGCGCGCGCTCCGCCGGCGCGCGTGTGGCGGAACAGGTCCTTCGGATCGTCGGCCTCTGGCACCAGCTCGACTTCGACGCCCAGGTTGTGGCGGACCGACTGGTCGAGCACGTAGCGCAGGGTCGAATAGTCCTCCAGCGCGAAGCCGACCGAGTCGAACACCGTGACCTGCTCGGCGCTCTGGCGCCCCGCCGCCGTTCCGGCGAGCACGCGCCAGAGGTCGACCACCGGGAAGTCGCGCGGCAGTTGCTGGATGTCGCCTTCGATGCGCGTCTGCGGCTCGTACTCGACGAAGACCCGCGCCCGGCGCAGCACGTCGGCATGCAACTCGGTCTTGCCCGGGCAATCGCCGCCCACGCCGTTGATGTGCATGCCCGGCTCGATCATCTCGG
This sequence comes from Variovorax sp. 01T432, assembly GCF_056398605.1. Taxonomy (NCBI): domain Bacteria; kingdom Pseudomonadati; phylum Pseudomonadota; class Betaproteobacteria; order Burkholderiales; family Comamonadaceae; genus Variovorax; species Variovorax sp. 01T432. The sequence goes on from NZ_JBFTPS010000050.1 coordinate 6,247, forward strand.
GCGTGAGGATGGTGGCGTAGGCCTTGTCGGCGGTGACGGTGGTCACGATGTCGGCCCCGCGCACCGCCTCGGCGGTGGAGCCGGCGCGAACGATGCGCAGCGACGGGTGGCCCGAGAGGTTGCGCGCCAGCTTGTCGGTGGCGCGCGGGTCCACGTCGTAGACGGCGATTTCCTCGATGCCCAGGTGGGCGTGGAAGGCCAGCGCCTGGAATTCGCTCTGCGCGCCGTTGCCGATGAGCGCCATGCGGCGGGCGCCGGGCCGCGCCAGCGCGCGCGCAGCCATCAGCGAGGTGGCGCAGGTGCGAAGCGCGGTGGCGAGCGTGAGCTCGGACAGCAGCACCGGGTAGCCGGTCTCGACCTCGGCCAGCACGCCGAAGGCCATCACCGTGTAGAGACCGCGCGCGGTGTTGCTGGGGTGGCCGTTGACGTACTTGAAGGCGTAGTTCTTGGCGTTCGACACCGGCATCAGCTCGATGACGCCGATCTCGGAATGGCTGGCGAGGCGGGCGGACTTCTCGAAGTCGGCCCAGCGGATGAAGTCGTCGCGGATGGCGTCGGCGAGTTCGCCGATGAAAGGGGCCACCCCGATGGCCTGCACCAGGCGGGACATGGCGGGGACGTCGACAAAGCGGGTCATGGGAATCTCCTCAAGGGTATTGCGAGCAGGCACTGGGGCCGTCAGCCGCAATTTTCCCGCTGGGTACGGCCAAATTGAAGCGAGCAACTTGGCAAATCCATGGTTTAACCGTACATTTTGTCAGTCGAGTTTGACAAGATGAATGGTGATGGACGACACGGACCGCCAACTGCTCTCCCTGCTGCGCGACAACGCGCGCATGCCGGTGGTCGAACTCGCCAGCCGGTTGCGCCTGGCGCGCGCCACCGTGCAGAACCGCATCGGCAAGCTGGAGCGGGAGGGGACGATCGTGGGCTACACCGTGCGCCTGAAGCCCCAGGCCGAGGGCCACCGCATCCGCGCGATCACCAGCATCGAGATCGAGGGCCATCATGGCGACGCGGTGCGCCGCGCGCTGCGCGGGCATCCGAACGTGGTGGCGCTGCACACCACCAACGGACGCTGGGACATGATGGCCGAGCTGCAGACCGATTCGCTGGAAGCCTTCGACACCCTGCTCAATGCCATCCGCTCGATTCCCGGGATCTCGAACACGGAGACGAGCATCCTGCTGTCGACGCACAAGCTCTAGCGGTCTGGAAGACCGCGACGAGGCCCAGGCTGGGCGTCAGGCCGTGCTGCCGCGCAATGCGGCATCGCGTTGCGCGAAGCGCGCGGCCCACTCCGATACCGGCATGAAGCTGGGGTCGGTGCGCACGATGCGCTCGGTCTCGGCCCAGATCGCATCGTCGTCCTGATCGAGATCGAGCGGGTCGCCGTGCGGCTGGCTCACATACCACGGGGTGTCGAGGTAGACCTCGACCGTGTTCTCCTCCGGGTCCCTGCAGTAGATCGAGATCGCGTTGCCGTGGTTCAGGCCCCGCATCTGCGTGGCGCCCAGCGCGATCGCGCGGCGGCGCGCCTCGCGCAGGTGGCCCAGCGTCTGGACCTTGAACGAGAGCTGCATCACCGTGCTCGGCGAGTCGGCGCCGCGGCTGGAAGCCAGCACCAGTTGATGGTGCTGGTCGGCCCGCCCGCTCAGGAACACGATGGTGAAGGGAAAGGTGAAGCCTTCGCCGCGGTCGGTCTCCTGCATGTCGAAGGTGCCGCAATAGAAGGCCTTCATCACCGCGAGGTCGCGGCAGAAGATGCCGCAGTGCGAGAGGCTGGGGGTGTAGGGCTGGTCCACGATGGGCTCCGGGCGTGAGGTCAGGGGTGGAGGACGATCTTGCCGAGGGTCTCGCCCCTGTCGAGCAATTCGTGCACGTGGCGCGCATCGGCCAGCGCGTACCGGGTGGCGCGCGGCGCGCGCACGCTGCCCGCGGCCATGAGCGCGATGGCGCTTTCCATCAGGCCACGCCGCTGTACGACATCGGAGTCGACGGTGTGGATCGAGAAGGTGCGGATCGCCAGGCTCCTGCCGAGCAGCTTTCGCAGCTCCTCGAAGACGTCGCCCGCCGGCGGGCCGTTCACGATGTTGTATGAGACAGCCATGCCGAAGGGCGCCAGCGCGCGCAGGCAGGCGATGAACAGCTCGCCGCCGATGTGGTCGAAGGCGAGGTCGACGCCGCGCCCGTCGGTAAGGCCCATCACCTGGTCGGTCAGCGTCCGCGGGTTGCCGTCGATCACCTCGTGCGCGCCGCTGGCCAGCGCGAATTCGCGCTTGATGTCCGAAGAGGCGGTGCCGATGACGCGCAGGCCACGCGCCCGGGCCACTTGCACCAGCGCGGTCGCGACGCCGCCGGCGGCGCCGGGGACCAGGATCGACCGGGCGGGCAGGTTGCCGTTGCTGGCCAGCAGGGCCAGGGCGAGCTGGAAATTGCCCAGGCTTACGGCGTCGTCGAAGCTCACCGCATCCGGCAGCGCAAACGGGGCGGCCTGCGGAACGCAGATGTATTCGGCATAGCAGCCGCCGCGCCGGGGCAGCTCGCGCGCGCTGACCAGCACGCGCTGGCCGAGGCGCAAGGCCTCGACCCCGGGGCCGATCGCGTCCACCACGCCGGCCATCTCGTTGCCGGGAATCGCGGGCATCGGCGGCATCCACTTGTAGGTGCCGTTGCGGATCAACACGTCCGGCCCGCCGGCGCCGATGGCATGGGCCTTGACGCGCACCATGCCGGGCCCCGGCTCGGGCAGGGGCAGCTCGACCAGCGAGAGCACCTCGGGGCCTCCGGGTGCCTGAAGCCGGATGGCCTTCATGACGCGCGCCGCGTGGCGATGAGCCGGTCCGCCGTCGGGTTCGATGTCCATCACGGCGCCCTCAACGTTGCCCGTCGTGGACGGCCACCTGGGACTTCGCGAGACCGCCCAGGCGCGAGTGGATTCGCCCGCCGTCGGCCATCACCAGGGCGAACAGGATCTCGTCCGGCCGGGGCGCATCCTGGATGCCGACCTCGAAGCTGTTGTAGTGGCTGCGCACATACGATGCATGGATGTAGTGCAGCGRCACCATCAGCCGATAGCCGGTGTGGGCAACGGCCTTCGCGGCCGGCACCATGGCCTTGGGTTGGCCCAGCACTTCCCGCATGGCCCAGCCGCCGGCCTCGTGCCACACCGCGCCGTGTTCGAGCTCGCCGTTGACGCCGACGATGGCGGCCTTGCTGTAGGCCTCCACGTTCTCCTTGCCGAGGGTGGAGACGAGTTCCGTGGCCAAGAGATTCCCGAGGCCGCGCAATTCGGCCATGAAGGGCAGCAGGTCGGCCTCGTAGCGCCCGGCGTAGGGGTTGCGAATCACCGCGCAGGCCGCGGCAAGCCGCAGCGGCTTGTCGGCGACGGGACCGCCCTCGTGAAACACGGTCTCGATGGTCAGGCTTCGCTTGCGGATCGCGACTAGCGACATGGGACTTGTCCTCGGTTCATTGCTTGGGAATCTTCGCGTCGGCCACGACCTGCGTCCACTTGTCGAGTTCGCGGCTGACCAGGGTCTTCATTTCCTCGGGGGTGCTTGCGCGCGCCTCGCCCCCCATGTCTTCGAGGCGCTGGCGCACGGCCGGTGCCTGCAGCGCCCTGGCGGTCTCGGCCTGGAGCCGTTCGATGACGGCGCGCGGCGTGCCTGCCGGCGCCATCAGCCCGGCCCACGAGCGCACGTCGTAGCCCGGCACGCCCTGTTCGGCCACCGTGGGCACGCCGGGCAGTCCGGGCCAGCGTTGCGGCCCCGTCGTTGCCAGGGCGCGCAGCTTGCCGGCCTGGATGTTCGACATCACCGCCGTGGGCGGCGCGATGATGAAGGGCACGTCGCCCGCCAGCAGCGCGGTCAGCGACGCCGCGTCGCCGCGGTAGGGCACATGGAGCATGGGTGCGTTCGCCATCCTGGCGAGCAGTTCGCCGGCCAGGTGATGCGTGGAGCCGATGCCGGCCGTGCCGTAAGCCAGCGCGTCCGGCGCGGCCCGGGCGGCGGCCAGCATTTCGGCGAAGCTCTGGAACTTCGAGCTGGCGTTGACGACGATCAGGAAGGGAAAGTACGTGACTGTCGAGATCATTTCGAAATCGGCGACGGTCCTGTACGGCAGCGTGTTGTAGAGCGCGCCCGCGACGGCATGGCCGCCGGTGGCGAGCAGCAGGGTGTAGCCGTCCGGCCGGGCGCGAGCGACGGTGGTCGATGCGATGGTGCCGCCCGCGCCGGCCTGCGCCTCGACCACGAAGGGCTGGCCCATCGCCTTGCCCATCTCGATGCCGATCGCCCGCGCAATGGCGTCCGCATTGCCGCCCGGCGCGAAACCCTGGTAGATCTTGATCGGGCGCTCCGGATAGCCCTGCGCGAACGCGGGCAGAAGAGGGCATGCCGCCAGTGCGCAGCAGGCCGTGACGAGGGCTCGGCGTTTCATTGGATTTGTCTCCTCGGCGGGGGCGTTCAGGCCTGCGCGACGATCGGATTGCGCAGCAGGCCCACGCCTTCGATCTCGACTTCAACCGTGTCGCCTGGCTTCATGAACTGCGGCGGCTTCTTGCTCCAGCCGACGCCCGCCGGTGTTCCCGTGGCGATCACGTCGCCCGGAACCAGCGTGAAGATGGTGGACGCGTAGTGAATGAGGCGCGGGATCGAGAAGATCATGTGGCCGGTGTGGCTGGACTGCACCACCTGGCCGTTCAGCCGCGTCTCGAGCTTGAGCGCGCGCCCGGGCGCTATCTCGTCGGCCGTGACCATCCAGGGGCCGAAGGCGCCCGTGGATTCGAAGTTCTTGCCGGAGGCGATCTGCTTGGCATGGAACTGCCACTCGCGCACGCTCGCGTCGTTGTAGCAGCTGTAGCCGGCCACGTGCTCCCATGCATCGGCCTCGGCGATGTCGCGCCCGCTCTTGCCGATGATCACGGCCAACTCGCCTTCCCAGTCGAGCGATTCCGACACACGCGGGCGCACGATGGGCGCGTTGTGCGCTGTCTGCGAGCGCCAGACGCGCAGGAAGATCGGCGGCTGCTCGGACAACTCGCGCTGCATGCCGGCGGCCAGCACCTCCTGATGGTGGTCCATGTAGTTCCTGACGGCGCAAATGATCTTCTCGGGGCGCGGGATCACCGGCAGGAACACCACGTCGGAGAGTTTCGCGTCGGGCCGCAGGCCGGACACGAGGGCTTCGCGCCGGGCGAAATCCGGACTCGCGATGAAGTCCGCAAGGCTCGCGCATCCGGTGCGCGGGCCCAGTTCGGCGACGCCGTCCCCGATGACGGCGCCCCAGGTGTCACGCCCGGCGTGTTGGTAAGACATCAATTTCATGCAGCTTCCTCTTTCATGGTCCGTGGGTCTCGCGATCGCTCTCGGCGTCGGATGCGTGAAGGTAGTTTTATGCATAAAAAATGTTTTACGCATAGGGTTTACAAGTATGCCCAGTAGATTGATTTCTGCGCGATACGCTAAGATCTGCGGGCCATGAGCCCAGTCAAACCCCTTGATGCCCCGGCGGAAGCGGACGTTCCGCTGGCCGAGCGTGCCTATCGCCGCCTGCGGCAAGCCATCGTGCGTTGCGAGGTCGAACCCGGGCAGCGTCTTCGGGTCGACGAGCTGAGCAGGCAGTACGAGATCAGCAGCAGTCCGCTGCGGGAGGCGCTGAGCCGGCTGGCGGAGCAGGGGCTGGTGCAGGCCTTCGAGAACCGCGGCTTTCACGTCGCGCCCTTGACCGTTCAAGGCATTGCCGACCTCACCCGCGTGCGTCTGCTTGTCGAATGCGAGGCCCTTCGCGACGCCATGGCGAATGGGTCCGACGAGTGGGAGTCGGGACTGGTGGCCTCCGCGCACGGTCTGGCATTGATCGAGCAGCGCCTGGGTGATGGCCCCTTGATACTCCAGGAAGCCTGGTCGCAGCGCCATCGCGAGTTCCACATGGCCGCTTATGCGGGCTGCACCTCGCCCATGCTGCGCGGCCTGGTATCGGCGCTCTTCGACAATGCCGAGCGCTTCAGGCAGTACTCGGCGAGGTATCGCAAGGTCGAGCGAAAGAAGAACTCCGAGCACCAGCGGCTGATGGCGGCCATCCTCTCGCGTGACGAGAACAAGGCGCTGGGCCTGCTGAGGCAGCACATCAGCAGCACCGAGCGCAACGTCACCGAAAGCCTTCTGAACATGGCCGGCGGAAAACCCCAGTGAGCGATTGAGGTCGGTTCGGCGTATCGCACCGCCTCAGGACGTGCTGTCCGTCAGTCCCCGCCCTCACGCCGAGGCCGCAGGCGCCGATGCGTCAGAACGCGCTCTTCGTGCAGCCCCCGTCGACCCGAAGCGCCGCCCCCGTCGTCCCCGAGGACAGCGGGCTCGCGATGTACGCCACCATGGAGGCAACCTCCTCGGGCGTCTCGAAGCGCTTGATGAGCGAGGTCGGGCGCACTTTTTCGAAGAACTCCTTCTCGTAGGCCTCGAAGGACTTGCCGTCGGCCTTGGCGAGTGCTTCCACGAATTCGCCCACGCCCCGCGACCGGGTCGGCCCCGGCAGGACGCTGTTGACGGTGATGCCGGTGCCGGCCACCGACTCGGCCAGGCCGCGCGAGACGGCCAGCTGCGCCGTCTTCGTCATGCCGTAGTGAATCATTTCGGCGGGAATCTGCACCGCGCTCTCGCTGGAGATGAAGATGATGCGTCCCCAGTTCGCGCGCTTCATGGCGGGCAGGACCAGGCGCGCCAGGCGCACGCCGCTGAGCACGTTCACGTCGAAGAAGCGGGCCCAGTCCGCGTCCGCGATGTCTTCGAAGGGCTTGGGCTCGAAGATGCCGAGGTTGTTGACCAGGATCTCGATGCCGGAATGCTTCGCCACCAGGGCTTCGGCGGCGGCGGCGGTGCTCAGGTCGCCGGCGAAGCCGATGACCTCGCCGCCGGGCGCCGCCTTCATCTGGGCGACCGCGGCATCGACCGAGGCCTGCGAACGCCCGTTCACGATGACGCGCGCACCTTCGGCGGCCAGCGCCGCCGCGATGGCGTGCCCGATGCCCGCCGTGCTGCCGGAGACCAGTGCCAGCTTGCCTGTGAGTTGGAGATTCATGGGGTATTCCTTTCGTGCGACTGCGCCGCATTCTGCCCCTCACACGCCGCGCCGCACCATCATTTCCTTGATCTTGCCGATGGCCTGCGCCGGGTTCAGGCCCTTCGGGCAGACATCGGTGCAGTTGAGGATCGTGCGGCAGCGAAACAGGCGGTACGGATCCTGCAGGTTGTCCAGCCTCTCGCCGCTGGCCTGGTCGCGGCTGTCGACCAGGAACCTGTAGGCTTGCAGCAGGCCTGCGGGACCCACGTACTTGTCGGGGTTCCACCAGAAACTCGGGCAGGCGCTGGAACAGCAGGCGCACAGGATGCACTCGTACAGGCCGTTGAGTTCGTCGCGGGCCTCGGGCGACTGCAGTCGCTCCTTCTCGGGCGGAGGATCGTCGTTCACCAGCCAGGGCTTGATCGAATGGTACTGATGGAAGAAGCCCGTCATGTCGACGAACAGGTCGCGAATCACCGGCAGGCCGGGCAGCGGCTTGAGCACGACGGTGTTCGGCAGAGACCGCATGTTGGTCAGGCACGCGAGACCGTTCCTGCCGTTGATGTTCATTGCGTCCGAGCCGCAGATGCCTTCCCGGCAGGAGCGGCGAAAGCTCAGGCTCGGGTCGATGGCCTTCAGCCGCGTCAGCACGTCCAGCAGCATGCGGTCGGCGACACCGACCTCCAGTTCCATCACCTGCATGCGCGGCTTCGCGTCGAGGTCCGGGTCGTAGCGGTAGATGTGGAAGGTGTGCATCGGTGCATGATGCGGCCTATCACCCCCTGGACCTGTAGGCACCCACCCTTAGTTGCGCACTCCATCCGCGGGCCGCATCGCGACGAAGACCACGATGGCTGCCAGTGAAAGGACTGCCGAGACCGCGAAGGCGAGGCTGGGCGTGACGGTCCACAAGGCGCCGGCCACCAGGGAAGCCGGGAGGTACAGCATGCCGGTGACGAAGTTGTAGACGCCGACGGCCGTGGCGCGCCGCTCGGGCTCGAGGTCGGCGATCAGGGCCTTGCTCTGCGATTCGTCGATCGCATAGAACAGCCCGTACACGGCGAACACGGACACCACCTCCCATCGGCTGCCGGCAAAGACCAGCCACAGATTGATGCCCGCGTAGAGCGCATAGCCCAGCACCATGATCACGCCGCGACCGAGCTTGTCGCCCAGCTTGCCCACCAGCGGGGCCGCGGCGACGCAGGTGGTGTTGAACAGGGCATAGAGCAGCACGATGTCGGTCACGCTGAAGCCCACGGCATGCGCCTTGAGCAGGATGAAACCGAGGCTGAAATACGCGAGCGCGAAGATCCCGGCCGGCCACAGGAAGCGCTTGAAACCGGCGCCGAGCTGCCGCCAGTTCTGGCTCACGCTTTCGCGCGCGTGCACCACGCCGGCCTGCTCCGGGATGCGCGCGAGCACCGCCAGGCTGATGACGGCGGGCACGAAGGCCACCAGGAAGAGCGTGCGGTAGGTGCTGGCGGACTCGCCCAGCCAGGACAGCAGGCCGTAGGCGACGAGCGGCCCCACCACGGCCCCCGACTTGTCGAGCGCCTTGTGCACGCCGAAGGCATAGCCGCGCGAGCGCCTGTCCGCGATGGAAGAAAGCCACGCATCGCGCGGCGGTCCGCGAAAGCCCTTGCCCAGGCGTTCGATGACGCGAAACAGGCTCAGGCCCGTCACGGACGAGGACACCAGCAGGATCAGCTTGGCCAGCGTGGAGAAGCCATAGCCGGCGCCTGCAAACCACTTGCGCCGGCCGCTGCGGTCCGACAGCCAGCCGGCGAGGTAGTTGAGCGATGAGGCGGAGAGATCCGCCAGTCCCTCGATGAGCCCCAGGAGCGCGCTGGAGGCGCCCGCCACAGTGGTGAAGAAGACGGCGAACACCGAGAAGATCATCTCCGAGCTGATGTCGGTGAGAAGGCTCACCAGGCCCAGCTTGAGCACGTCGGGGTGGAGCCGCTGGCCTTTGCCGCCGGGAGGCTGGGTCATGGAGCGAGCAGCCTGCCGGGGCGGCCGCTACCTGGGGCAGTCGCCGCCGACGGACACCGTGCCGTCCTTGCATTCGGTCAGGATGCGCTCGTCGCGCGCGCCGGGGCGCGGAGGCACCGCGCCCGGCGCCGCATCGGCTTCGCGCCGGTACACGATCTTCCTGCTGCCGAGTTCGCAGCTGCCCACCACCTGGCCGTCCACCGGCGCGTCGGCGTCGGCGATGGTCACGGTGAAGCGCGTCACCCCGGCCGCGCCGATCTTCGTTTCGATCTGGGTGCGCAGGGCTTCGCAGTTCTCGGCGCCGTGGGCGGCGCAGGCCAGGGCCCAGGCGATGGGAAGCAGCCAGAGTTTCATGATGATGGACCCGTCAGAAGGGGTGTAGGGGCAGAGTCTAGCCCCGCGGGAATGAAGGCTTCGCCGCCGGTTGCCGATGGGGCCCCTTGTGTTCCCGCGGCACGGGCGCGGAAAATGGCCCGACCGCCGCGAGCAAGTTGACTGCAGCGGACCATTCACCATTTGGAGACCCCTGATGATCAAGGTTAGCGTGATGTACCCGAACACTCCTGGCGCCCGCTTCGACCACGACTACTACCGCGACAAGCACATGCCGCTGCTCAAGCAGCGCATGGGTGATGCATGCCTGTACTACACCGTCGACAAGGGGCTCGCCGGCGGCGCGCCCGGCGAGCCCGCGCCCTACGTCGGCATGTGCCACTTCTTCTGCGACTCGGTCGAATCCTTTCAGGCGGCGTTCGGGCCGAATGCCAAGGAGATCATGGCTGACATACCCAAATACACCGACCTGGTCCCCCTGATCCAGATCAGCGAGGTCGTCGTCGAGCGCGCCTGATGCGCGCCGCGAGTTCAGTTGGGCGTGTGCATGCCGTGAGAGTGGCCTTCCATCGCATCGGGGCCATGGTCTGACAGTTGCGCGTCGAACCAGGCATGCAGGGCCTTCACCAGCCTGGGCGCCTTGGTCGAATAGCTCAACTGCGCGCCGCCGGGAACATCCGCATAGTCGATCGAAACCTGGCCGGGCCTGGCCGCCCGAAGCTGCGCGAGGCCCGGCATGTCCTGGCCATGAATGTGCGATGGGCCGGAGAAGTCGCCCTTCTTGAAGCGCGCCTGGATGTCCCTCAGGTGCCCGCGAACCAGTTCCACCTGCGCGGTGTTGCCCGGGTCCTTGGCGACGACGCTCTGGATGCCGCCGGTCGCGGTCTTCGTGAAGACATGGGTGGTCGCCCGCAGGTCGAAAGGCATCACATCGGGTCCGCGCCGGGCGACCTCGGCGACTCGGCGCGCATCGGCGGCCTGGCCCGCGAGGGGAAGGCAGATGGCGGCCAGCAACGCGAGACAGGGCACAAGCTTCTTCATCTTCCAGCTTTCCAGGGGGGTGAATGTCGAAGACATGATGACACGCCGTGGCGCCCGCGGACAGGGCCACCGGCCGCGTCGGGTTGGTAGGATCTTCCAGGACACTCACGACGAACATTCCGGAACACGCCATGCCCAGCCTGACGACAACCCAAGGCTTCTTCGACCCCAAGACCTGGACGATCTCGTACGTCGTCTGGGACCATGCCACCCATCGGGCCGCCGTCATCGACCCGGTGCTGGATTACGACTTCAAGTCGGGCCACACGAGTACCACCTCGGCGGACCAGGTGCTGGCCTACGTCGCCGCCCATGGCCTCATCGTCGACTGGATTCTGGAGACGCACGCGCATGCGGACCACCTCTCGGGTGCCCGGCACATCCAGGCGCGCGTGGGCGGGCGCATCGCCATCGGCGAGAACATCCGGCAGGTGCAGGCGACCTTCAAGAAGATCTACCACCTCGAGCGCGGCTTCCTGCCGGACGGCAGCCAGTTCGACCACCTGTTCAAGGATGGCGAGACATTCGGAATCGGCGAGGTCGAAGCCACCGCGCTGCTCGTTCCCGGGCACACGCCGGCCGACATGGCCTATGCGCTCGATGGGGCGGTGTTCGTGGGCGACACGCTGTTCATGCCGGACGTCGGCAGCGCCCGCGCGGACTTCCCCGGTGGCGATGCGCATCAGTTGTACCGCTCGGCGCGCCGGCTTCTCGCGCTGCCGCCCGAAACGACGATGTATGTCTGCCACGACTACCCGCCCGAGGGGCGCGCCGCGGCATGGAAGACCACCGTGGCCGAGCAACGCGCGCACAACATTCACCTGCACGACGGCATCGGGGAAGACGCGTTCGTCGCGATGCGCACCGCGCGCGACGCGACACTGGAGGTGCCGACCCTGATCCTGCCCTCGCTGCAGGTGAACGTGCGTGCGGGCCAGATGCCGCCGCCGGAGTCCGATGGCGTGAGCTACCTGAAGATTCCCGTCAACAGCCTGCCGACGCACAGCGTCTAGCAGCCGCCGGCGCGCTCACATCGAGCGGGCGATCAGGTCCTTGAGCGTTTCGTTGGAGCCGCCGTAGATTCGCGCGACGCGCGCGTCCATGTAGAGCTGCGCGATCGGGTACTCCGACATGTAGCCGTAGCCGCCGAAGAGCTGCAGGCAGCGATCGATGATCTGGCACTGCTTCTCCGAACCCCACCACTTGGCCATCATCGCGTCATTGGGCTGCAAGGGCTTGCCGGCGGCGAGATCGCCCACGATGGCGTCGACGAACACCCTGCCGATGCGCGCTTCGGTCGAGCACTCGGCGAGCGTGAATCGGGTGTTCTGGAAATCCCACAGCGTCTGGCCGAGCATCTTTCGGTTCTTCGCATGTTCCACCGTGAGTTCGATGGCACGCTCGGCGCATGCGATGCCGACGACGCCGATGGACAGGCGCTCCCGCACGAAGACGTCCATCAACTGACCGAAGCCCCTGCCTTCGGCGCCGCCGATCAGGTTCTCGGCGGGAACGCGCACCTCGTCCAGGAAGATCTCGCAGGTGTCGAGGCCGTTTTGCCCGACCTTCTCCAGCACCTTGTTGACCCTGAATCCGGGCGTCTTGTCGGTCTCGACCATGAACAGCGAGATCCCCCTGGCGCCCGAGCCGGCGCCGCCGGTGCGCGCGGCCACGAGCGACAACTCCGCCTGCTTGCCGTGCGTGATGAAGATCTTGTTGCCGTTGAGGACGTACTCGTTGCCCTCGCGCCGGGCCGTCGCGCGCATGGCCTTGACGTCGGTGCCGGCATCCGGTTCGGTGATGCACACCGACAGCATCTTGCGGCCCGATGCGATGTCGGGCATCCAGCGCAGCAGTTGTTCATGGGTGGCCGTGCCGTGAAAGAAGGCGGGGCCGTTCACCGCCCCGGGGATGAAGCCGAATGTCGTGTCGCAGATGCGGGCCTGTTCCTCCATGACCACCACTTCGTGCGCGAAGGAGGCGCCCTGGCCGCCGTATTCCTCGGGAATGCTCATGCAGAGCAGGCCCAGTTCGCCCGCCTTCCTCCATACCGCGCGATCGATGTGGTGCTGCCGGCGGAAGCGCTCCGCGTGCGGGGCGACCTCTTCCTCGAAGAAGCGGCGCGCGGTGGTTCGCAGCATGTCGAGCTCGTCGGTCATCCAGGGCGAGCGGTAGGGGGCGTGGGTCACATTGATCTCCGGGGTTCGAAATGTCGTTGCGGCGGATTCTGTTCATGCGCGTGCATAAAGTCAACCCACCGGTTGGTTGACTTTTGTGAACGCTGATCTTAGAGTTCGCACCGCGGTCTTGCGGATCGCACCGGAATTCATCCCGAGGCATCGGGTTCCGGCGGCCGGCAAAGACCGATTGAACCCCATATTCAGGAGACAAAATGAGTGACGGCTTGTTGACGAAGACGAACTGGAGCGGCAAGGCGCTGGCCGGTGAATGGATGGCGCTGGCGGGCGGCCAGGTCGAGGTGACGGAGCCCGCAACGGGTCAACCGATTGGTCGAGTTTCCAGGGCCAACGCCCAGGACGTGCGCAGCAGCTGCGCCGCGGCGAAGCAAGCCCAGAAGACCTGGGTCGCCATGCCCCCTGGCGAACGCGCACGGATGTTTCGCGCGGCCGCGGCCTTGCTGGAGGCCAATCGGCAGGACTTCGCGACCTGGATCGTCCGCGAGACCGGCGGCATCGTGCCGAAGGCGATGTTCGAGATCGATTCGGTCCTGCATCACTTCCACGAGGCCGCCGCCATGCTCAGCCAGCCCAAGGGCCTGCTGCTGCCGAGCGCCGAGGGTTGCACCAGCATCGCGCGCCGGGTTCCGCATGGCGTGGTGGGCGTGATCTCGCCCTTCAACTTTCCATTCCTGCTCTCGAGCCGCGCGGTGCTGCCGGCGCTCGCCACGGGCAACGCGGTGGTGCTGAAGCCGGACCTGCGCACGCCCGTCAGCGGCGGCGTGCTGCTGGCCCTGCTGCTGGAGGCCGCGGGCCTGCCGGCCGGGGTGTTCCACATGCTGCCGGGCGACGCCGAGGCAGGCGAGGCATTGGTGAGCGACCCGGACACGACGATGATTTCCTTCACCGGCTCGACGGCCGTGGGCCGCAGGGTAGGGGAGCTGGCCGGCCGCCATCTCAAGAAGGTGGCGCTGGAGCTGGGCGGCAAGAACGCGCTGATCATCCTCGCCGACGCCGACCTGGAGTCGGCCATCAGCGGGGGCTCCTGGGCCTCGTGGCTGCACCAGGGGCAGATCTGCATGAGCGCCGGCAGGCACCTGGTGCACGATCACCTCGTCGCGGAATATGCCGAGCGCATGGCGCAGAAGGCCCGGGCGCTGCCGGTCGGCGACCCGCACCGGGAGCAGGTCGCGCTCGGCCCGATCATCACGCCCCAGCAAGTGCAGCGGGTCGACCGCATCGTGCGGGAATCCATCCGCATGGGCGCGAGGCTGCTGGCCGGCGGCACCTGCGACGGGCCGTTCTACGCCGCGACCGTGCTCGCCGACGTCACGCCCGACATGCCGGTCTTCCGCGAGGAGATCTTCGGCCCGGTCGTGTCGATCACCCGCTTCGGCACCGACGCGGCGGCCATCGCGCTGGCCAACGACACGGAGTACGGCTTGTCCGCCGGCATCTACACCCGCGACATCGGTCGCGGCATGGCCATGGCGGAGCAACTGAATGTGGGCCTGGTGCACGTGAACGACCAGACGGTCAACGACGACGGCACCATGCCCATGGGCGGGCGCGGCGCCTCCGGCAACGGATCGCGTCATGGCGGTCCGGCCAACTGGGACGAATTCACCCAATGGCAATGGACCACCGTGCGCAACACCGCGCCGGTCTATCCGCTTTGATCGATATCCACGAACGCCCGCACCAGGAGACCGCCTTGAATCACCCATCCCCCTTCGCACGACTGATCCGCACCACCTTCGTCGCCGTCGCCGCCTGCCTCGCCCTGGCCGGCACGGCCGCGGCGCAGGACAAGCCTGTCATCCGGGTTCTGGTCGGCTTCCCGCCCGGCGCCGGAACCGACACGCTCGCCCGCCTCTACGCGCGGGCCTTGAGCGACCTCATGAACGTCACGACCGTGGTCGAGAACAAGCCGGGCGCCGGCGGCCAGCTCGCCGCGCAGGCGCTGAGGACGGCAACGCCCGACAGCAACACCATCATGTTCGCCGTCGACCACCAGGTCGTGATGCTCCCCCTGATCACCAAGACGCCGGGTTTCGACGTCAAGAAGGACATGGTGCCGGTGGGCCGGGTCGTCAATTTCTACACCTGCCTCGCGGTACCCGGGACTTCGCCCGCGCATGACATGCAGAGCTACCTGGACGCGGTCAGGAAGACCCCGGAGCAGGGCAATTTCGGCATTCCGGCGCCCGGCTCGCAGGCCCAGTTCGTCGGCTACGTGGTCGGCCAGCACTTCAAGGTTGCCATGAACCCGATTCCCTACCGCGGCGCCGCCCCGGCGATCGTGGACCTGGTGGGCGGGCAGATTCCGGCGGCCATCGTTCCCTGCGATGCCCTGGTCGAGTACCGCAAGGCGGGCAAGGTGCGCGTGCTGGCGATGGCCTCCGACCAGCGCTACTCCGAGATGAAGGATGTGCCGACCTTCGGCGAGCTCGGCGTGAAGATGCCGGCCGACAGCTTCCTGGGCGTCTATGCCGCGGCGAGCTTCAGGCCGGAACTGCTTCGCCAGCTCATCGCGGCCACGCGCGCCATGTTCGATTCGCCGCAGACGGTCGAGAAGTTCGCATCCACCCGCATGGAACCCGCCTATGCGGGCCCGGAGGAATTGCGCCGGATCGTCGAGCGCGGCAGCGAGTTCTGGGGCGAGCAGGTGCGCAAGTCCAACTTCCAGGCCCAGTAGTTTCAAGCAGTCACGGAGTCCCCATGCCCAAAATCGTCAAGGTCGAATGCCTTCCCGTTTCCACACCGCTGAAGAAGCCGGTGATCATGCCCAACACCCGCATCACCTCGATCGACAGCGTCGTGCTGAAGATCACGGCCGATGACGGCACCGTCGGTTTCTCCGACTCCGGCGACACCTCGTCCTGGTACCGCGGCGAGTTGCAGGAGTCGATCATCGCGATGATCTGCAACGTGATCGCGCCGCGCGTCCTGCTGGGCGAGGATCCGCGCCACATCGAGAAGATCGTCGGCAAGATGGATCTGCTGGTGCGCGACAACAACCAGGCCAAGGCGACGGTCGACTTCGCGTTGCACGACCTCAAGGGCAAGCTGCTGGGCGTGCCCGTCTACGAACTGCTCGGCGGCCGCACCGCCACGGCCTCCCGCCAGGGCTGGGTGCTGTCGGCGGGCAAGCCGGAAGACGTCGCCGCGGAGGCCGCGCTGGCGAAGAAGACAGGCTTCGCGCTGTTCAAGATGAAGATCGGCTACGGCACGCTGCAGGACGACATCGACATGGTGCATGCGGTGCGCGACACGGTGGGCCCGGACGCGTACCTGACGATCGATGCCAACGGCTTCTGGAGCTACGAGAAGGCCCTGCACATCATCCGCAAGCTCGACGACTGCGGGTTGGACCTGGTCGAGCAGCCGCTGCCGCACTGGGACATCGAAGGCATGGCTCGCCTGCGGGCGCAGGTGCGCACCCCGATCTATGCCGACGAGTCGGCGCAGGAACTGCACCACCTGAAGGAGATCATCGACCGGCGCGCCAGCGACGGCCTCTTCATCAAGCTGCAGAAGGCCGGTGGCATCCTCAAGGCGCAGCGCTGGCTCACCCTGGCGCGCCTGGCGGGGCTGCCGGTGCACTGCGGCTGCATGATCGGCTCGGGTCTGGAGCACAGTCCGGCGGCCCACCTGTGGGTGAGCAACGAATGGGCCTCGCAGGGCCTGAGCGAATCGATCGGGCCGCTGATGATCCACGGCACCATGGAGAGCAAGAACATCGCGCCGGGCACCGACATCGCCCTGAACATCCCGCGTTTCGAGAACGGCATGGCCTATCCGAACGAGGGGCCGGGCCTGGGCATCGAGCTCAACGAAGCCTTTCTCGTGAGCAACAGGACGGCCGGCAAGGAAGGCCGGACGGTGAGCCAGTGATGTCGCGCGCCGGCCCGTTGTCGGGGCTGACGGTGGTCGAGTTCGCCGCGCTCGGTCCGGCGCCCTTCGCGGGCATGATGCTCGCCGACCAGGGCGCGCGCGTGATCCGCATCGACCGCCCGGTGAAGCCGCGCGGCAAGGGCCCGGGGGGGCCGGACGCGGGCGCGGGCATGGATGCGCTGACCGCGCGGCGCAGCGATGTGCTCTGTCGCGGGCGCGAATCGATCGCGCTCGACCTGAAGCAGCCCGCCGCGCGCGAAGTGGCGCTGCGCCTGATCGAGCGCGCCGATGTGCTGATCGAGGGCTTCAGGCCGGGCGTCATGGAGGCGATGGGCCTCGGCCCCGAGACCTGCCTGCAGCGGCGCCCCTCGCTGGTCTACGGCCGGGTGACCGGCTGGGGCCAGACCGGCCCGCTGGCGCAGGCGGCGGGCCACGACATCAACTACATCGCGCTGACGGGCGCGCTGCACTCCACATCGCGCCGCGGCGCGGCGCCCACGCCGACGCCCGGCCTGATCGGCGACTTCGGCGGCGGCGGGATGCTGCTGGCCTTCGGCGTGCTGGCGGCGCTGGCCGAGGCGCGCGAAAGCGGCCTCGGCCAGGTGGTGGATGCCTCGATCTGCGACGGTTCGGCGCTGCTGACCTCCCTCATCCAGGGCTGGCGCTCGGCGGGCCTCTGGAACGCGGAGGCGGGCACCAACAACGGCGACGGCGGCGCGCATTTCTTCGACGCCTACGCCTGCGCCGATGGCAAGTACGTCTCCATCGGCGCCATGGAACCCAGGTTCTATGCCTTGCTGAGGGAAAAATGCGGCCTCACCGACCCGGCCTTCGACGCCCAGTGGGACACTGCGGGCTGGCCGGCGCTGAAGGAACGCGTGGCGCAGATGTTTCGCGGCAAGACGCGCGCGCAGTGGTGCGAACTGCTGGAGGGGAGCGACGCCTGCTTTGCGCCGGTGCTGGACCTCGACGAGGCGCCCCGGCATGCGCACAACCGGGCACGCGGCACCTTCGTCGAGGTCGACGGCATCACGCAGCCCGCGCCGGCGCCGCGCTTCAGCCGCACGCCGGCGGCCGGGTGCCATCCGGTGGGCGAGCTCGCCGCCGACACGCGCGCGCTGCTGGCCGAACTGGGCTACGACGAAGCGGCGGTCGAAGGCCTGCTGGCCGGCGCCGCGCAGTCTGCTGCGGGCTGATGCGGGCGATCGAAGCGACACGAACGAAACAATCTACAAGGTGGTGCTGAACCCATGACGAACATCCCCGCGCAATCCCGTGGCGCCCTGACCGGGCTGCGCATTCTCGACCTGACCCATGCGCTGGCGGGCCCCTTCTGTTCGCAGATGCTGGCCGACCATGGCGCGGACGTGATCAAGATCGAGCCGCTCGAAGGCGATTTCTTTCGCCGCATGGGCCCTTTCCGCGCGGACGACCGCCTGCGCCATTTCGGCGGGCTCTTCCAGGCCTGCAACCGCAACAAGCGCTCGATCGCCATCGATCTCAAGCATCCGGACGGGCGGCAGCTGCTCAAGGAGCTGGTGCAGGGCGCCGACGCGCTGGTGGAGAACTACCGCGCGGGCGTGCTCGACCGCATGGGTCTCGGCTACGAGACGCTGAAGACGCTGCGGCCCCAGCTCGTCTACACCTCGGTGCGCGGCTTCGGCGATCGCGCGGGCGGCGAGAGCCCCTACATGGACTGGCCCGCCTTCGACGTCGTGGCGCAAGCCATGGGCGGCTGGATGGGGATCACGGGAGAGGACGAGGACCATCCCGTCAAGGTCGGCGGCGGCGCCGGCGACACCGTGGCCGGCCTGTTCGCCGCCTTCGGAACCATGAATGCGCTGTGGCACGCGCGCGCCACGGGGGAGGGGCAGTACGTGGACGTGGCGATGACCGACAGCATCCTGGCCATGTCCGAGCTCGTGGTCAGCCAGTTCAGCTACCTCGGCGTCTCGCCCAAGCCCGTGGGCAATGGGATTCCCGGCCTGGCGCCCTTCGGCACGGTCAAGGTGCTGGATGGCGTCATCGCCATTGCCGCGCCGCACGACGCGCAGTTCCACCTGCTGTGCGAGCTCATCGGCATGCCGGCCCTGAAGTCCGATCCGCGCTACGCCAGCGAATCCCTGCGCTGGGACCATCACCGCGAACTCACCGAGGCGATCGAGTCCTTCACGCGCACGCGCACCAAGGCGCAGCTGCGCGAGCTGTTCGGCGGCAAGGTGCCGTTCAGCCCCATCTACAACGCCCGCGAGATCTTCGAGGACTCGCACTTCGCGGTGCGCAAGATGCTGCCCGAGGTCGAGCAGCCGGGCAGCGCGCGGCCGGTGGCCATCCCCGGCGTGCCGGTCAAGCTGTCGCTGACGCCGGGCGGGGTGCGCCATCGCGCGCCGCTGCTGGGCGAACACACGCGGGAGATCCTGGAGGCCGCGGGCCTGCCGACTTCGCGCGTGGCCGCGCTGCTCGAGGCGGGCGTCGTTTCCACACAATAATCCCCGCATGCCCGAACCCAAAGCCAGTACCCCCGTCACGCCCCGGCAGCGTCGCGCCCCCGGCGTGCGCCACGAGGACAAGCGCACCGCCATCCTGCGCACGGCGGCGCAGCTGTTCGCGGCCCACGGCTACGAGGCGACCTCCCTGGACGCGATCGCCGACCAGCTCGGCATGCACAAGGCCACGCTCTATCACTACGTCGAGAGCAAGGAGAGCATTCTTTTCCAGTGCCTGGTCAAGTCCTTCGGCGATCTCGACACGGTGATCAAGAGCATGGAGGACCGCAGCGTGCCCGTGCTCGAGCGCCTGCGGCAGTTCTGCCAGAGCCTGGCCCAGGCGCAGAACAGCGACTTCGGGCGCTGCCTGGTGCTGGTCGGCTCGCGGCCCCTCGACCTCGTGCCCGACGGCGAGATCCGCAGGTTTCAGAAGCGGCTGGACACCACGGTGCGCGCCCTGGTGACCGAGGGAATCGCGGACGGCTCCATCAGGCCCTGTCAGCCCAGCATGGTCTCGGCCATGTTGTTCGGTTCGCTCAACTGGGTGCCGCGCTGGTTCAGCGAGCAGGGCAAGCTGAGCCTGCGCGAGGTGGTCGATTCCTTCATGGACATGCTGACCCAGGGCATCGCGGCGGGAAGACGCTAGCCATTGCCGGGCGGGAAGGCCGGGCGCGCATGTTCGAAGGCGCCCGGGTCAAGGAAAGCGCAAGTCTGCCGATATCCATGCAGGACCTCTCGGAGCCAGACATGAATACCTATCCCACCGCCAGCCAGGCCACCGGCGTGGCGCGCACCCTTAGCAAGCATTCGGCGTGCACCATCGTCATCTACCGCACGCCGGAGGCGAAGTTCGTGACGGCGCGGCCGACCGACCCGATGCTCGGATGCATCGAAGGCGTCTACCGCAACGGGTACGAGGTGCCGACACTGCTGAGCCGGACGACCTGATGCTGTGCGGGCGGCCATGTCGCCGAGGCCGGCCCGCTAGTGTCCGGCGGGCGGCATCGCCTCGAAGCCGGGGAGCGTCCGCAGCAGCGCGGTCATCGACCTGGCGGCGAAATCCGGTATGTCGGCGACGTCCACCCATTTGAAGCGGTCCACTTCGGGAATCATCACGCCCGAGGCGAAGTGAGGAAAGAAGCTCGTGCACCTGCAGGCCCGGATGTCGCAGTCGCGCGTGTGAAGGACGACGCGAAACAGGTGCAGGTCCTTGCGGGACTGGTAGGCCATGCGGCCGAGCTCCTCCAGCGAATCCGGCGCAAGGACGATGCCCGTTTCTTCCCGCACCTCCCGCACGGCCGCGGCGCGCGGGGATTCGCCTTCTTCCGCGCCGCCCTTGGGAATGTCCCAGTGCTTCTGCCCGGTGGCATGCGCCAGGAGGAGCTGACCATGCTCGTTGAGGATGAGCACGCCGTAGGAAGTGGTCTTCATCAGCGGCTGGCGCGGCCTTCGGCCACCAGCCGGTCGCGGATGACGAGCAGTTCCTTGCGGCGCTGAGGGGTGACCTCCGGTTCGTGCATCTGGAACGCCCTGAAGGTTTCGAGCACGATCTGCGAGACGATCAGGCGCGCGTTGTCCTTGTCGTCGGCAGGAACCACATACCAAGGCGCAATGTCCGTGCTCGTGGAGCTCAGGCAGGCTTCGTATGCGCGCATGTACTCGTCCCAGAACCCCCGCTCCTCCATATCGGCGAGGCTGAGCTTCCAGTTCTTCGTCGGGTCGTCGATGCGCTCGAGGAATCGCTTTCGCTGCTCTTCCTTCGAGAGATGGAGAAAGAACTTGAGGATCCTGGTACCGTTTCGATGCAAGTGCTTCTCCAGATCGACGATCGAGCGATAGCGGCCCTTCCAGACCGCCTTGTCGTCGAGCAGCGCATCGGTCAGACCCTGGCTTCGAAGGATCTCGGGATGCACGCGAACGATGAGCACCTCCTCGTAGTACGAGCGGTTGAAGATGCCGATCCGACCACGCTCCGGCAGGCATTGAGTGCTGCGCCAGAGGAAGTCGTGCTCCAGTTCCGTCGCGCTCGGATGCTTGAAACTGAAGACCTGGCAACCCTGGGGATTCACACCGGACATCACATGGCGGATGGACCCGTCCTTGCCGGCCGCGTCCATCGCCTGGAAGATGAGCAACAGGGCGTGGCGATTGGATGCATAGTGAAGTTCCTGCAGCGCGCTCAGTTCCTCGACATCGGACGCAAGGAGCTCCTCGTACTTGCGCTTCGATCGGTAGACGGGCTTTGTCAGCGTCTTCCACTTCGCGAGATCCACCGTCGCGCCTTCACGAACCCGGAAGTCGTCTGGCTTGATCTTCATGGTGGCGCCCCTTTCGTCTTGGCCATTGCCGCGGTCGATTGAGAGCCTCGAAGCCTGAGATCACGTCGAACAGCTCCTCGTCAATGCCATTTTGACGCAGTCGATGGAAGCTGCCACGCAAATCGCCCAACAACTCGTCGATGTTCTTGTCGGCGCGCTCCATGGCGGCCAGGCGGCTTGCGTTCTCGCTCGCGAGCGATTCCGCGCACGCACGGAACAGCGAGACAAACAAGTACTCGCCGACGAGCGCCGCCAGCGTCGCGGCGCCGCCGCCCATGACCTCGGGGAGGTTCTTCGTCGGCCAGGTGATTTCGACGCGGGTGAGGCGCCAGTCTTCATCGAGCGGCAGCAGTCGCTGGCTGACGGTTTCATAGGTCGATCCGGATGCGCGGCTGTTGAAGAAGAGGTGGAGTTGGCTGTCCACGTCGTGTCGGCCTTGTCTCTGGCTGTCCACGAGAATCTGTCCGACCAGGGGCGCAATGGCATTGACGGACGTCGGCACGGCGAACCCGCCCACTGGCGCCAGGCCGGCGTCGACCAGCAGCGCATGAACACGCTCACCCACGGCCCAGACCCGGGGCGCATCGGGCAGCTTCGCCAGCGTCGCGATCGCATGATCCGCCACCGCTTCATTGAATCGGCCGACCAGCCCCTGGTCGGACCCGAACACCACGGCGCTGACAACGCGGGCGGCGGCCTGTCCTTGTCGCGGCAGCCGCAAGGCCGCCGGCCCGACGCTCCGAAGGCAGGCGCCCAGTCCAAGGTCCACCGTGCGCTTGTAGTCCGCCAGCGCGCGCACTGATCTTTCGTACTGTCCGATGCTCGAGGCGGCGATCGCCTTCATGGTGCGAACAACCGATTGGAGATCTGCCGCGCTGTCGATCTGACGGCGCAGGCCGGCTGTGCTGTCGCTCACGGATTGCCGCCCTTGCGGGCCTCGCGATGACCGGGGCCGGGCTTCGACGCGGGCCCAGGGTCGGGTGCCGGCAGAAAGGGTGCGAGCCCGCGGCGGGCCATGTCGAGAATGGTCGCGCGATCCTCGTCGCTCAGGGTGTCCGCGGTGTCCAGGTGCTCGCACACCTCGGCAGGGATCCTGGTCGCGAGCTCGCGCAACGTGCGTTCGGCATCGGCCATCCTGTCCATTGGCACGGCATCGAACAGGCCGGCGGCCAGCGCCAGCAGAATGGCGATCTGCGCTGGCACTGGTACCGGGGCGGATTCGGCCTGATTCAGGCAGGCGCGGATGCGCCGTCCATGCTCGATCGATTTGCGGGTACCGTCATCCAACCGGGCGCCGAATCGGGCGAAGGTCTCGAGTTCCTCGAACTGCGCATAGGCGAGCTTGAGGTCGCCTGCCACAGCGCGGTAGGCGGCTCGTTGCGCCTTGCCTCCGACTCGCGACACGGACTTGCCGACATCGACCGCCGGCAACACGCCCAGTTCGAACAAGGTCGGCGACAGCACGATCTGTCCGTCGGTGATGGAAATCAGATTGGTCGGGATGTAGGCCGACATGTTCTGCGCCTCGGTTTCGATGATGGGCAGGGCGGTGAGCGATCCGCCGCCGAGCTCCTTGCGCAGGCGCGTCGAGCGTTCCAGAAGCCGCGAATGGATGTAGAAGATATCGCCCGGAAAGGCCTCGCGCCCGGGAGGTCGCCGCAGCAGCAGGGACAGCTCGCGGTAGGCGCGGGCGTGCTGCGTGAGATCGTCGTAGACGATCAGCACGTCGCGGCCCGCCTCCATGAAATGCTCGGCGATGCTGGTGGCGGCGTAGGGCGCGATATAGGCAAGACCCGGCGCTTCGTTGCCCTCGGTCACGACCACCACGGTGTGCTCCATCGCGCCCTGGTCGCGCAGGACGGCCACGACCTTGGCCACGGCGGAAGCGCGCTGGCCGATGGCGCAATAGACGCACACGACGTCCTGGCCGCGCTGGTTGAGGATGGCGTCGATCGCAATCGCCGTCTTGCCCGTCTGGCGGTCGCCCAGGATCAGCTCGCGCTGGCCGCGGCCGATGGGAATCAGCGCATCGATGACCTTGAGGCCCGTCTGCAGAGGCACGGTCACGGCCGCACGGTCCATGATGTGGGCGGCAGGGCGTTCGATCGGCAGGCGTGCGCCCGCGTCGACCGAGCCGAGGCCATCGAGCGGCAGCCCCAGAGGATCGATCACGCGGCCCAGCAGCCCATCACCCACTCCCACGTCCATCACACGGCCCGTGCGCTCGACTTCGTCGCCCGCACGCAGATGCGCGTGGTCGCCGAGCAGGACCACCCCGATCTCGTCCTCGTCCACATTGAACGCAATGCCGAACACGTCACCGGGGAACCGGATCAGCTCCTCGAAGCCGATACCGGGCAGGCCGGATACGCTGGCGATGCCGGTGGACAGCATCGTGATCGTGCCGACCTCGCGCGGCGCGAGCTTCGGCCCATGGTTTTCTCGCGCTCGTTCGAGGCCCGCGAATGCGCGGTCGAACGCGCCTTCGAGGTCTTCGGCCCGTGCGTTCATGGGCTGCCTGCTTCGGCCACCGGCCGCGGCTGTGCCTGCATGAATTCGTCAACCTCCTTGCGCAGCGACGCCAGGTAGTCGGCGATGCTCCAGGCCACCTTCTGCCCGTTCGAGCTGAGTTCAACGCCGGCCACCAGGTCCGGTGCCGTCTCGAAACGCAGCGCGATGTCGATCGAGAAGGCTTCGTTGACCGCGGACTGAATTGCGGCACGCTGCGCGGCGGGCAGCTCGAACGCACTGCGGACAAGCACGGGGCCGGTCCCGCTCGTCAGCGCCTGGGCAACGTCTTCCTTGGCCGGACCGTCCAGGGCTCGCAGGCGCCGCACAAGCACCTCGGCGATTCGCTCTTCCAGACTCGTCGTCGCAAGTTCCGACAGCGCCTTGCGCGCGATGGCGAACACCTCCTGCTGCGTCCGGCGCGCCAGGGCCTGGTTCAGGCGCCGCGAGTCGCCCACGAGCGCCTCGCGGCGCCTCGCACTCAACGCGTCGGCCGCCTGCCTTGCCTCGTCGATGAGGCGGTGGCGCTCGGCCTCGGCGTCCTTTGTTGCTTGATCGATCAGCGAGGCGCGCTGCCTCTCGAACGCATCATTCTTGAGCTGGAATTCGTCGCGCTCCTTGTGCGCTTCGGCCTTCCTTGCTTCGGCATCGGCGAGGGCCGCAGCGATGCGTTTTTCCCGTGAGTCGATCGCGTCGAGGATGGGCTTGTAAAGAAAGCGCTTCATCAACCACACGAGGATGACGAAGTTCAGCGCCTGCGCCCCGACAGTGAACCAATCGATGAGCATGCCCTACTTTCCCGCGACCTGCGCGATTGCATGATTCCAGAACGGGTTGGCGAAGATGAGGATCATCGAGACCACGAAGCAATAGATGGCCGTGGACTCGATCATCGCCAGGCCGACGAACAGCGTGCGGGTAATGGTCGAGGACGCGTCGGGCTGCTGGGCCAGCGAACTCAGCGCCGTCGCGACGGCATGACCTTCGCCCAGCGCCGTGCCGATGACACCGATGCAGATGGTGAGGCCGGCCGTGACGATGGAGGCCACCGCGATGATTGTGAGGGTGTCCACTCGGATTCCTTTTCGATGATTGTTGTTGATCAAACCGATGTTGAAGATTCTTGCGGCGCTTCGGCGTCCGGTCGGTCCGTGCGCACGCCGATGGCGGCCGCGATGTAGACCGTGGCGAGGATGAAGAAGATGTACGCCTGCACCATCCCGGTGAGCAGGCCCAGCACCGTCATGACGACGGGGAAGATGAAGGGTGTGATGGTCAGCAGGATGGCGATGATCATGGCACCACTCATCATGTTGCCGAACAGGCGCACCGCCAGGGCAAGCGTGCGCGAGACCTCGCTGATGATGTTGAACGGCAGCATGATGACCGTCGGTTCGGCATAGGACGCGAGGTAGCTGCGCAGGCCCTGATCCGCGATGCCGAAATACGGCACCGCGACCAGCACGCACAGCGCAAGGGCCGCGGTGGTCGACAGCGATCCCGTGGGCGGCTCGTAGCCTGGAACGACGGTGCACAGGGCGGAGACCGCGACGATCAGGAACAGCGTGCCGAGGAAGCCGAGGTACTTGCGTGGCTGGCGCAGGCCCACCTCCCGGATCTGCGTCTCGAGGGCCGTGACGACGATCTCCAGCAGGTTCTGCCAGCGCGACCGCTGGAGCCCTGTGGAGAGCTTTCGGGTAATGAGCCTGGAGCCGACCACCAGCACGAGCATCAGCCCCCAGGTGTACACAATGGTGGCGTTGAGCTTGAAGTGGCCGAACTGCCAGTAGATCAGTTCGTCGGGACTAAGGCGCATGTTCGGCCTCCTGCGACGCATGGGCGCGGCCTTGCGGCGGCGGCCGCGTCAGGCGCACCACCACCGCTCGCGCCACGACGAACCCAAGCAGGCACGTCAGCATCCGCTCCCAATGGCCACCGGAGACTGCGTAAAAGCCCCCGAGTGCGATGCTCAGGCGCGCCAACAGGCTGGCGAAGAACCACAGCGCCGGCTGGGAAGACGCCGCACCCCGCCGAGCAGTCCACCACAGGCCGCCGAAGAAAAGCAGGCCCAGCGCGGCGCCCGCCAGAGCCGACAGCATCAGCACGAGCACCGTTGCCGTTCCGGCGGGGGATGCGAGCAGCTCATTCATCGTCGGACTCCTGTTCCTCGCGCATGGCCTTGTCTTCCTTGGCGACCCAATGCCACGCGTTGAGGCATCCGATGGCGAGCCCGGCGACCAGCAGCGCCAACGTCCACGAATGCGTGTCCGAGTGTCGCTTGTCGAGCCACATGCCGAGCGCCGCGCCCAGCAACGTCGGCACCACCACCGACCAGCCGATCAACCCCATCATGCCAAGACCGAACCATACGCCTTGCGAGGCATTGCGGCGCGCCTTGAGCTTGCGCGTGGCCTTCGTACCCGCCTGCGTGGCAAAGCCCGGCGCATCTTTCGAACGGTCGCCTGCGGGCTCTCGGGTCCATTCGCCTTGGCCACTCGAACCATCGGAGCGCGGCGGCCTTTCCGGTGCCTGGCGGGTTTCGTCAGCCATGATGCAGGCCCCCGAGGCGACGCAGGAACCCGGCCTCCAGCTTGGCCATGACCTGGCGCAGGCTCTGCGCGTCCTCGCTCTGGGTCAGGAACTCGCGCTCCACCGCCTCGCGCAGCCGGGCGAGGTCGGTACCGCCCAAGGCGCGGCGTACCGAGACCAGGACGTCGGGGCCGGTCTTCACGAGCACGCCCTCATCCACGGCCACGCAGACCTCGCCCTGCGCCTGTGTCTCATAGATGAAGATGCCCGGGACAAGCGCCAGCACGCAATCCAGCCGCCGGGGCAAGAGGCCGAACGAACCCTGCCGGGTCTCTGCAACGATGCGGGACACACCGGTCTTCTCGGCGAAGACCTCGAACGGCAGCAGTAGCTTAAGGTTCATGGGCATCGGCTGCCGGCGCTGCCTGGTCCTGACGCTTGGCGTCGTGCTTCGAAGTCCGCCCGGGGCCTGGTCCGGCCTTGGTCTTCGCTTCGTCGATCCTGCCGATCATGTACAGCGCACTCTCCGGGTAGTCCTTGAACTCGTCTGCGAGGATGCGCTCGCATCCGTCCAGCGCGTCTTCAAGACCGACGAGCTTTCCGGCCATGCCGCTGAACTGCTCGGTGGTGACGAAGGGCTGGGTGAGGAAGCGCTCCAGTCGCCGGGCGCGCTCGACCACATTTCGGTCCTGGGTCGAGAGCTGTTCCAGGCCCAGCATCGCGATGATGTCCTTGAGCTGCGCGTACTGCGCCAATGTGCGCCGGATCTCCTGCGCCAGCGCGTAGTGTCGCTGGCCAACAATGCCCGGCGTGGCCATCTTGGAGTTCGACTGCAGCGGATCGACCGCCGGAAACAGGCCTTCGCTGGCGCGCTTGCGCGACAGCACGATCGACGCCGAGAGATGCGAAAACGTGTGCACCGCCGCCGGGTCGGTGAAATCGTCCGCCGGCACGTACACCGCCTGGATGCTCGTGATTGCGCCGGCGTCGGTGTTGGCGATGCGCTCCTCCAGTCCCGCCAACTCGGTGCCCATCGTGGGTTGATAGCCCAGCCGCGACGGCATTTGCCCGAGCAGACCCGACACCTCCGCGCCGGCCTGGATGAAGCGGAAGATGTTGTCGATCAGCAGGAGCACGTCGCGGCGTTCGTCGTCGCGGAAGTACTCGGCCATGGTCAGCGCCGCGTGTCCCACGCGGAAGCGCGCGCCAGGCGGCTCGTTCATCTGGCCGAAGACCATCACCATGTTCGGCAACACGCCGGCTGCCTTCATGTCGCGATAGAGTTCCTCGCCTTCGCGAGAACGCTCACCGATACCGCAGAAGATGCTGATGCCCTTCTGGTGCCCGATCATGTTGTGGATCATTTCGGTGAGCAGCACCGTCTTGCCGACGCCCGCACCACCGAACAGGCCCGCCTTTCCACCTCGCTCCAGCGGCGCGAGCACATCGATGACCTTGATGCCCGTCTCGAAGATTTCGGACTTCGTGGAACGCCGTGCGAGCGGCGGCGGCGCGCGATGCACTGAACGCCACTGGACATCGGACAAGACCGCCTCGCGATCGATGGTGTTGCCGAACACGTCGAACATCCGCGAAAGGATCGCCCGGCCCACAGGTGCCATCAACGGGCTTCCGGTGTCCAGCACCGCCGTGCCGCGGGCCAATCCCTGCGTCGGCGTCAAGGCAATCCCGCGCACACGATGCGCATCGGGCTGCGACAGCACCTCGATCACGATGTGCCCCTTTTCGCCGGCGCGCAGCACGGTGTAGATCGGGGGCAGGCGCCCATCGAACCGTATGTCGATGACGCTTCCGCGCACGGACACAACGGAACCGATGTTGGGGGTTCCGGACTCCGATCGGGGCGATGACGGCAGTCCTGGGGCTGCGGGTGCTGCGATCAAGATGTTCTCCGCGTCGATGGGACCATACCGGGCCGATTCTCAGCCGGGCATGATTCCAACACCGCTGGATGCAAGAGCGACTGCAAGGGCATTATCCGACCGCATGATGGACGCGAGGCCGGCACGCGGAGGAGGGCGGCACGCGGAGGAGGCCGGCACGCGCGGCCCAGTTGGCTGATTCACAAGTGAACCCTGTGCTCGGCCAGCCGTCCAATACTTTCTGACGCCGGTTCGAGCCGACGCTGATGTCGTCGGCATTTTCGCTTCCGGCTACGTGAGCGCGAGCGATTATGAAGCGATCCTCGTTCCGATCGTCGAGTCGAGGCTGAAGCAGATCGACAAGCTACGGCTACTCTCGACCTGAAGCTCGGCGTCGCCCATTGGAAGGCGTGGGAAAGGATCGCTGTCGTCACCGATGTCGATTGGATCGCCAACCTTGGTCGCTTTTTCAGCTTTGCCATGCCGTGCCCGATAAGAGTCTTCCCCAACAGTGCCATCACGCAAGCCACCGCCTGGCTGATCACCGACTGACCGTTCGAATGCCGGCCGGCCGGGCTCTCAGGTGGCGGCGCGCCCACCGGCAATCCATAGACATGCATCGCGCGCTCGCAACGGCAGCCCGGCGCCAGCTCAGCACAGCTGCAAGCGCCCTCAAGTCACCAGGCGCTTGTCGATCATGTGCTTCACGCAGTCCTGCACGTGCTTGGCGAGCGTGCTCTGCGCGCCCTTCCAGTCGCGTTTGAGTGCGCAATCCAGCAGGCGCCGGTGTTCGCCGGCGGCGATCTCGCCGCGGTACACCGCTGCAACCATCTGGTAGCGGAGGTAGCGGTCGTAGATGACCGCATGGATCTGCAGAAGCACCTGCGAGCCGCATGCCGAAATCAGAGCGCGATGGAATTCGCGGTCGTAGTGCTTCCAGGCTTGCGCGTGCGAGTGCCCCTCGGCGTCCATGCGCCGCTCCATCGCGGCCAGCTTGTGGTGCGCTGCGACGACTTTGCCCTCCCACTCCATATCGCCCGCCTCGAACGACTCGCGCAGCGCATGCACTTCCAGCAGACAACGCATGGCGGCCACCTCGCGCAGGTCGGCCGCCGAAACTGGGGTGACCTGAAAGCCGCGCGAACCCTCGGCGACGATGAGGCCTTCCGAGGACAACCGGTTCAGGTTCTCGCGCAGGGTGCCGACGCTGACCTCGTAGGCGTCGCGCATCCGGTCGAGTGTCAACCGCTCGCCGGGCTTCAGCTTGCCGCTGACGATGTCCGCGCGAATGCGCAGGTAGGTTCTTTCGCCGATGGGTTCCGTCTGTCGCGCTTCGTCGAACATGCCTTTTCCCTCTACGCACTGTGGCGACCGAAGCCGCCACACCGCTTCATGATCTTACGCCTGCGGCCATCATCCGACTGATCGTTGGATCCTATTGTCATCGTTGGATAAAGTGACTAATGTCAGATGAACTCATAAGAAGGAGACTCCCATGCCGTCGACGGTTCAACGCCGCGCCATTCTGCGTACCGGCGCCTCCACGCTCGCCCTCGCCGCCGCGCCTCGCCTGTGGGCGCAAGGCGCGATGAAAATGCGCTTCAGCTCGGCCTTTACCGAGCAGGACCTGCGCGCCGAGGCCTACAAAGCCTTTGCCGCCGCCATGAAGAATGACTTCGAGTTCCAGCCGTTCTGGGGCAACACGATGTTCAAGCAAGGCACGGAACTCGTCGCGCTTCAGCGGGGGAATCTCGAGATGGCCAACCTCGCGCCACAAGACATCTCCAAGCAGGTCCCGGCATGGTCGCTGCTGACATCCGCGTATCTGTTCCGCGACGTGGCCCACCTCAAGAAGACCTTCAAGAGCGACGTCGGCCAGCAGTTCGTGAAATTGGCGCGCGATCAACTCGGGATCGAGGTGATCACTCCAGTCTATTTCGGCGCGCGCCACGTCAACCTCAAGCCCGACCGCCAGATCAAGACGCCGGCCGATCTGGCCGGCATCAAGCTACGCATGCCGCCTGGCGAGTTCTGGCAGTTCCTCGGCGAGTCCATCGGTGTCAATCCGACGCCCGTGGCATTCGCGGAGGTCTACACCGCCCTGCAGACGGGCGCCATCGATGGGCAAGACAATCCGCTGCTTCTGAGCAAGCTGATGAAGTTCGACGAGGTGACGACGCAGTTCGTTCTCACCGGGCACGTCATCGGCTATGACGTGATGGCCGTTTCGTCGAAGGCCTGGAGCGAGCTGAAACCCGAACAACAGGCACGCTTTCGCTCGACTGCCGAAAAAGCAATTGACGACTACACCGCCAAGTTCGAGGGCCAGGAGCGGGAAGTGGTCGCCGCGCTGAAGGCCGAGGGCAAGAAGGTCTACACGCCGGACCTGAACGCCTTCCGCACCTTCGCGCAGAAGCGCTACGTCGACAAGTACGGCCGCGATTGGCCCAGCGGTGCGCTGGAGCGCATCAACGCGCTTTAGACCCGGGGATCGTGTCGATGCCTGAAGAGGCCCCCCCGCGGGCCAGCCGCACGTCGCGCGCTCGCTGGCTGGGGCGGCGCGCCAACGACGTCGCAGTCGCGCTGATCGCGACCATGTTCGTTTCATTCCTGCTGCAGATCTTGTTCCGCTATGCCCTGAACCGCCCTCTGGGCTGGACCGAGGAGGTAACCGTGCTGTGCTGGCTGTGGGTGGTGCTGTGGGGTGCGTCGTTCCTGGTCGCGGACGAAGATGAAGTCCGTTTCGACATCGTCTACAACGCCGTGTCACCAGACGTCCGGCGCGCGTTCACGATCATCGCAAGTCTGGCAATGATCGTCCTGATGGCCCTGTCGCTCCCGGCGACGTGGCGCTATGTCGCTTTCATGCGGCGCGAGCATTCTGCCTACCTCGGCATGCGCTTCGACTACCTCTACGCCATCTATCTGCTGTTCGCGATCGTGTGCATCGTGCGGCAAGCGCGCGGGGCGTGGATCGCCTGGCGCGGCGCGGCCCCAACCGTCGCCAAGGACGTTCCAGGGGACAGAGCCGCATGATGGGACTCTCACCCTTCGTGATGTGCGTGATCGTGCTGGTCGCCTTGGCATTGCTCGGTCTGCCGATCGCCCTCTCGATGATCTCCGCGTCAATCTTCTATTTGCTCATGGCCGGGCTTGACCCGGGAACCGCGGCCGAGCAGATTCTGAACGGCCTGTACAACAGCTATGTGCTGCTCGCGGTTCCGCTGTTCATCCTCGCTGCGGACTTGATGAATACGGGCAGTCTGACCGACCGGCTGTTGAGGTTCTGCCTGATACTCGTCGGGCGCTTTCGCGGTGGCCTCGGCCACGTCAACATTGTCTCGAACATCATCTTCGCCGGCATGTCTGGGTCGGCGATCGCGGATGCGGTGGGCATCGGGCGCATCATCATCGGCATGATGTCGCGCGACGGGAAGTATCCGGTCGCCTACGCTGCGGCGATCACCGCCTCGGCCGCGATCATCGGGCCGATCATTCCTCCGTCGATCCCGATGGTGGTCTACGCGCTGGTGTCGGACGCGTCGATCGGCTATCTCTTTCTCGGCGGCGTGATTCCGGGGCTCTTGCTGGGGATCGCCTTCATGGTGATGAACGCGGTCATCTCGACGCGCCGCCGCTACCCGATCGAGCCTCCGGTTCAGCTGCGCGAGGTGCCACGCGCCACGATCGATGCCCTTCCGGCGTTGCTACTGCCGGTGATCCTCCTGTTTGGCATCTACGGTGGTGTGATGACACCCACCGAAGGCGCAGCTGCTGCGGCCGCCTATGCACTGCTTGCCGCAGCGTTGATCTACCGCTCGCTATCGCCCCGCCAGGTATACGGCGTGCTACTGTCGAGCGCGAAGGCCACCACCTCGGTCGGCATGCTGATCGCCGGCGCGCTGGCCTTCAACTACGTCGTTACCGCAGAGAACATCCCGGCTTCGGTGCAGCATTTTGTCGCGGGCTTTCACTTGTCAAGATTCGGCTTCCTGCTGCTGGTCAATGCAATTCTGCTCATGCTGGGTTGCCTGCTCGAGGGCACGACCATCCTGCTCGTCATCGTGCCGATCTTCATCCCGGCCGTGAAGGCACTTGGCATCGACACGGTGCACTTCGGAGTGGTCGTGGTCGTAAACATCATGATCGGGCTCCTGACGCCGCCGTTCGGTCTGCTGCTGTTCGTTGTAGCCAACATGACGCGGCAGCCGCTGGTTGCCATCGTGCGCGAATCGATGCCGTTCATCTTCGCGGCCATCGCGGTGCTCGCGCTCATCACGTTTGTTCCGGAAACCGTCCTGTGGTTGCCGCGCGTCATGGGCTACAAAGGATGAATCCGGATTCCGAGGACACCCCATGAACAAGCCCATCTATGTGCTCAACGGCCCGAATCTCAATCGCCTGGGCACTCGCGAGCCTGGCATCTACGGCAGCACGACCCTCGCGCAGATCGAGGCCCTGTGCCGGCAAGCCGCCGGCGCGCAACCGATCGAGTTCCGGCAGACCAACAGCGAGTCGCAGATGATCGACTGGGTCCATGAAGCAATTGATCAGGGCAGCGGCATTGTCATCAACCCGGCGGGCTACTCATTCACCTCGATCGCCATCCTCGATGCGCTGAAGATGTTCCAGGGCCCCATCGTGGAGATACACATCTCGAACATCCACCGCCGGGAAGAGATCTACCAGCGCTCGTTGATGTCGCGCGCGGCGACCGCCGTCATTGCCGGGCTTGGGGCTAAGGGGTACGCGGTGGCTATCCGAGCCGTCGCAGACCTTGTCGAAGGCGAATCGAGCGCGGCTCCGCGGCCGTGACGCTCCTGATCGCTCCCGCAGACGGAAGAACGTGGGCAGAAGGACCAGCCAGGAAACAATGTCGAAAGCAAGGTCGCGAGCGATGCCATCTAGCGAACTCCCGGAGGCACCGCCGCCAAAACCTTGGCTGCCAGCGCCTGATAGTCACCCCCGAGATGATGCCCGCCCGGCATGACGACAACCTGCGCGCCTGTGTCTCTGAGCAGCGGGCACAGGGAATCCTTTCGTTCGTCCGCACCATAAATGCACAGCGTCTCGGCGGTTGCCATCTTCTTGGCTTCAGGAGCGATCGGCCGATCACCGCTCTTGCCTATCCAGTTGCTCACGTGGAACTCGAAGGAAGCCTTCTCCCCGGGACCGAGCAGCGCCGTGAGTCGCACCAGGGCCCGCGTGCGCGCCGGCAAGCGGTTGAGGGCGAATGGCAGTATGTCTGCGCCCTGCGAATACCCGATCAAGATGACCTCGGTGCGCTTCCAGTGTGCCGCGTAGTAGCGGATGACCCGGTCAAGGTCGGCGGCGACGCCCTCCGGCGTGCGGGCCGACCAGAAGTAGCGCAGGGAGTCGATCCCCGCGACCGGCACGCCCGCCGCGGCGAGTGCCGCCGCAACGCGCTTGTCGATGCCGGCCCAACCGCCGTCGCCCGAGATCATCACTGCGAAGCGCGAGCCGTCGCCAGCGGCGGCAACTTCTGTCATCGGCAGGTCCGCGAGCGTGGCAGGCGGGGATTCGAGGGCTGCGCGTTGTTTGGCAAGGTACTCGAAGGCCGACTCGAAGCCGGCGGGCAATTCCTGGGTGTCCGAAGTGGCCTTCGCGGGCACGCCAATCCACGTGGCCTCGGGAACTTCTCGGGTGAACGCCCGCGCCCTCACCGTGCAGGCGGACGGGGCGTCACCTTGAACCGCGGCCCAGGCGGCCGTGAGTCGAGTGCCGGCATCCAGGTCGACGCCGCTGGCCGCCGGCCGCCATCGAAGCACGCCCTCCTCGCACAACGGCATCGGCAGCGTCAGCCGCGGACAGAAGTCCAACGAAAGTGCCCCTGTAAACGTCTGGACTGGTGCCTGGGCGAGTAAACCATAGACGAATGCGCCGCCATTGCCGGTGCCGACCAGCAGCGGCTCGATGTAGCCGGGCACCTTCTCATACGCCTGCACGTAGCGCGCGAAGTTCTCGACGCCGCCGGGTCCGTGGACGCATTGGCGGCTCACCGCCGCGATGCCGTCGTAGAAGACCGGCAGC
Organism: Variovorax sp. 01T432; assembly: GCF_056398605.1. NCBI lineage: Bacteria > Pseudomonadati > Pseudomonadota > Betaproteobacteria > Burkholderiales > Comamonadaceae > Variovorax > Variovorax sp. 01T432. Next base: position 40,524 of record NZ_JBFTPS010000050.1, read on the forward strand.
GGCACAACCACCACCATCGCGCCCTTGGCCACCATCCATTGCACAAGCCTGTGGTCTCGCGCGCTCGGTTTGCTGTCACCGGAGAACAGAAGGACGAACTGTTGGACCTGCCCCGCAGGTCGAAAGACCGGTACGTCCACGAACACGCCATGAGTGATGAGATGGGTGGCCATGGGCGCGCTTGTCGGTTCTTGCGTCTGGGCGACAGCCAACCGAAGTAGACCCACGAAGAGAACCGCCCCGATGGCCATGGCCCGCAGGCCAGGCATCCGCGCCGAGCGTTGATTCATTTTGCAATTACTCCCTTGGCCCCACCGCCGATCAAGGCCGCCAGATCAATCAGAACGAGCAGCGGCGACACCCCACCCGCAGCGGCCAGATAGCGAGCTTCCCAGACGGGTTCGAACTTGTCCTTGAAGCTGAAGAGGCCACGGAAGTTGTAAAAGCGCTCGCCGTAGTCGAACAGCACGCGACCCAGTCGCTGCCAGCGCGGCGCGCTCTGCCGCGTTGCCATGCCGGCCATGGGCGACATGCCCAGTCCGAATCGATGGAAACCCTTGGCCTGCAGGTGAAGCAGGATCCTGGCGAACAGAAAATCCATGGTTCCTGGAGGCGATTCAGGCAGATGGCGCATCAGGTCGACGCACGCCTCCTGCGCCGCGTCCGTGGTGAACAGCGTCGCGAACGCGATGACCCGACCTTCGTATCGCACCACTGCAACTGGGAAGCGCGCCAGCCGAGCAGGGTCGAAGCGGCCAACGGAGAAGCCTTTCTCGCGGGCGTTTTGTTTGTCCAGCCAGGCGTCGGAGACGGCCTGCAGCTCTGGCATCACGTTCATCACGGCTTCCGGCGCCAGAACCTCGAACGACAAGCCTTCACGTTCGCCGCGATTCATGCCTGAACGCAGATTGGCCCTCCTGGCTCCCTTGAGGCTGAACTCAGGCAGTTCGATGTGTGCGTACTCGCCTAGCTTGAACGCCTGCAATCCGCAGTCCAGGTACAGCGGCAAACTGGCGGGCCGCACTTGATAGAAGGCCGGCCGACCGCCATGGGCCGAAGCAAGTTCGACGAAGGTCCAAACCAGATCGGGCCATTCATTCGGCTCCCCGATCGGGCCGAAGAGCGCAATCCACGAGCGGCCGCGCTTGCCGAACATGAGGAAGCTCTTGCCGGTGGGAGAAAACAGCAGGTGCTTGTCGCCCATGAGAGCCATGCAGCCCTCCGGCGCCGAACTCGATCGGACGATGGCCGCCGCTCGATCGATCTCTTCATCGGACGGATATGCGACTTCGCCCGCCGGAAGACGCAGCAACTGCCACAGCCCGAAGGTAAGGGCCGTCAGTGCCGCCCCCAGCAACGCGCGCAGCGAACGTGGAGCCTGTGCATCGAGTTCGAACTCCCAGCACAACCGACGGGTGTAGCTCACCTCCTGGTAGGCAAAGAGCAGGATCCAGACACAAGCAGCAAACACGGCGGCCAGCGCAAAGATCCACCCAGGCTCAAGATGTTGGGAAAACAGCGATGACGGCCGGTCGAACTGGCGACGTGAGATCAGCAACAACACCGCGAGGGCCGACATCAGCGCGGCCTCGTGCAATGCGATGCCCTTGGGTAGCGCGAGGACGGCCGAAGCGACGGACAGGCCCAGTGCTACCCACCATGCCGCATCGAGCCGGTGGAACAGCCCGCGGGCCACCAGCAGCAAACCCAGGCCGGCGACACTGCCAAGAAAGTGCGACGCCTCAATCAGTGGAAGTGGCACCTTCAGCGCTTCGAGCAGGTCCCGCGCGTCTTCGGTCAACGGAGTCACGCCCGAAACCAGCAGCCAGATGCCGGCAACCAGCGCCAGGGCCGCCAATAGGCGCGGGCTCAGTCGCACCGCTGCGCGTCCAATGGGGGCGGCCACGCCGGAGCGCAATTCGTAAGTCAGCACGATGGCCGTCGCGATCACCAGGGGGAGCACGTAGTAGATGCCGCGATTGAGCAGCAGCGCGCCGAGCATGGCTTCGGTCGGCACGTGCGCGCCGCTGATGAGGAGCATGACCGCCTCGAAGACGCCCACACCACCCGGGACATGGCTCACGATGCCGGCAGCCACGGCAATGGCGTAAAAGCTGATGAAGGTTGATGGAGCAATGCGATCCGCCGGAAGCAGGAACCACAGCGCTGCCGCCGAGGCCGCCAGTTCGAGCGCCGAGAGCACCAGTTGCCGAGTTGCGAGCCGGACCGGTGGCAGTCGAAGCGTTCTGCGTGCACCGAGGTTGAGCACTCGCCGCCGGGCGCAAAGCCAGAGGAATGCGGCCACCCCCAGCAGCGTCGTGCCCGAGATCAACCGCAGGAGCGTCACCGGCATCCGCAGGAGCGGCGCAACATGGGGTGCGTCCCAGAGGAGGGCTAGCGCGCCGAACGTCGAGATGCCCAGAGCGAACGCGACGGCGTTGAACGTGATCACCTGAACGATCTGGTGCGGCGTCAGGCCCGACGCCGTGTACATGCGTGTGCGGACTGCACCACCCGTCAGCGGGCCGAAGCCGATGGTGTTGGACAGCGCATAGGCCACGAAGGAAGTGAGGACCACGGTGGAGCGCTGGACACTGGCGTGCGCATACGTGAGCGACGAGAAGTCGTATCCAGTCAGGATGAGATAGCTCGCGGCCGTCGCCGCCAAGGCGAGCCCGATGTGAAGATCCGGCGTGGCCGCGACGGCCTGCATCACGCTGCCGTAGCGCACCTCGCGCAGCAGGCCATGCAGCGCCATTCCGACCAGCGCGCACAACAGCGCGCCCAGAGCCGCCAGCACCCACGGCCTGAAGCGCGGCCAGGAGGCGGCAAAGCGGTACGTCAGCAGCGTGAAGTGTCGAGGGATTGCGGGGGGTACTGCAGTCACAGCAAGGTGAGTATTTCCATGCTTTTCTCGGGAGTGGAAACCAACTCTCCACTGAGTAACGCGGCATCGCGCTCTTGGTTGTCACGAACTCGGCGCTCGATGTGAGGCGAGGGGAAAATCTGGGGCACTACGTCGCCGCAATGGAGTCTACAAATAGCTGGGTGCGGCCGGGCGCGATTTGGCCCCCTCGCGACGTGCTCCAGCGCTGTTCAAGACGGAGGAACGACCATGATCAGGCGAATCTTGTTGGCCTATGACGGATCGGAAAGCGCCGATAACGCGTTGACGTTTGCAGTGGACCTTGTGCATCGATATGTCGCCGAAATCTACGTTCTGACGGTGGCCAGGTTGCCTGACTTCGCCAATGAAATGGCCGTCTCTGGCGGCTTGGAAACCGTCTATGAGCAGTGCAATGAACTCCTGCGATCAGTGAGGGAGAGACTGAACAAGGAGTCGATTGCGTCGACGCTCGAAGTGACCATCGGGCAGCCCGGGGAGCAAATCGTTCGCCATGCAGAGAAACACAACATCGATCTGATCGTGGTCGGCCACCGCGGACACACGTTGTTCGATCGCTGGCTCATCGGTTCTGTCGCGCGCCAGGTCATCAGCCACTCACATTGCACTGTGACGGTGGTGAGGTAGTACGTGGCCCACAGGCATTCTCCCGTGGGCCCCAGAATGCCTCATATTATGAGGCATCTGTGGGCCTTCGGCATCGGGAAGCTGGCCGCATGTGCGTCTCCCTCGCAGGATGAAACACCGAAGTGAGATCGTCACGGCATGAGGAAAATTTACTCATCTTGTGAGTAATCCATGGCGGCGTGTATTCCTTGCAGAGGCGACGTCCGTTTAGCCTTCGCGCCCTGTTTCTCTGGCCCTCCGACTTGAGGTTTCCGTTGGCAACCAATCCTCCCCCGCTGCTGAAAGAGCAGCTCGAAGCACTTTCGCTATTCCGATATCAGCTGCGTACCTTCCTTCGCTTCAGCGAGGACGCGGCTCGCGCAGCCGGCGTCACGGTGCTTCAGTACCAGCTGATGCTGCATACCCAGGGATATCCGGGCCGCTCGTGGGCCACCATCAGCGAACTCGCACTCCGCCTGCAGGCCCAGCCGCACGGTGTCGTGGCGCTTGTGTCCCGCTGCGAGGCCCTTGGACTCGTGCGGCGAACGCCCAGTCAAACGGACCGCCGACAAGTGGAGGTTCACCTGCTACCCAAAGGGCGCAGGCTTCTCTCGAAGCTTGCGCCCCTGCATCAAGGACAGCTCGCGGGGTTGGCCAAGGCTGTGCAATCGGCGAAGGAGGCCAGATCATGAGATTGTGGAGCCGTCGCGCACCTCAGGCAGATCGACCTACGTTGGATGGCCCATGCGACGAACTGGGGCGGGCGATCGCGATTTGGCTGTCAGATAGGGAGCGCGACTTGTCATGCGAGATTGTCGAGCGCCTGCAGGCGGGGCGCTTGCGGGCGATTGCCAACCGCAAGGTGGTGCCACAACAGCCGCGACCACCTCTCGCATGGCTGAACTCTTCAATCTCCCTCAGAAGCGCCCGGATCTGGGTACGCATCGGGTCCATCGCGCCACTCGTCGTCCTCATCGCCGGGCTTGCTCTAATCAGCGGCGAACTTGACGACCGTGCGGCGCAGATGGAGGCAGAAGTCGACGCGCAGTTGCTCACGGACGTGCTGCCACCGTCCGCCTACATCGATGCCGGCTTTCGCGAGTTCCTCAGACCCACCCCGCGTCGAACGGCAGTTCACCCGGACTCGTTGAAGCCGAGCGCGGCCTCGGCTGCCACCCGACATGCTTGACGCGCCCGCTCGCGAACAAACGCGCCTTGGCCTTTGTCGACGCCGCCCAGCCCGCCTACGGCCATGAACCACGAGCCTGATTTCCTGCAGAACTTGCGCGCCGAACTGTCGAGCGGCCGCGTATGGTTGGACCGTGCCATCGTGCTTGGCTACGCGATCGTCGCAGGTCTGTTCGTTGTGGGATTCACGATGGCAAGCGACTGGGCATTCGGGCTGTTCCAGGGCCTCCACCGGGCCCATGCCTGGGTCATCCTGCTGTGGACACCGGCCGCCACAGCCGCGATCGTCTGGGCGACAAGGCGTTGGGCGCCGACAGCGGCTGGCTCCGGCATCCCGCAGGTGAAGGCCGCTCTGGATGCGGCCATGCCGCCGGAGCGGCGGAGCTTTTTCGTGTCGCTCAGGTTGACGCTCGCGAAGATCGGACTTGCTGTGCTCGGCTTCGCAGCCGGCCTTTCGATCGGGCGCGAGGGTCCTTCGGTGCAAGTGGCTGCCGGCGTCATGCAGCACGCTCGACGCTGGCTTTCGCCTCGCACGACGATCGATGCGAGGGGCCTGTTGCTGGCGGGCGGCGCCGCCGGCATCGCCGCGGCCTTCAATGCGCCCTTGGCGGGCGTCGTCTTCGCGATTGAGGAGCTCTCGGGCCGAATTGAAGCGCGCGCAAGCGGGCTCATCATCACGGCGATCGTGCTAGCAGGCCTGGTGGCGGTTTCCGCGTTCGGCAACCTCAGCTATTTCGGCGTCATCAAGGTGCCGCGCATTGGCTGGGAGGTGCTGTGGCCGGGGCTTTTGACCGCGATTGTGAGCGGCGCCGCGGGTGGGTTGTTCGCACGGCTCATGGCGGCGTCACTGACTCATGCGCCTGGACGACTCAACGGGCTGCGTGCGCGCGGTCCCGTGCGCTTCGCGGCCCTAGGTGGATTGACTGTTGCAGTGATCGGCCTCGTGACGAACGGCATGACCTTCGGCTCGGGGTCGGCAGCCGTGAAGGACATGCTCGCGGGTGGAGTCGGCCTTACGTCACTCTACACACTGCTCAAGTTCATCGCCACTTGGCTGACGGCTTGGTGCGGCGTGCCCGGCGGGATCTTTGCGCCGGCATTGTCGATCGGTGCCGGAATCGGCGAAGCCATCGCTCAACTCTCCGGTTCCGCGCTCGGCACAGCACTGATTGCCATGGGTATGGCCGGGTTCCTCGCGGCCGTGACACAGGCGCCACTTACCGCCTTCATCATCGTCATGGAAATGGTTGATGGCCATTCCATGGTGCTTAGCCTGATGGCTTCCGCCATGCTGGCCAGCCTGGTCTCGCGCATGATCAGCCGGCCCCTCTATGAGACGCTCGCGGCCCACATGGTGAGAGCCGCAATCGGCTCCCCGACGCCGCTCATCAGCACTCATCCATCGTCCGAGCGGTCGTGAGCGGGTGCGTGCCAAAGCGAATTCTTTATGCGCAGGGCCCGGGCTCCGCCTGCCGCCCGGCTCGAAGAAACTCAACCGCACCGCTCTGGTCAATCGCGGCGACCCGGGCTTGATGCGGATCAAGTCTTGGCCTAGCCGATCCGCGAATACTGGAACCCGCCCCGCAATTCGCCCACTGAGAACCATGATCGGCTGAATGCAAGCCATTCGCAAGCATCGAGGAAGCCATGCAAAGCATAGACCGTCTTGTTGAACAACATATCCGCGAATCGGAATCGCATCTTCGACATATCGACGAATTGATGGCCAAGGCAAGCCAGCCTGCCATCGATACGTCAGCAGCCCCTGAAGTTCAGACGCTGCTGAGTCAAGTCAAGGAAGACCGTGCGCGACTGGTGCAGGAACTCGAAGACGTCCGCCGAGGTTTCGTAAACGGGAGTGACCCGAACACGGTCCAGCGCGGTGAAGGCCTGAAGTCCGCCTTGCAGGCGGTGGGAATTCAATTCGAACGAGCACTCACCGCGATCCTCGACTCCCGAGGACTGTAGTTCGATGAATTTGCCGTTCGCTCGTCGCGGATGCATCGGGCTTCAACCTTCATCGCACAAGGTAAGCGGCCGGCTCGCTCGCATGAGCTCTTCGGCCATCACGGACCAGGCCTTTTCCGTTGTGTGGGTGATGTCCCACGCGTGGCCTAGGACGATCGCACCAGCAGCACCGGCACGGGACTGGCTCGGGCGATCAGGTCGGCGTCACTGCCAAAGACCAGGCGGCTCAAGCCGTGGCGTCCGTGCGTCCCCATCACGATGAGATCGCAGTGCTGAGTCTGGGCCTCTTGCAAGATGAGATCTGAAACCGTATTGGGTACCGCTTCGATCAAGACGCACTCGGCTGGAACTCCGGAATCGGCAGCGCTTCTTTGTGCGTCGGCGAGTAAAGCCTCGGCCCTCTGGCGGACTTTCTGGACCGCAGCGTCGAAGGTGGACTCCGCCGATTGATCGACCTGCGCCTTGAAATCGTCGATGACGTGCAGCAGCCTCAACCGGCTTTTCAGCGCCGCGGCCAAACGAATCGCCTCGCGTAGACCGCGCTCGGAGATCGGGGTGTCGTCGATGGGAACCAAGATGTGCTGATACATGAATCTACCTACGAATGTGGACCGCGTGGACTGCGTGCATCGCTGGGCGCCATTGAGCGGTCGAGCCTGGTGAATTATTGGCACAGTAGGAATTGAATCAATCAGAGAATTGCTTTGAGTGGACGAAGTGCGCCTGCGGATGCGCTGTCTTTGACGACGCCAGGCGCCCCCCATATCCGCCCCGTGCCCAGCGGCATATCAGCGGCGGCCGATGTTCTGCTACCGGCCTATCACCGATGGCGAGTAGCTCCTCTCGGCGCTGGGGGAGGCGTCCATGGCCTCTCGGTCCGCGGCGCGGGCCGGAACGCTCAGGCGAGGACTTCGCCGTGGACGCCGGCCGCCAGCGTCTTCTTCTCCCAGCGCTCCATCGGAACGACTTCCCCGACCGGGCCGTTGGGCGAGCGGAACTTGACCGGCAGGTGCCCGGGCGCCGTCAGGATCTCGCCGCCGTTGGCCTTGATGGCGGCGATGAATTCCTCGAGGTTCTCGACTTCCATGCCGATGTGATGGATGCAGGGCGCGGGGCCCGCGAAGTCGGCCTCGTCCGAATCCGGGCCTTCGTAATGGATCAGGGTCAGGTCCATGTAGCCGTCGGTCAGGTGATGCGAGATGTGGTCGCCGTTCTTGCCCTTGCGGCGCACGGTGTTCACGTGCGTGTAGCCGAAGACGGTTTCGTAGAAGGCGCGCGTCTTCTCGACGTCGTCGACCTTGAGGGCAATGTGCTTGATGAAGTTGGGCATGGGGTTCTCCGCAAAAGTACGCGCCACCGCGGCGCGCTTCGAGAAGGACTTTAGGACGCGCACCCCCAATCCGTCAATCGAATCATTCGAATAATTCAATTTATTTGACGCATGAGGGTTCGCGCTATCCTCCTTCGCTCCAAGCCCTGTTAACGAACAGCCAGAATCCGCCCCGGACGACCCCGAACGATGCAGCCAGAATCACCCAAGCCCGCCCAGCGGTTGTACGAATCGGTACGTGCCCGCGTGGTCGACCGCCTGCGCTCGGGCCACTGGTCGCCCGGCGACCGCATCCCGACGGAGGCGGAGCTGGCGTCGGAATTCGGCGTCGGCATCGGCACCATCCGGCGTGCCGTCGAGGAACTCGTGGCGGAGGGCGTGCTGATCCGGCGCGCCCGGCGCGGCACCACGGTGGCGCGGCACACCAACGAGAACAGCTTCGACATGTTCTTCAGCTTCGTCGACCTGGCCGGCAGCCCGATCAAGGTGTCGGCGAAGCTGCTGAGCTTCGCGAAGGAGCGCGCAAGCCCGGAGGTGGCCGCCGCGCTGCGCCTGGCGCGCGGCGCGCGGGTCGCGCGCATCGAGAACCTGCGTCTTCTCGACGGGGCACCGGTGATGCTGGACCGCATCTGGATTCCGCTCGAACGCTTCGCCGACCTGAGCATCGAGACCTTCTCGGCGCGGCGCAGCTCGATCTATGGCTACTACCAGGAGCACCACGGCATCTCGATCGTGCGCGTGGTCGAGGACCTGGGCGCGTGCAGCGCGGACGACAGCCTCGCCCAGCCGCTGGAGCTCGCGGCCGGCGATCCGCTGCTTCGCATCCAGCGCACCGCCTTTACCTACAAGGACACGCCCATCGAGTTCCGGCTGCGCCACGTGAACTCGGCGGACTGCCGCTACCGCAGCGTGCGCGGCCTGCAGGACTAGGCTGAAGTTCCTTGTACTTCGTAGTCACTCGGGAAGCGGCAAGTGGTTGTCGTGGTTCACGAATCCTCCTCTTCGGAGGATTTTTTTGGTGTCAATATGTAGTCACTAAATAGTTGACATTATGGCTCTTGTTGTATATATTGGCATTCATGGCAGCCCGCACCGGAACCGCTCACGTCGTCACTACGACCCGCAAGTACAAGGACCAGGTCTATCGCACCCACCTGCTACGCCGCAGCTACCGCGAGGACGGCAAGGTCAAGAACG